>NZ_JBFTNH010000013.1:0-137924 GCF_056397385.1 Pseudomonas sp. 05N36 | reverse complement strand
GCCGGTAGCGGCACCACCGATTCCGCCAACTTCACCATCGACACCGTGCGTCCGACGGCGACCATCATCGTTGCCGACAACGCGCTGAAGATTGGCGACACCTCGCTGGTGACCATCACCTTCTCCGAGGCGGTCAGCGGTTTCACCAACGCTGACCTGACCATCACCAACGGCACGCTGASCGCSGTCAGCAGCAGCGATGGCGGCGTGACCTGGACCGCGACCTTYACCCCGACCAGCGCCATAACCGACGCCACCAACCTGATCACCCTGGACAACACCGGCGTGCAGAACGGTTCCGGCAACGTCGGCGCGGGCACCACCGACTCGAACAACTACGCCATCGACACGGTACGCCCGACCGCGACGGTCGTGGTCGCGGACAATGCCCTGAAAATCGGTGATACCTCGCTGGTGACCATCACCTTCAGCGAGGCGGTGAGCGGTTTCACCAACGCCGACCTGACGATTGCCAACGGTACGCTGACCGCCGTCAGCAGCAGTGACGGCGGCATCACCTGGACGGCGACCTTTACGCCGAGCGCCAGCACCACTGACGCGACCAACCTGATCACCCTGGACAACACCGGGATCGCCGATCTGGCCGGTAATGCGGGTAGCGGGACCACCGACTCGAACAACTATGCGATCGACACCGTGCGTCCGACCGCGACCATCGTTGTAGCTGACGGTACTCTCACGGCTGGTGAAACGTCGTTGGTGACCATCACCTTCAGCGA
The DNA here is from genome assembly GCF_056397385.1 of Pseudomonas sp. 05N36. Classification (NCBI taxonomy): domain Bacteria; kingdom Pseudomonadati; phylum Pseudomonadota; class Gammaproteobacteria; order Pseudomonadales; family Pseudomonadaceae; genus Pseudomonas; species Pseudomonas sp. 05N36. The sequence continues at coordinate 137,184 of NZ_JBFTNH010000013.1, read as the reverse complement.
AGCGGTGACGGGGTTCGACAACAGCGACCTGAGCGTGCCCAACGGCACCCTGACCAACGTCAGCAGCAGCGATGGCGGGATCACCTGGACCGCCACCTTCACCCCGACCACCGGCATAAAAGACACGACCAACCTGATTACCCTGGCCAACACTGGCGTGGCTGACTTGGCCGGTAATGCGGGCAGCGGCACCACTGACTCGGGCAACTTCACCATCGATACCCAGCGGCCGACCGCGACCATCGTGGTGGCTGACAACGCCTTGAATATCGGTGAAACGTCACTGGTGACCATCACCTTCTCCGAGGCGGTCAGCGGGTTTACCAACGCCGACCTGACGATTGCCAACGGTACGTTGAGCGCGGTCAGTTCAAGCGATGGCGGTATTACCTGGACGGCGACCTTCACCCCGGCCGCGAATATCACCGACGCGACCAACCTGATCACTCTGGACAACTCGGGGGTGCAGAACGCCTCTGGCAACGTTGGTGTGGGCACCACCGACTCGAACAACTACGCCATCGACACACAACGTCCAACGGCAAGCATTGTGGTGGCCAATCCGCTGCTGGGCATTGGCCAGACTTCACAGGTGACCATCACCTTCAGTGAGGCGGTCAGTGGTTTCGATCTGTCCGACCTCAGCGTGGCCAATGGCACATTGTCCAATTTGCTGAGCAGCGACGGCGGCAAGACCTGGACGGCGACCCTGACGCCGACCGCCGCGGTCAACGATGCCACCAACCAGATCGTGCTCGACACCGCCAATGTGCAGGACAGCGCCGGTAACGCGGGCAGCACCGTAAGCCTGTCCAACAACTACGTGCTCGATGCCGATCGGCCTACCGGGACCATCGTCGTTGCCAAACCGCTGCTGGGCATCGGTCAGACCTCGGGGGTGACCATCACCTTCAGTGAAGCAGTGAGCGGTTTCGACCTGTCCGATCTGAGCGTGACCAACGGTACGCTGTCCAACCTGGCCAGCAGTGACGGAGGCAAGACCTGGACAGCGACGTTCACGCCGACGGCGAACGTGACCGACGCGACCAACCTGATTGTGCTCGACAACAGTAACGTCAACGACGCCGCAGGCAATGCCGGGACGGGACTGGCCATCTCCAACAACTACGCCCTGGACAGTGATCGCCCCACCGCGACCATCGTCATCGCCAACCCGAACCTGGGCGTTGGCCAGACCTCGCAGGTGACCTTCACCTTCAGCGAAGCGGTGAAGCATTTCGATTTGTCCGACATCAGCGTGGCCAATGGCACCCTCACCAACCTGAGCAGCAGCAACGGCGGCAAGACCTGGACCGCCACCCTGACCCCGGCGGCCAACATCAACGATGCGACCAATTTCATCGGGCTGGACACCCGCAACGTGACCGACCGCGCGGGGAACGCGGGCGCCAGTGTCGCGATCTCCAACAATTTCACCATCAACACGGTACCGGCCGTCGTGGTCTCGGTCAGCGACCCGGCACCGCCGCCAAGTCCTCCGAACGTGCCGTTGCAGCCGATTATCTTCACGCCGCCGACCGGTAATCTCGGCTCACCGCTGACTTTTGCGCCGTTGTTCGAACAGCGGGTATTGGGCGATGGCATCCGCCCACTGGGGGATATTTTCATCAATCGTGGCGCACTGAGCCCCAGCTATATCGCTCAGGTGTTCACTAGCAGCGACAGCGGCGGGAATGGCTCCGCTCACGGCTTCCTGGGTTTTGGCGGGGGTGATGGCGGGGTGTTTGGCAGCAGCACGCTGTCGAGTCTGTTCAGTCATGAGTCGGGCAATGGTGACAGTTCGTTCAATGCGTTCGGCGACAAGTCGATCCAGCACGGCGGCGATGCTGCTCAAGGCCTGCACGGTGTCTATGGCGCACTGACCTTGGGCGAGCAACTTCAACAACTTGAAAACGCCGAGAAGCAGCAGATCCAGGCGTTGGCTGCAGCGTTGCAACAGGTCGGCATCAGCGAAATGCAGGCCTGATCAAAAACCTAAAACTGTGCAGTACCTAGGGGCGGTCCAAGGATGAAGAAAAGTCAGAAACTATTCGGCGCCAGCCTGCTGGCGCTTGCAATCAGCGGATGTGCGGTGACCAGTGAGCCGATTGAACGCAGTGTCAGCGAGCAGCGCGCCAGAAGCGATCTGGCGAGCATGTACAAGGATCAGGAGCCCCTTAGCGGCCCACTGACGCTGCATCAAGCCATGGCCCGTGCGGTGAAATACAACCTTGAAGGCCGGTTGAAAATCATGGAAGAGGCGTTGGCCAAGCGCCAACTCGACCTTGCCAGCTTCGACATGCTGCCGCGCATGGCCCTGGACGCCGGTTACGTGGGGCGCAACAACACCAGCGGTTCCAGCAGCCAGAGTGTGCGCACCGGCACCCAATCCCTCGAACCCTCGACCTCCCAGGACCGCGATCGCAGAGTCGCCGACCTGACCATGGTCTGGAACGTCCTCGACTTCGGCGTCAGCTACATCAACGCCAAGCAGCAGGGCGATCAACGGCTGATCGTTCAGGAACGCCGGCGCAAGGTTATCAACACCATCGTTCAGGACGTGCGCTCGGCTTATTGGCGGGCGGTGGCTGCTGAACGCCTGCTCAAGCAGATCGACAGCCTGATGGCGCGGGTCGATGCCGCGCGCGACAACAGCCAGAGCATGAGCGAGCAGCGTATCGGCGACCCGGTGCAGGCCTTGGGGTATCAGCGTTCGCTGATCGAAGCCACGCGCCAGCTCGAAGAACAGCGGCGGGCTCTGTCGCTGGCGAAAACCGAACTGGCGACCCTGATCAACCTGCCGATGGGCACCGAGTTGACGTTGGCGACACCAGAGGATTACCCGATTCCGGAGCTCAAGGTCGACATGGCCAGCCTTGAGCAAGAGGCCCTGGCCAGCCGTCCGGAACTGCGCGAGCAGGATTATCAGACGCGCATCAGCACCGCCGAAACCCGCAAAGCCATGCTGCGGCTACTGCCGGGGCTGGAGCTCTCGGCTGGCGGGCATTACGACAGCAACTCGTTTCTGGTCAACGACAAGTGGGCCGACTACGGGGTAAAAATCACCTGGAACCTGTTCAACGTGATTTCCGCCCCGGCGGCCATCGACGTGGCCAAGGCCGGTGAAGAAGTGGCCAAGGCACGCCGTCAGGCAATGTCGATCGCGGTGCTGGCGCAGCTCTACGTGGCCAACGCCAACTACCGCGAAGCGCTGCGCCAGTTCGAGACCAGCCAGCAGCTGTCGAACATCGACGGGCAGATTCTTGGCCAGTTGCGTAATCGTCATCAGGCCGCGGGCATCGGCGAACTGGAGCTGATCCAGGGCGAACTGAACACCCTGCAAGCCGACCTGCGCCGCGACCTGTCGTACGCGGATTTGCGCAACGCGTACGGGCAGATCTTCGCCAGTGCCGGGCTCGACCCTCTGCCGGATCAGGTGCAGTCGACCCAGGTGCAGTCGATCGCCACGGCACTGGCCAGTCGCGAGGACGCGTGGGCCGCCGGCAACATCACGGTGCCGACAGCCCATGTCCAAAGCAAGTAATCTGCTGGCGCCCACGGCCAGCATCAGCCGGGCGCAACGCGAAGACCGCCATGGCCATCGCGCAGCGGCGATCCTGCTGACCGGTTTACCGGCGGCAGGCAAGTCGACCCTGGCCCAGGCGCTGCACGCCGCGTTGTTCGAACGCGGCGTGCACAGCCAGGTGCTCGATGGCGATGGACTGCGGGTCGGGCTCAATCGCGACCTCGGGTTTGCCGACAAGGATCGCCAGGAAAACATCCGCCGCGCCAGCGAGGTCGCAGCGTTGCTGGTGGAGAATGGGCAAATCGTTATTTTGGCGATGATTGCGCCGTTGGTTGAACTGCGAGAAATCTTCGCCCGGCGTTTGGGTGAGGACTACCGCGAAGTCTGGTGCAGTGCTTCGCTCAACGTTTGCGAGCAGCGTGATCCGAAAGGTCATTACGCTCGTGCGCGCAGTGGTGAACTGCCGGGCTTTACCGGTATCTCCGCACCTTACGAGCCACCCGCGTCGTCGGCGTTGGTGCTCGACACCGGCGTGCTGTCGGTGGACGCCTGCCTTGATCGCTTACTGACCTGGCTCGGCGAATGCGCGGTGCTACCGCACCGATGACTCGACCGGCGTTTTCCCGCCTGCCGGTGACGGTGCCTCTGCCGTTGCTGTTGCAGGCATTGGCGCAAATCAAGGACAGCGACTGGCATCGCCATTTCAACAGCCACTATTTCAGTGGCGACTGGAGCGGGGTGGCGCTGATCAGCGCGGCTGATGCGCTGACGGAGCTATCCCCTGGCCATGGAAAACCGGTGTTGCGAGCGCCGTGGCTGCTCGATGGTCGGTGGCAGCATGCATTGCAGGAATTACCGTTGGACATCGTCTCGGCAAGATTGCTGAAGCTGGGGCCCGGCAGTCGGATTCACGAGCACCGCGACTACGATCTTGAGGGGTCAGAGGCCGATCTGCGGCTGCACATTCCGTTGCTCAGTCCACCGAACGTCGACTTTCTGCTCGACGGTTTACGTATGCCGATGGAGGCCGGCGAATGCTGGTTTCTCGACCTGTCGCGGCCCCACAGCGTCGACAATCGCGATAGCCGCGAGCGGGTGCATCTGGTGATCGATTGCAGGCCCGACCCTTGGTTGGAACAGGCGATTGTCGAGGGTGTTTCAACCACGCCGGCGCCTGGCGTCGGTCATGCAGCGCAAGCGCTGGCACAGTTTCGACGGCTGCTGGAAAACGATCCACAGCTCTGCAAAGTCTTGCAGGGCGTGACCGACAACGAAACCTTTTTCGCCACCACCCTGAAGCTGGCTGCCGAGCGGGGCCTGGCGTTCTCTCGTGAAGAGTTGCGTGCAGCGATGCGCAATGGCCGTCGCCAATGGAATGAACAATGGAGCGCCTGAACCTCGACGGCTGGTTGCCGATTCGCGTCTGGCAGCAGGCCGAGGAGTGGCGGGTCGATTGGTGCTGGTTTGGTGATCAGCCGTTGCGTCAGCCGTTTTTTCGCGATGCGGTGGAGGAGGCGCTGCGCCTGCCGTTCAACCAGGCGTTCCGCCATCAAACACCGCTGAGCACGCTGAGTGATTGGCAGGCGATCAGCTCGGGGCTGGCGCCGAGTGCGTTCATTTTTCACGCCTCACGCTGTGGCTCGACGCTGATCAGCCAGATGCTGGCGCAACTCGATAACCACATCGTCATTTCCGAACCACCGCCACTGGATGCGTTGCTGCGCAGCGCACTGCCGCCGATTGAGCGCAACGCAGCCATTCGCGGTTTGCTCTCGGCCTATGGCCAGCCGCGCCGAGGTGTGGAACAACGTTTGGTGATCAAGCTGGACGCCTGGAACATCGGTGAGTTGAAGCGGTTGCGCGAGTGCTTTCCTGAAACGCCCTGGCTGTTTGTCTACCGCGATCCGCTGGAAATCGCCGTTTCACACCTACGTCGTCCGGGCCTGCACATGGTGCCGGGGCTGATCGGCACCAGTGCATTGGATGATGGGGTTGCGTTCGAGGGGCGGGAAGACTTCATCGCTCGGCGCTTGGGCAAACTGCTGCAACTGGGCGTTGAACATTGCCATGAGTTTGCCGGGCTGGCGGTTAATTATCGTGAGTTGCCGGGCGCCATGGAGGGGCGTTTGGCCAGTTTTTTTGCGCTGGATGCCGAGCAGCGAACCCAAGTGTTCAGCGCCGTGAGTCAGCACGCCAAACAACCGGCCGAACGTTTTGTGGCCGACAGCGAGGGCAAACAACAAGAAGCCTCGGCGCTGCTCAGAGAACGCGTTGAGCGTTGGGCACACGGGCCTTACGAAGCATTGGAGCAATGGCGAACCGCTTCTTGTGGCGAGGGAGCTTGCTCCCGCTGGGCCGCGGAGCGGCCCTAAACTGGCAACGGTATTTTGTCAGGCGCACCTCGTCGGCTGAATAACGACGGCTTCGCCCGAACGCGGACCGGCCGGCGGGAGCAAGCTCCCTCGCCACAGGTGATACAACAGCTCAGCTCTTCGACGACAAATCCGCCATGCCCTTGAGCAATTCGATCGGCAGCGGGAAGACAATGGTCGAACTCTTGTCGCCGGCAATCAAACTCAGGGTCTGCATGTAACGCAACTGCATGGCGCCGGGCTGGCGACCGAGCATTTCGGCGGCTTGCATGAGTTTTTCCGAGGCCTGCAACTCACCTTCGGCGTGGATCACTTTCGCCCGCCGTTCACGTTCGGCTTCGGCCTGTTTGGCGATCGCGCGGATCATCGATTCGTTGAGGTCGACGTGCTTGATCTCGACGTTGGCGACCTTGATCCCCCAGGCATCCGTCTGGGCATCCAGCACTTGCTGGACGTCGAAGTTCAAGCGTTCGCGCTCGGCCAGCAACTCGTCCAGTTCATGTTTACCGAGCACCGCCCGCAAGGTGGTTTGCGCCAGTTGGCTGGTGGCCATGAGGAAGTCTTCGACCTGGATGATCGCTTTCTGCGAGTCGAGCACACGGAAGTACAGCACCGCGTTGACCTTCACCGAGACGTTGTCGCGGGTGATCACGTCTTGCGGCGGTACGTCGAGCACCACGGTCCGCAGATCAACCCGAACCATTTGCTGCACCACCGGAATCAACAGGATCAGCCCCGGGCCCTTGACCTGCCAGAAGCGTCCAAGCTGGAAAACCACCCCGCGCTCGTATTCGCGCAGGATGCGGAAGGTCGACCCTGCCAGTGCAATCATCAGCACCAGCAGCGCGGCAAAACCCAGTTGCAGACCCATGATCATTCTCCTTGCGGCGCCGCGTCAGCCGCGGCCACTTCCAGCAGTGTTCCCTTGCGTGCCACCACTCGCACCCGTTGCCCGGAATGCAAGGGTGTCTTGCAGTGCACCTGCCAGCGTTCACCTTGCAAATGCACCCAGCCCTTGTGCGTGTTGTGACCCTGCAACGCGGTCACCTGCGTGACGCTGCCCAGCAGCCCGGCATCGCCACTGACAATGTGGCGCGGTCGGGTTTTCAGCGCGTGGAACAGCAGGGCGATCAGCAGCAGGGCGCTGATCAGCCCAAGACCGATGATCAGTGGCGCAGGGACATCGGCGTTGCTCACCATCACCGCGCCGATCACGAACATCGAGATACCGCCCAGCCCGACCACCCCGTAATTGGGCAGCACCACCTCCGCCACGAGCAGCGCGATACCCACCATCATCAGCCAGACGCCGAGCGGGTTGGGGACGACCACCACAACCGTATCTGTCGCGAAAGCCGATCCGCTCAAACCCAACAACAACGCAACCACATACCACCAGCGAGTGTTCACTTGACCCTCCAGGAGAGTCATCCGTCCGCGAGCCACACGGTGGCCCTGCTTATAGTCTAGTTGAGCCTTTGGCTGGATGATTCCTGATCAATTTTTGCGAGTTTCCAGTGGGCAGATTTATCACCGGGTACCGGCAGCAGGCCTAGACTTTAGAGGAGACGCCAACCTGTTTAATCATCGTCCGCCCGCCTTGCGACGGACACCGAGGTGCATCATGCGTATGGCAAGAACCGTGCAGCGCAGCCTGGAAGAGGCGCACTGCGAATTCGACGTAGTCTCTCACCCACATTCGGCCAGCAGCCTGGAAACCGCCAGGGTGGCGGGCATTCCCGCTGAGCGCGTGGCGAAATCGGTGATCCTCGACGACCACCACGGGCACTACCTGATGGCCGTGTTGCCAGCCAGCCGACATCTGGACCTGACCAAAGTGCGTGGCAGCGGTGAATGGCAAGTCACCCGCGAAAGCACCCTGGCCCACCTGTTCAACGACTGTGAACGCGGCGCCGTTCCGGCCCTGGGCGAATCCTATGGCCTGGACATGGTCATCGACCCGACGCTGACCCGTCAGAAAGAGATCTACGTCGAAGCCGGCAACCACAACAACCTCGTGCACTTGAGCATGGACCAGTACCTGAAAATGGTGCCGCATGCCGAGGTGTGCGAATTGAGTCAGTAGCCATTACATTATTGGCGGTGAAGGCACCGCCGCCATCGCGGGCAAGCCACGCTCCCACAGGAAACCGCCGTGTGTGGGAGCGCGGCTCGCCTGCGATGGACTGCGCGGCAGTCCCCAACCCTCTAAAAACCCAGGAGCCAATTCCCATGGAATCACCTACCCACAGCCTCCCCAACCTGTTCAAACAACTCGGCCTGCCCGACGATGCCGAAAGCATCGACAAATTCATCGCCACCCATTCACCGTTGAAACCCGGACTGCACCTGGCCGACGCGTTTTTCTGGACCAAAAGCCAGGCGGATTTCCTGCGCGAAGACATCCTCGACGATTCCGATTGGGCGGAGGTGGTGGATCAGCTGGATGTGCTGTTGAGGAAGGGGCGGGGGGGGTGTAAAAAAATCTGAGAGAAAAGGGCGAAATGTAAAAAAATCTGGGGAAAAGTAAAAAAATCTGGGCTTTAATCGCCAAAGTCAGTTTTTTCTGGGGTCGCTTGTCATGCAAGTTGTCGGATACGCCTACCTTCGCAGTGCGCTGAAACTGAAGAGCTTTGCGCCCAAACGCACTGCGATGATCAAACCGGTGACGCGCATCACACTGATTGGCGACTGTCTGGCGGTTCCGCAATCCGTGGCGCCGGCTCAAGGATCGATGCTGGAACATCTTTTGTTTGCCCTCAAGCATGAAGGCATCAACCTGTGCATTCTGTCCCAGGCGTTGGAAGCGATCCCCGCAGAACACTTGCTCAATGAGCTGGAAAAAGCACCGAACGGCGTCTTCATTCGCAAAGCCTGTTTCCTCTGGGAAAGCTTCACGGGACGCCAACTGGACTACTCATTACCCGTACGCGGTAGCGTTGTTGCGTTATTTGACCCTGAGATTTACATAACGGGTCTCGCTGTACGCAACAGCCGCTGGCGCGTTGACTTTAACGGGCTCGGCTCGCTGCACTATTGCGCCACCGTGGAATACACACCCGAACTTGAATCTTTGCTCAGCCTCGACATCCTCGGCCGGGCCAAAACCTTCATGGCGACGTTGCCAGCAGAGATGATGGACCGCGCCATCAACTGGGCGTATCTCCACGAAACCCGTGATTCCTTTGCCATCGAGAGGGAGGAACCCAGCGATGAAAAATCCCGGCGTTTCGTTCAACTGCTGCGCCAGGCCCATGACGGTCGCGAACTGAGCGAAGAGTATTTGGTGGAATTGCAGAACAGCACGGTCTCCAATCCGTTCGACAAAGCCGCCTTGTTTCGCCATGAGCAAAACCACCTGCATAACGGCCTGCGCGGTGCTGCCGGTGTCAGTTATATCCCGCCTGAGCCGGACTTGTGCCGTGAGTTGATGGGCGAACTGATGAATTTCGCCAATCTGTCCTCGCGAAAGGTCGATCCACTGGTGGCCGCCGCCGTGACGGCGTTTGGTTTTGTCTTTCTCCATCCGTTCATGGATGGTAATGGCCGACTTTCACGCTTTCTGATTCACCAGACCCTGTGTCATTCCGGCGCTCTGGAAAATGGTCTGCTGCTGCCGGTTTCCGTGGCCATGAAACACGAAGAGTCCAGCTATCTAGCCGCCCTCAAGGACTTCTCGCAACCGGCCCGCGACTTCTGGAATGTCACTTGGTTGGATGCTGACCAAATGGCTTTCGAGTTCATTGGCCATCCCTCGATCTATCGCTTCTGGGATGCCACCCGCTGCGTAGAATTCACCCTGCAAATGGCCCGCCGCGCCCTCGAAGTCGAACTGCGCGAAGTAACCGAATTCCTCGACCGCTACGACCGCATCGTCAAAGCCGTGAACCAGCGTTACGACGTACGCGGCAGCGACCTGTCGAAGCTGGTGATGATGTGCCTGGACAATGAGGGCAAGGTTTCAAAGCATCGACGCAAGCAGTTCCAGTACAGCGTGCCGGAGGAGGTGTTTGAGTTTATTGAGGCGGAGGCGGGGCGACTGCTGGCCGATATGTGAAAGGGCCTGAAAGTCCGAGGAAAACTCCGAAGCTCGCCCGCTTGGTTGCGAACCCCGAAACGCCCCCCTATAGTTCGCCACGTCGCCGCACATCGGCGACAGGATTTGGCGATCCTAATTCTACGTAGAGGCTGTTCCTAAAACTATCTACGAGATATTCCCTATGCACCCATATCGTCCACTGAGCACCAACCCAACCCCCGTCTGCGTTCTGGCCTACAACATCCTCGCACCAACCCATTTTCTCCATGAAACTGCCTGTAGCCGAGTCCGTATCGGCACTGATCTGCTGGAAACCCTCACCTCGATCACCCTTCGCGATCTCAACGACAAAGACTTCTATCGCCTGATCAACGCCGCGTATGTGTCTTTGCGCGATGGGCTGGATCTGATGGAAGAGTTGCAACACCGCTTGGCCGCACAGGCGGCACAAGCGACCTAAGGTTGCTTCAACGCGTTCCCGCGCAGGGCGCGGGAATGTTCATTTCTCAAGAGGCCATTGGCGCGAGGTATGGACCAAGGCGAGTATCCACGCGGTTCCCTGATCCAGCTGATAGACCAGTCGGTAACTTTGATGAGGGAACAATTCGCGAGTACCAGAAATCGTCCCTACAGGACCGCATTCAGGGTGGAGTGAAAGGCGAGAAACCGATTCGCTGAATCGGTTGTCCATCTCGATGGCTGCTCGTGGGTTTACGGTGTGGAGATAGTCCCAAATTTCTGCACGATCCTGTGCCGCGGCTGGCGTCCAAATTATCCTCATCCTTGTCTGGCTGCTTGAGTACGCCTGGCAGCAAATTCGGCCTCTACTTCATCGTTTGTCAGGCCTTCGCCTGCTCGCATGGAAACACGCGCGATATCGACTTTGCGTTGCAAGAACGCCTCGTATTCACGCGACTCTCGTTGTGTTTGAACAAACTGGCGCATCATTTCCCGGACGATTTGCGACGCTGGCCGATGAGAGGCTTCTGCTTCAGCCATGAACTGTTCGCGCAGTTCGGGCTCAAGTTTCATCGTGAAAACGGCTTGTTTGGACATGGTCTGGATTCCGGGATTGAGTGCTGAAAAAGTATATACGTCTTCAGTACATATTCATCACTGCCCAGATATTACCGCGACGAGCGGGCGAAGAATTGTTTCAAATCGCGCTCGGGCGAAGCGACCCTGAAATCAGCCACCGCGAGTATTCAGATGGAACGCGATTGCCGGATTACGACCGCTTCGCGGTCGAGCGGGAGCAAGCTCCCTCGCCACAGGTTTTTGCTCACCACACCATTTTGTTTCAAAACTTGACTGATTTTCCCCTCCAATGCGATATTGATAGTTAGCAAACTAACAGTGTGCGAACTCTCCCGTGTCCCAGACCCTCGACGCCCTTCAGATGAACATCAGCAGTGCCATGGTGGTGGCTGCGCGGCATTGGCGGAAAATCTGCCAGACCACGCTGGTCAACTACGGCATTTCCGAAGCCTGCGCGGTCCCGTTGTTGATGATCGGGCGGCTGGGCGAGGGTGTGCGGCAGGTGACGGTGGCGCAGGCGGCGGGGATGGAGAGCCCGTCGCTGGTGCGTTTGCTCGATCAGTTGTGCCAGTCCGGGTATGTCTGCCGCACTGAAGATCCCCTTGATCGGCGCGCCAAGTGCCTGAGCCTGACCGAGACCGGCCGTGAGTTGGTGCAAGCGGTGGAAGCCGAGTTGGTGCGCTTGCGCCGTGTGGTGCTTGAAGGCATCGATCCGGCGGATCTTGAAGCCGCGTTGCGGGTGATTCGCGCGTTCGAGACGGCAGAGCAGCAGTTACCGGTGACCCCCTCGTGAACGGATTTTTTAGCGGCATACCGCCGGCCCGTGACTGGTTTTACGGTGTACGTACCTTCGCCGCGTCGATGATCGCGCTGTACATCGCCATGCTCATGCAGATGCCGCGTCCGTATTGGGCGATGGCCACGGTGTACATCGTTTCCAGCCCGTTTGTCGGGCCGACCAGTTCCAAGGCCCTGTACCGTGCCGTCGGCACCTTGACCGGTGCGGCAGCGGCGTTGCTGTTTGTGCCGATGTTCGTCCAGAGTCCGTATGTACTGGTCGTCGTCATCGCGCTGTGGACCGGCATCCTGTTGTTTCTGTCGATGCATTTGCGTACCGCCAATAACTACGCGTTGATGCTGGCGGGCTACACCTTGCCGCTGATCGCCCTGCCGGTGGTGGATAACCCGTTGGCGATATGGGATGTGGCAGAGGCGCGGACTGAAGAGATCTTCCTCGGCATCGTCTGCGCCGCGGTGGTTGGCAGTATGTTCTGGCCCCGGCGACTGGCGCCGGTGTTCGATGACTCGGTCAGCAAGTGGTTCAGCGACGCGGTGACCTACAGCCAGCGCTTCCTGACCCGCAACGTGCAGCCCGAAGAAGTCAGCACCTTGCGCGCCTCGATGGTCGCCACATTCAACTCCCTGGAGTTGATGATCGGCCAGTTGCCCCACGAAGGTGCGCGGCCGCAAACCGTGCGCAACACCAAAGAACTGCGTGGGCGGATGATTCACCTGCTGCCGGTGGTGGATGCGCTGGACGATGCGCTGTATGCCTTGCAGCGGCGCACGCCCGAGCTTGTGGACAAGTTCGCGCCGCTGCTGGCCGCGACCATTGAATGGCTCGACCGCACAGACGCTTCGGTCGAGCACTGGCAAGCCCGGCGCGCTCAACTTGAAGCCCTGCAACCGAGTGCCGAAGCGCTGGATGATCGCAAGCAACTGCTGTTTTCCAATGCGCTGTATCGCCTGGGTGAATGGATCGATTTATGGCAAGACCTGCGCAGCCTGCAAGAGGCGATTCGCTGCGAAAGCCAGGACAACTGGCGTGCGGTCTACCGTCATTGGCGGCTGGGCCGGCTGACACCTTTTCTCGATCGTGGGCTGATGCTCTATTCGGCGGCATCGACGGTGCTGGCGATCATCGTCGCCTCGGTGCTGTGGATTCTGCTCGGCTGGACCGACGGTGGCAGCGCGGTGATTCTGGCGGCGGTGGCGTGCAGCTTTTTCGCCGCGATGGACGACCCGGCACCGCAGATTTACCGGTTCTTTTTCTGGACCGCGATGTCGGTGCTGTTCGCCAGCCTCTACCTGTTTTTGATCCTGCCAAACCTGCATGATTTTCCGATGCTGGTGCTGGCGTTCGCTGTGCCGTTTATCTGCGTCGGCACCCTGACCGTACAGCCGCGTTTCTACCTCGGCATGCTGCTGACCATCGTCAACACCTCGTCGTTTATCAGCATCCAGGGCGCCTACGACGCGGACTTTTTGAGCTTCGCCAACTCCAACCTGGCCGGGCCCATGGGCTTGTTGTTTGCCTTTATCTGGACCCTGGTGGCGCGGCCCTTCGGTTCGGAGTTGGCGGCCAAGCGCCTGACCCGTTTCAGCTGGCGCGACATCGTCGGCATGACCGAGCCGGCGAACCTCGCCGAACACCGTCACCTGGGTGTGCAGATGCTCGATCGGCTGATGCAGCATTTGCCGCGCCTGGCGATGACCGGTCAGGACACCGGCGTGGCGCTGCGCGAAGTGCGCGTGGCGCTGAACCTGCTGGACTTGCTGGCGTACGCGCCACGGGTGCAAGGGGGACCGAACGTCTTGCTGCGGCAGGTGGTGGCCGAGGTCGGTGAGTACTTCAAGGCCTGTCTCAAGGCTGGTGAACGCTTGCCGGCGCCAGCGCCGTTGCTGATGACGCTGGATCGCACCCGGCGCGCCCTCAATGGCCAAGGCCTGGAAGGTGACGGCGAAACCCGCCTGCACCTGCTGCACGCCCTCGCCGGTCTGCGTCTGGCGCTGTTGCCGGGCGTGGAGTTCATCGGCAACGAGACCGATGAACCGTTTCCCCAAGGTATCGATGGAGCGCCTCTATGATCGGTGATCTGGACATCAGCGGGGTGTTCCTGCCCACGTTGCTGGTGCTGATGGGTATTACGTACGTGCTGTACCTGGTGGTGCACGGGTTGCTGACGCGCCTGCACTTTTATCGTCTGGTCTGGCACCGGGCATTGTTCAACGTTGGTCTTTACGCCTTGCTGCTCGGCGCCGTGGACTCACTCAGTCGATACCTGATGACATGAAAAAACCTATTTTGACCCTTGGCCGTGTGGTGTTGACCTTGTTGGTGGTGACCTTCGCGGTCGTCGTGGTCTGGCGCATGGTGATGTATTACATGTTCGCTCCGTGGACCCGTGACGGGCACATTCGTGCGGATATCGTGCAGATCGCCCCGGACGTTTCCGGGCTGATCCAGCAAGTGGAAGTGCGTGACAACCAACCGGTGAAGCGCGGCCAGGTGCTGTTCAGCATCGACCAGGACCGTTTCAAACTGGCGTTGCGCCAGGCCAAGGCCACGGTCGCCGACCGTCAGGAAACCCTGGCCCAGGCGCAGCGTGAAGCCAAGCGCAACCGTGGTCTGGGCAATCTGGTGCCGGGTGAGCAACTGGAAGAAAGCCAGTCCCGTGTGGCCCGCGCCGAGGTGGCGTTGTCCGAGGCCCAGGTGTCGGTGGACAGCGCCCAGCTCAATCTGGACCGCTCGGTAATCCGCAGCCCGGTGGACGGTTACGTCAACGACCGCGCACCGCGTACTCAGGAGTTCGTCACCGCCGGTCGCCCGGTGTTGTCGGTGGTGGACAGCAATTCCTTCCACATCGATGGCTATTTCGAAGAAACCAAACTCGACGGTATTCATGTCGGCCAAGGTGTCGATATCCGCGTGATTGGCGACCGCGCACGGTTGCGCGGGCATGTCGAAAGTATCGTCGCCGGCATTGAAGACCGTGACCGCAGCAGCGGTTCGAACCTGCTGCCCAACGTTAACCCGGCGTTCAGCTGGGTGCGGTTGGCACAGCGGATTCCAGTGCGGATTGCCTTCGATGACGTGCCGGCAGATTTCCGCATGATCGCCGGGCGTACCGCGACCGTGTCGATCATTGGTGACAAGCCTGAGCAGGAGCCAACGCAATGAAAGCGGCCACCTGTTTAGCGACGGCCGGTCTCGGCTTGCTGCTGTCGGCCTGTCAGGTGGTCGGCCCGGATTACCATTTGCCCAAAGAGGCTGCGGTGCATCGCGCGGACTTTCAGGGCGATCTGACTGCGCACGGAAAAAACGTGGTCTCGGCGCCGGTGCCGGGCGACTGGTGGCGGTTGTACCAGGACCCGCGTCTGGATGAGCTGGTGCGCCAAGCCATGGCCACCAACACCGATTTGCGGGTGGCGGCAGCCAACCTGTCGCGCGCCCGTGCCCGGGTCGAACAAGCCGAGTCGGCGGGCGGCTGGAGCGGTGGCGTGAAGGTGGGGGCCCAGCGCTTGCAGGAGTCTGGCGAGGCGTTTCTGATACCGGAAAAAGTTCCAGTGGCCAATGTCGGTGACATCGGCCTCACCACGTCTTATCAGTTCGATCTGTTTGGCACATTGCAGCGCGGCATCGAAGCGGCGAAGGCCAATGCCGATGCGACGCAAGCCGCGGCGGACACTGCGCGCATCACCTTGGTCGCCGACGTCGTGCGTGCCTATACCCAAGTCTGCGCGGCCAACGAAGAGCGTGAAATCGCCGAGCACTCACTGGACCTGCAAGGCCAGAGCACCGCGCTGATTCAGCGGTTGCGCGATGCCGGGCGCGGTGACGAAACCCAGGTCACCCGTTCGCAAACCCAGTTCAAATCCTTGCGCGCCGATATGCCGCGCTATGAGGCCGCCCGTCAGGCCGGGCTGTTCCGTTTGTCGATGCTGTTGGCTAAACCGGTGGATCAATTGCCCGCCGGGACCAGCAGTTGCCATGAGCTGCCAAAGATTGCGCAATTGTTGCCGGTCGGTGACGGTGCCACCTTGCTCAAGCGCCGACCGGATGTGCGCCAGGCCGAACGTCAACTGGCGGCCGCGACGGCGGACATCGGGGTTGCTACCGGTGCGCTTTACCCGGACATCAGCATCGGCGCGACCGTCGGTACCGTGGGTATTCTCGATCACCTTGGCCAACCGCAAACCAATCGCTGGGGGTTCGGCCCGTTGCTGACCTGGACAGTGCCGTCCAACGGCTCCCGGGCGCGGGTGCGTGAGGCTGAAGCGGCGACCCAAGGCGCGCTGGCGCACTTTGACGGGGTGGTGTTGAACGCAATCCGCGAAACCCAGACCGGTCTGGCGCAGTATTCCGCGCTGTTGCAGCGCCGCGATGCCCTGGTGGATGCCGAGCAGTCGGCGCAACAGGCGGCGGACCAGACGCACCGCTTCTTCCAGGCCGGTCGGGCGTCGTTCCTCGCGGATTTGCAGGCGACCCGCACCTACACCGACGTGCGTGCACAGGTGGCGACCGCCAATACTCAGGTCGCCATGAGCCAGATCGATTTGTTCCTGGCGCTGGGCGGCGGTTGGGAAAGCGGACGAACGCAAGGTTCACAGCCAACGAAACCCTGAGGCCATTGCTATGCTTTTACATGTCGGGTCTGCACAGGCGGATCCGGCAGTCAAAGCTCGCATTGGTCATGGGGATTCCAATAATGAAAAACCCTTATGCTCCCGGCTTCTGGTGCGCAATTGTCGCGCTGGTGCTGCTCTCGGCTACGTATTTTTATGGCGTGATGCTGGCGCACCAGATTGATAAGGCTTTGATCTTTCTCGACAGCGTCAGTGCACTGATCGGGGTGATGTCGATTGCCGTCGTCGCCTGGGCTTCGCTGCAAACCCGGCGGATCAAGAAAAAACAACTCGAACAAGGCAAGACCCTGGTGCTGATCTGGGACACCAAGGTGGCGTTGCGCCGGGTTGAAACGGTATTCGACCGGTATTTCTGGGGCAGTTACTGGCAACCGGGACGTACCTTTCAGGAAGTCATGGGCGAACTCACCGGCACCCCGCTGGAAAAAAGCCTCGAAGCGCTCAAAACCCAATGCCTGGCCCTCGACAAACAGGTCACCGGTGAACGCTGGCACTGGCTGAACAATGCCCGCGAACTGTCTGACGTGGCCAACGCCATGGCCCGCGAACGCTATCAACTGGATTTTTGCGACCCGCGCGCGGACTCACCGAATGGCGCGGTGATCAATCGGGATTTTGAAGTGCTGGTCTATACGTGGACGGCACGGCTGAAAAGCTTTGATCATCAGTTGGATGAGATCGAAGTGCAGTATTCCTGATCCGATGTTGGCAGGAACACCGCCATCGCGAGCAGGCTCGCTCCCACAGGGGATTTGCGTTGATCACAGATCCAATGTGGGAGCGAGCGTGTTCGCGATGGCGATCGAGTAATCAACGAAAATCCCGCCACCGCGCTCCATAGACACTCTTTCACCTTTAATCATTGGGCCGCTCCACGGCACAAATGCTAATCTCATCGCACTTTTAGCGGAGTCGAGCCGCAACCCGTCGAGGGTTCAGGGAAGACGACCACATTTTCAACAACGGACATTGATCGGGTCATTCATGAATAAATCAGCAGGCGTGCTTCTGGGAATCGTCGTTGCCATCGGTGCAATCAGCGCCGGCGGCGCCTGGTACACCGGTACGAAACTGGAAGGGGTGCTGCAAACCTCGATTGCCGACGCCAACAAAGAGCTGCAAACGGCGATGGTCGGTTCCAAAGGCACCGCGACCCTGGAGCTGGTGTCGCTGGATCGTCAATTGTTCAGCAGCACTGCGCACTACCGCCTCAAGGGCCAGGGCGAAATGTTCGGCGAGAACCCTGAAGGCGTAGAGCTGCTGTTCGTTGACCACATCGAACACGGCCCGCTGCCATTCTCGCGCCTGGTGTCGCTGAAATGGCTGCCGGTCATGGCCACCAGTCACTACTCGCTGGAAAAGACCCCGACCACCGAGAAGTGGTTCGCCGCCACCAAGGATGCGTCTCCGCTCAAGGGTGTGGTCAACATCGGCTATGACCGTGCTACCAGCGGCAACCTTGAACTGCTGCCCGTCGAAACGGCACTGGACGACAAGTCCACGTTGAAGTTTTCCGGTCTGAACCTCGACGTGTCGGCCAGCGCCCAGGCACAGAAGGTCAAGGCTGACGGCTACATGGACAGCCTCACGCTGACCAGCGTTGCCGAAGATCAGTCCCCGGTGAAAGTCGAATTGAATGGCCTGACCCTGGCCAGCAACCTCAGCAAAAGCAGCTATGGCTACTACCTGGGGGAAAACGTCGTCGAGTTGACCAGCACCAAGACTACCTTTGGCGACAAACAGTCGGTGATGTCCTTCAAGAACACTGAAATGAAGAGCTCCACCACCGAGTCCGGGTCCAACGCAGCCGGTCGTGCCGATTACAAGATTGGCGAAATCGCCCTCAACGACAAGGCCCTCGGCTCGGCGCAAATGGCCTGGAGCATGAAAAACCTCGATATCCCGTCGACGCTGTCGCTGGTGCAGATCTACCAGAACAAACTGCAGCCGTACGAAGCGGCCGCCGCGGCTGCTGCCGCTGCGGGTGAACCGGCGCCCGAGCTGAAGCTGACCGACGCCGAACAGGCACAGGTCAAGGCGGGTCTGGAGACGTTGCTGGCCGCCCAGCCACAAGTCGCGCTGGAGAACTTCTCGTTCTCCACCCCGAACGGTGTCAGCCGCACCAGCCTGGTCATTGACCTGACCAAACCCACATCGCTGGACCTGCCACCCGACCAGTTGGGCAAGCAAATGATCGCCCTGCTGGACTTCAATCTGAAACTATCCAAGCCGATGATCACTGACCTGGTGACAGTGCAGGCGCAGATGGACGGCCAGACCGATGCCAAAGCGGTTGCCGAGCAAGCCGCTGCGACCAGCGACATGTTCAGCAGCATGGCCGTCGGCACGCAACTGGCGACGCTGGATGGCAACGACATCGTCTCCAAGCTGCACTACGCCAATAATCAGGTGGACTTCAACGGCCAGAAGATGACCGTCGAACAGTTCGTCGGGTTCGTGATGAGCAAGCTCAGCACTGCTGGCGCAGCCCAGTAAACGACCCACCGCTGGACTTGAGCGAACGCTCTAGACCAAAGGTTACAAGCTAGCGCCCGGCCCTCCGAACTTGCGGATTGGCTGGGCGTTTTGCTGTCTGGTGCCCGCAAATCAAGGCTGAAGGGCGCACGGGGGTTAAGCCGTTGTACTGAATCTGAACAAATGTTGTGTTCCTGATAGTGGTCTAACCTTGCGTGAAATACTGCGTTTGCAAAACCTTGTCGGGTGATTGTCCGACTTCCCGTTTCGAACCAGGCAAGGGGGGTATGAGACTCCGGCTCGCCATGTAAGGATGCTGACGAATGCCACGTATTACTCGTCCTTTTACTGTTCTTGGCCTGCGCCCTCTGATTCGCATGGCCTTGTGCAGCCAACTGCTTTGGCCGGGTCTGGCGTTCGCGGATACCGCCTACGACCAAATGATTCGCGATGCGCGTACTGGTAACTACGCACCGGTGTTGACGCTGTTACGCAACGTGCCTGCTAGCCAGGTAACCACCGGCCAGGTCAGCGACCATTTGCAGATCGCCAGTTGGGCCGGTCTCGACGCCGAAGTGGTTCAGGTTTATGAAACCCAGGGGCGCAACCGGGTGCTGCCGATTCAGGCGCTGACCACCACCGCTCGTGCCTACCGCAATCTCAAGCGCTGGGACTCTGCCACCGAGCTCTACCGCAAGGCACTGGCGCTCGAACCTGCGAATGCTGACCTGCAACTCGGCCTGGCCATGACCCAGGCTGATTCTGGAAACCCCGTCGAGGCCGTCAACCGTGCCAAGGCTCTCGTCGCGGCCAAACCTGACGATCCGGCCCGGCGCCTGGCGCTGGGCTACGCCTTGACCCGTTCCGGTGCGACCTATGACGCGTTGTTCGAATACGACCAGGCGTTCATCCGCGCCGGGAGCAAACCTGAAGTCGCCCGCGAATACGTTTTCGCCCTGCAACGCGCACGGCTGCCAGAGCCGGCTTTGCGTCTGGCCCGTCAACGTCCGGGGTTGATCGATCCGGTGACGCAGCGCCGCCTCGAAGGTGATGTGGCGGCAGAGCGCGTGCGGCTGGCGGAATTTGCCACGCGCAGTGAAAAAGAACGTTACGACATCGCCGATCGTGCCTTGAGCGACTACGACCAGTTGCTGGCGACCTGGACCCCGGATGCACAGGCTCACGACGACGTGGTTCGTTGGCGTATCGACCGCATGGGCGCACTCAAGGCCCGCGCGCGCACGGCTGAGGTTATCGGCGAATACCAGAAACTGCTCGCTGAAAACGTGAAAATTCCAACCTACGCCATGCGTTGGGTGGCGGCTTCCTATCTGGATCAACGTCAACCGGACGTCGCGACAGACTTGTATCGCCAAGTGCTGGTCGCACCGGACGCCGACCCGGCTGACCGGGTAGAAGACACCACGGCGCTGTTCTACGCCTTGATGGAAAGCGACAAACCGCAGGAAGCACGCACCGTCGCCGAAAACCTGGCCAAGACTCAGAGCGCGCGGGTGGAGCTCAAAGGCTTGCCGATCGGCAATCCCAACGATTCATGGATGGACGCGCAACAACTGGCCGCCCAGGCGGGCCTCTATAGCGGTAACTTGCCCGCTAGCCAGCAAGGCCTGGATGCCTTGGTCGAACAAGCACCGGGCAACGTCGGTTTGCGTCTGGCGCAGGCGAATGTCTACCTGGCGCGTGCCTGGCCACGCCGTGCAGAAAATCTGCTCAAGGAAACCGAGAGCATGGCACCGCGAGATATCGGTCTGGAAGTCGCGCAAGGGCATACCGCGCAGGATTTGCAGGAGTGGCGCCAGCTCGATGCGTTGACCGATGACGTCGCTGCGCGATTCCCGGACAACCGTGCGGTGCAGCGTTTGGAGCGTCAGCGTGAGGTGCACGACATGGCCGAACTGCGCGTGTCGACCTATGGCGGCAAGAGTTATGGCGGTGGCAGCAACGGTGCCGGTGCAGTCGCTGGCAGCAAGGACTTTGGCATTGAGACCACGCTCTACAGTCCACCGATCGATGAGGACTGGCGTGTGTTTGCAGGTGCCGGTTATGCCACTGGTGACTTCCAGGAAGGCACCGGTCGTGACCGTGTCGAACGGCTTGGTGTCGAGCGCCGAACCCGCGATATGACACTGGAAGCGCAAGTCTCCAATCACAACTTCGGCTATGGCAACAAACAGGGCGCGCGCCTGTCGATTGCCCGCGACATCAATGATGCCTGGCAGTATGGCGGCAGCCTCGACTACCTCTCGGCCAATACACCGCTGCGGGCACTGAACAGTAACGTCACCGCCAACGGCGGCAGCGGTTTCCTGCGCTGGCGCGCCAACGAAAGCCGCGAGTGGAAACTGGCGGTCAGCCCGTCGCACTTCAGCGATGGCAACAATCGTCTCGAAGCTTTGTTGACCGGACGCGAAGGCGTGTACAGCGCGCCGGGGGTGCAGGTCGACCTCGGTCTGGAGGTCGGCGCCAGCCACAACAGCAAGAATGAGGACGTTCCCTACTTCAACCCCAAGTCGGACTTCAGCGTCCTGCCGACGGTCAGCGTCAATCACGTGCTCTATCACCGCTACGAAACATCGTGGAGTCAGCAGTTCCAGGTCGGTGCCGGTACATACAGCCAGCGTGATTACTCCACTGGCGGTGTAGGCCTGCTCAGCTACGGCCAGCGTTTCAGCTGGAATGATGTGTTCGAGGTCGGTGCCGCGCTGAGCGCGATCAACCGGCCCTTCGACGGCGATCGAGAAACCGATCTGCGCCTGCTCGTCGACCTTACCTACCGTTTCTAGAAGAGTTTGAAGATGCCTCTGATGACCCGTTGCATCCTTCTGTTGGGCGTTTTGCTGATCAGCGCCTGCGCCCGGCAAGCCCCGACCTTTGCGCCACCGGCACAGCGACCGCTGCCGGCCAATGAAGCGCCATGGCCGAAAAACCATGTGTTGGGAATTGCCTATCACGATGTCGAAGACCGCGACCCTGATCAGGCGCTCGTTGCGGTGCGCACCGAGCGGATGATCGAGCAGCTCGCGTGGCTGCGTGAGAACGGCTACAAACCCGTCACCGTCGATCAGATCATCGCCGCGCGCAAGGGGGGGGCCGAACTGCCAGCCAAAGCCATTCTGTTGAGTTTCGACGATGGTTATTCGAGCTTCTACACCCGCGTGCTACCGGTGCTGCGGGCCTATAACTGGCATGCCTTGCTGGCGCCCGTCGGAACCTGGATCGATACACCACCGGATAAGCTCGTGGACTTCGCAGGTGATATGCGACCGCGTTCGGAGTTTTTGACCTGGACGCAGATCACTGAAATTTCCAGGTCCGGGCTGGTGGAAATCGCCGCTCACACCGACGCCAGCCACAAAGGCATCCTGGCCAATCCGCAAGGCAACCTGCAGCCGGCGGCGGCGACTCGTCGTTATGACGCTGCGACCGGTCGCTATGAGTCGGAAGCGGATTTCCAGGCTCGTCTGCGCAAGGACGTGGTCACCATTACCGAAAAAATCCGCAAGGCTACCGGTTATAACCCGCGTGTATGGGTCTGGCCGTACGGCACGGCCGATGGCACTGCATTGCAGGTGGTCGATTCCCAGGGGTACCAGATGGCCCTGACCCTGGATGACGGGCTCGATGCACTCGACAACCTGATGAGCAGCCCGCGTTTCCTGGTGGCCTCGGACCCGGATGGCGAACACTTTGCCAACAGCATCGTCGCGGTGCAGTCCAGCTCACCGATGCGCGTGGTGCATGTCGACCTGGACAACGTTTATGACCCGGACCCGGCCCAGCAGGAAGTCAATCTGGGCAAGCTGATCCAGCGCATGGCCGACATGGGCGCCAACACCGTGTTCCTGCAAGCCTTCGCCGATCCACAGGGCGACGGTCTGGTGCACTCGTTGTACTTCCCGAACCGCCACCTTCCGGTTCGCGCCGACATCTTCGACCGGGTGGCCTGGCAGTTGCGTACTCGCGCCCACGTCAAGGTTTTTGCCTGGATGCCGGTGCTCAGCTTTGCCCTCGATCCAAAACTGCCCCGGGTCACCCGTTGGGACCCGGCCACAGGCCAGACCTCGGTTGACCCGGGACAGTATCGACGGCTGTCGCCGTTCGACCCGACCGTGCGGCGCATCATCGGTGAAATCTACGAGGACGTGGCGCGTCTGACCTCGGTCGACGGCATCCTCTACCACGACGATGCGGTGCTGTCGGACTTCGAGGACGCCAGTCCCGAGGCCTTGCGCACCTATGCGGCCAACGGCTTGCCGGGGTCGATGGCGGCCCTGCGCGATGATCCGGCGATGATGCAGCGCTGGACTCGGTTCAAGAGTCGCTACCTGATCGACTTCACCAAAGAGCTCACCGCCAAGGTTCGCGCCATTCGTGGGCCACAGGTGCTGACGGCGCGCAACATCTTCGCCGAACCGATGCTCAATCCGCCCAGTGAGGCTTGGTTCGCGCAGAACCTCGACGACTTCCTCGGCACCTACGACTGGACCGCACCGATGGCTATGCCGTTGATGGAAGGTAAACCCCTCAAGCAATCGGGTGAATGGCTCGAAGAGTTGGTGGCCACGGTCAAGGTCCGGCCGGGAGCACTGGAGCGCACGGTGTTCGAATTGCAGGCCCGGGACTGGACGAAAAAAAGCGGCGCCGACATCGATGGCGGGCAACTGACTGACTGGATGGGTCGCCTCAAACGCCAGGGAGCGACCAGTTTCGGTTACTACCCGGACAACTTCCTTGAGAACCAGCCGGACCTGAAAACCGTGCGTCCCGCGCTCTCCGACAAGTGGAATCCATAACATGCTGGATAGACTTCTAGCTCTGCTGGTCCTGGCGATCGTCCTGGGGATTCCCCTGGGGCTGATCTTTCTGGTCACCGGGCAATTCTTGATGGACTTCGTGTTTTTCTATCCGCTGTTCATGTCCGGACTGTGGATCGCCGGTGGCCTGTATTTCTGGCTGCACTGGGAGCGCCACTGGCCGTGGACGGACGACACGCTGCCGCCGCCGCTGGCGGGTGAGCCGCTGATTTCGATCCTGATCCCTTGCTACAACGAGGGCGATAACGCGGCTGATACCATTCATGCCGCGCTGGGCCAGCATTACCCGAACATCGAAGTGATCGCCATCAATGACGGCTCCAAGGACAACACGGCCGCCGTCCTCGATGCCCTCGCTGCCGAAGACCCACGCTTGCGGGTGCTGCACCTGGCGGAAAACCAGGGCAAAGCGGTGGCACTGCGCATGGGCGCGATTGCCGCGCGCAGCGAGTATCTGGTGTGCATTGACGGCGATGCCTTGCTCGCACCAAACACGGCGGCCTACCTGGTGGCGCCGATGCTCGATAACGCGCGGCTGGGCGCGGTGACGGGCAACCCACGGATTCGAACCCGTTCAACGCTGGTCGGGCGTGTTCAGGTCGGCGAGTTCTCTTCGATCATCGGTCTGATCAAGCGCACCCAACGGGTCTTCGGGCGGATTTTTACTGTGTCCGGGGTGATTGTGGCGTTCCGTCGTTCGGCGTTGCATCGGGTCGGCTATTGGAGCCCGGACATGATCACCGAAGACATCGACATCAGTTGGAAGCTGCAACTGGATCACTGGAGCATCTTCTACGAGCCGCGCGCACTGTGCTGGATTCTGATGCCGGAAACCCTGTCCGGGTTGTGGAAGCAGCGTTTGCGCTGGGCCCAGGGCGGCGCCGAGGTGCTGTTCAAAAACATCCGCGGCATCTGGCAATACCGCCATCGCTACCTCTGGCCGCTGCTGTTCGAGTACTGCCTGTCCACCGGCTGGGCCTTCACCTTTTTTCTGTCGGTGATTTTCTGGGGCGTGGRCAAGTTCGTCGACATGCCGGCCGCCATTGCCGTGCACCACTTGCTGCCGCCGGCCTTCACCGGGCTGTTGCTGGCGATGGTCTGCTTGCTGCAGTTCGCGGTCAGCATCCTGATCGACCGTCGCTACGAGCGCGGGCTGTGGAAAACCATGTTCTGGGTGGTCTGGTACCCGCTGGTGTTCTGGTTCATCAGCCTGCTCACCACCCTGGTCAGCTTCCCCAAAGTGCTGTTTGGCCAACATCAGAAGCGTGCGCGCTGGGTCAGTCCCGACCGTGGCATCAAGCCGCTGAATGACGATGACGATGACGAGGAGTTCAGCAAATGAAAATCATCAGAACCCGTCAACGACCATTTCTGGTCGTTATTGATGCCTTTTTCACGGTATTGGCCTGGTTCGGCTTGCTGTACCTGCTGGTAAGCGGCCTCTGGCCATTGTTTGATACCCACGAAGGGTTGCGTATCGAATCGACGATGCTCGACGCCCTTGGCACGCTGCAAATCTACTTGTGGGTGGCGCTGTTCAACGCGGTGGTCCTGATCTCCTGGGCGCGTTACCAGCACCGCAAGAGCAAAAGCTTCGCCCAGCGTCGTCTACCGGCACCGGTGATCGATGACAAAGGCTTGAGCATAAGCTTCAACCTGACCGAAGAGCATCTGGCTCAGCTGCGCGATCTGGGAACCATGGTGATCCACAACAACGAAGACGGCGACGTCAGCCACGTTGTCCCACGCTTCTTGCGCATCGATCCCGAGCTCCAGAAGCAGTTGCACCCGCCGGCCTCACTGGTGCATCAGAAGGCGTTGGTGTTGGCGGCAAATGACGATCAGATGCCTGTGACGTGAGCTGCGGTAAGGTTTGACTGATAGTTTTACAGGGCTATTGCGGTCCGGGTGTTCAGGGCATTGGCGTCGTTCGTTGAAAGCGAGCACTATCAAGCCAATTACTGGTGCGTTGGAGGCCAGCTGTGACACAACGAATTGACCGCATTGCCCAATTGCTCAACTGCCCGATCAAGGGCGAAGACATGCGCCGGGCGATCACTGAAGCGCGCAAGGACTTTCTGCTCGACGACGATGAAGAGGATGACGACGAGGAGGAGCCTGCCGAGGTGGACGTCGTGGATGAGCCGTCATCCAGGGCATGACTACCACCAGCTGCGGTTGCTCTCCAGTTCACCCCTGCATTGCCGGAGTTGCCAGCCATAATCTTTCGCCTGTTGCTCGACCTTGCGCGCGACCTGCATCAGCCAGGGTTTCTGTAGATAGGTCTGGCGACTGAACCCGCCGCGTCCTTCGTGGTAGGCAAGGTACTGGCTGTAGGCATCCCACTTGGAAACCCCCAACTGACGCTGAGTGCCGGCGACGTACCAGCCGACGAACATGATCGCGTCGTTAAAGTTGTCACGCGAACCGCCGTTGCCGGTTGCGCTCTTGTACTCGCTCCACACCGGATCCTGCGCCTGGGCATAGCCGTATGCCGAGCTGACCCGTCCCCAGGGAATAACCCACAAAAAGTAGTAGCGAGGGGGCAGGGCATCGTGCACAAAGCTGCTTTCCTGCTTGATGATCGCCATCGCCACATGCGGCGGCAGGCCCCAGGCTTTCTCCATCTTCAGCGAGTTTTCATACCAGGCCGGGTATTGGCGGTAGATGCTGCAAAGGTTGCTTTGCTCTCTTGGCGGTGTCGTCGAGCAACCCGCCAACAAGCCCAAGGCGATGAGTACGACTAAAAAACGTCCGTGCAAAAAACACTCACTTGGCGGTTGGCCAATCCTTATCGGTTAAATAGGTACCCGATGCAGCGTCGCGTTTTTACTCCGGCGCGATGTGCAAATCGGTCACTTGGTGTGGCTGGCAGTTGGTCTGAAGTGGTGACCCTTGTGCGCTGTAAATTGAGCATTGTCAGGTACCTTTTAAAGTCGAACAACTGAGTTTTCCACGGGTTCGCACTCGGCGAAGATGTGGCTGATATTTTCGCTGATAGCCGCTTTGGCCTAGATGTCGACCGGTGAACCTCTTTCCTTGCATCTGAAACAAATTCCGAACTCAAGACCCGGACGATATCGAGCGAGCTTCTTTCTCTTGCTTGAGATCGCCTTGCCGCACTCGTTTTGGTGAACGAACCAGCGGCCAGAACAGCTCCTGCTGCCACGTCACCGGATGCAGATCCTCTATGCCATAGGTTGAGGGGCGACGCTGGGTGATCTTGGCCGTTCCGAACAGCACGTCCCAGAAGAACAGCAGGTTGCCGAAGTTTCCCTTGTAGTGGGTTACGCCGTCATTGGCGTTCAAACCATGATGGGCCGCATGGGTGGCGGGGGTCGAAATGGTTCGTTCGAGGACCCACATCAGCGGACGCAAGGCCGGAATGCGGTAGAGTTTTTCATCCCAGGCGACGCTGCTGTGCGCGGCGAAGATCACCGTCATCTTGACGATCAGGTAACCGTAGTAAACCGGTGCCAGGCCCAGGTAGATAAGGGCTCCGGACAGCCAGATGCCCGGCATCAGCAGGTAGTAAAAGCTGTTGTTTCGGTAAACGATGCGAATGCTCATGTAGGGCGCCGAATGGTGAGCGCGATGCAGGGCATAGAGAAACGGCAGCCGATGGGTCAGGCGGTGCCACCAGTACTGGGTCAAGTCATCGAACAGCAGAAACAACCCGAGGCCGGCCACCCAGTGAATATTGGCCAGGCTGTTCTTGAGTTGAGGGGCCAGACCACCGAGCAACAGGTTGCTGAGGAACATCACCAATGGAAAGGTGATACCCAGCAGGAGCGACGAACCAATGACCTCGATCAGCGTATCGCGGCGCTGGCCTTTGGGTTGGCGGAAACAGGCGCACGCAATTTCCAGCAGGATGAAACCCAGAAAAATCCCGGCGACGACCAGGATTGGATTGTTGGCGAGCATTATTGTATTCATGGCAATCTCGAGTCAGGCCCGATTTGGGCATTGCCTGAGCAATAAGAAACCATGAGCCTTCCGGACAACATGTGCGAAATGGACAAAATCACTCGAGAAGAGGCCAATCAGCCAGCCCGTCGCTTTCATCGGGGGCAGCTCGGACAGGTTCTGGAACGTGTACTGCACAAGCAGACACGCAGTAACCGTCGCGATTACAGCCTGCTTGAGCTTGAGCAATTGTGGACGGCGGCGGCCCAACAAGATCCTGCCATTGGCCTGCACCTGTTCGCCGGGTTCACGCCGCAGGACTGCCACGAGCTGACGTACATCTGCATGTATTGCCCGGACGTCAGCGCAGCTATCCAGTGCTGGTGTGACTATGCGGGGCTGGCGTCGGACATGGACAGCGTCAAGCTGATCAACGATGCCCGTGGCCTGGGCGTAGAGCTGCGGATCGACGCACCCGCCAAACTGGCCCGCTACGTGGTGGAACATTACTGCGTGATGGCCGTGACCCAACTGCGCAAAGCCACGGGCGAACCGGTCCGGCCGGTGCTGGCTCACTTCGCCCATCCACGACCAACCTACCACGCCGAATACACCCGATGGTTCGGGGATAACATCGTGTTCGAGTGCGCGCATGACTGCCTGTATTACGACCCGAGTGTCTTGCGGTTACCGTTGCTGACGCGACACGACGGGATGGCGGAGTTGTTGCGCAGTGAGATGGACCGACGGATCGCCCGGCATCTCCAGCTCAATGGCTGGACCGGGAAAGTCGCGGCCGGCATGCGACAAAGCCTGGCGCGTGGCGTGGTACCCAGCCTGGAAAATCAGGCAGAAGCTCTGCACCAGAGCCCGCGTACCTTGCGCCGTCGCATGGAAGAGCAAGGCATGACGTTCCGCCTGCTGCTCGATCTGGTGAGGGCCGAGCTGGAACAGCATCTTGAGTTTCTGGGTGAGAACCGCGCGCAAATTGCCAGTCAGCTGGGTTACGGGGACCTGGCTGCGTATCTGCATGCGCGTAAACGATGGCGGCGAGAGCCATTTGACGATCGCATTCGCGATGTTGAGGCGGGTAGGTAACGCAGAGAAAGTGAAACGACTGGTGCGGGCGGAGGCTCGGTTCACAGCAGTCAATGAGCAGCGCCAAGCTCTTGGCGGGCTTGCGGCTGTAATGCATTGACCCGCACCAAAACAGCAGCAATCGGTCTACGGCAGTCAGCCTGCTTCAATCGAAGGCAGGCGCCCCTTTTCACATCGCTTTGGCCAAGGCGCTGGTGGATGATGCCGAGCCAGGGATGATGCACTTCAGCCAACCTGCACAAACCGCCGCCTGGTCACGAACAGCCCCGCGCCCACCGGCACGGCAAGGACCGACATCAATCCCAGGTCAAAGCCCAGCAACCGGGCCTGGCTCACTGCAACGCARCCGATTGCGCCAGCCACCACCAGCGCTACCCCTAGCCACTTGCGCAGCGGGTACGGCTTAAGAAACCGATCAAGTAGAAAGGCCAGCGCCACGACGATGACCGTCTGGGTAATTTCGGACATGTGCAGCCCCACTCAGGTCTTGATGATCAGGGATTCGGAAGAGCGCTGTGGGCCAATCGCATCTTGTCGTACACCTCTACGACCTTGCAGTTGACCTGATAGTGGGCGTTTTTCGCTTCGCCAAAATGGAGCTCGCGCAGGCGGCCGCGCTCGCTGTCGGTGAGGGTGATCTGCGAGACGTTGAAGACGATCCCGTGCGGGGTCATGTATTGGAAAGTCCCTTCGGCCTTCATTGCGAGCATCCTTTCGAGCAAGAGGGGGGATTCTCTATAAACAGCGCCCAAGATGCAAACCACCACTTTGCTGGCAGGTCGCGGCCTGATGGAAGAAAACCCGCAATTGATCTGGGCCTCGCACTATCTGAATGCTGAATCGCCCCGGCTTTCCTGGACACCTTTAAGCGTCTGCGATTGGCTGCAGACTCAACCGGTAATCGTGACGAGCGACCGCGGAGACGTAACGATCAATGAGTTGATGAAAGGCAGTGCGTTCAGCCTCGACGCGAGAGACAAAGATGCCCCGGTCGATTTCGCTTTCGATCATGCGCGCCCAGGCTTGGGCATCGGATTTGGTTTCGAAGGTTTTTCTTTGGGCTGGATAGCCCTTACGGCGGATTTGCGCTTCCCACTGATACTCGCCACGTTCAAGTGTGGCAAAAACGACGTTCAGGACCAGGACAGGTTTTTATCAGGAGCGCTATTCCCTTGTCATACAAGGGAAAGAAGATGGCCAGGCGTCGTTTGAACTGAACTCTGCGGGCCCCGTTCTATAAGGGTTTGGTTGGTAGTGTTTTGGTTAGGCATACACGTTGGCATACACGGTCCATGCTGCTGGTAGGGTATTGGCTTGAAAACTTACCCCATGCAATGAGCTAGCACTGGTAGCGATCTTTAATGACTCTGTCGAAATACGACCCTTTGGAACCTGCCGCCATCAAACCCTGATGTACGTCTGATGGCACGCGGCAGAAGTCGTATGTGCGCCCTTGTTTGAACGTGATTTTCATCCGGCCTGTGGTGGCGTCGTAGCCCACAGCGGTGATTGCCGACGAGATCACACGAACCATATCCATAGCGCTTTCCCTAACTCTGATTGCCAACCGACCTGGTAGCTTGGCTTTTGATACTAGCCGATGACCGGCAGCTCGGCGCCGTGCTGTTGGCGAAAGCGCAAAGTCCTGTCACCGAACCCGGAAAACTGCCGGGGACCCTGAGGCTTTTCTCACGGTACGGGGTCGGAAACCCGCGGCTTTGTGCTAGCGACAGTCAACCCAGCTTACTGAAATTTCAATGTTGAAATTGAAAGGGGCTTGATAAAAAACGAGCACCTTTACAACATCTGAAGGTGCCTTTGGGTGTGCTCAATCGTGAACACCGGATTGGTGACAACAGTAGTTTGGCGTGTCAACACCAACGTAGAAAGTCAACTGCAGTCAAGAAGCTGTGGGCTTCCCGCCTCTCATGGAGGAACGCCATAGGGACCCGATGAACATTCAGAACGCGGCAACGGCACGCATTTTATTCGCTGCTGGCATTAGCACTCTTGGGGAGTGGGGCTAAAACTACGTTACGGGTGTTACCGGTGTTACTTATGCAATCATGTCATTGAAAATAAGGGAGTTTATGTGTGTTACACCGGTGATGAATGTAGTTATTGAAAAGTGTTACAGCTAAAATGGTGTTACATCAGAGTAGCGAGGGCTCACGTCAAAAAACGCGCACCAGTGTAATCTATCTGGCTACTACTATTTCTCCAAATGCACTCGTACTGAATGCCATCTGATGCAAATAATCATCAGTTAGGTTGCTTTTCCGGCTGGCGAGGGTCGTCCGTTTTTTGACGTTGAGGCAAGATAAAGCTCTTGAATCAATTGGTTGAGAGCATTTTTGATCTTGATAATTGCTAAGCTTAAATTCTATTCCTAAGCTGATCCAGCGCTTACCTTTTTTAGTGACCCAAAGGCCGTCAGTAAAAGGACTTGAACTCATGATTAAGAGAATAAAAAAACTAAAGGGGTTCGGTATATTTAAGGACTTTAATGGCGGCGAGGTTCAAGAGTTTGGGAAACTTAATTTAATCTACGGGTGGAATGGCAGCGGTAAATCAACTCTGTCGACTTTATTCGAGTCGTTGGAGCGGCGGCGCAATCTCCGGGTAGGTATCGATGATTCCTGCGAGTTTACCGTTACACTAGAAAATAGTTCAACTATTACAGAGAAAACGGTTGCACAAACCATCATCCAGGTTCGTACATTCAATGCAGGATTTATTAAGGAGAATATTGACTGGAATAATTCGGTCAAAAGTATACTCCTTGTAGCGAAAGAAAAAATTGAAGAGCGCAAACAGTTAGAGAGTCTGAAGAAAGATCAACAATCCGATGACTCGAAATTAGTCAAGGCGAATGCTGATACAGAAAAGGCGGGGGCGGATCTTCAAAAGTTTCTTACAGACAGCGCTAAGCGGACAAAGTCTAGTCTTCAAGTGATTGGTACTGATGATAGTCATTATCTAAACTACAACAGAACAAAACTCGAGGCATTCATCAACGGTAATAGCGAAGCGGTGCGAGCAGCGGCTTCAATATTGAAAGATAATGAACTTTCGGAGTTGGTCGTCACAGCAAGACCTGAGACTAAGCCTCAGGTTGGCGCTATTTCTAACAAGTTAAATTCCGAAGTATTTGAAGCAGCCAAACTACGCCTCGAAGGTTTACTAAAGACGACCGCAACAAGCGTTGTACTAGAACGCTTGAAGGATAATCCAGATATTCAATCTTGGGTTCAAGCAGGGATGGGAATTCATACTAATCACTCATCAGAAAGCTGTGAATTCTGTGGTGGGCCCCTCGATATGTTGCGCCTAGAGGCGATTAATGCACACTTTAGTGATGAGTATAAAAAACTTCAGACCCGTTTGGCGAGCGCGGAGCTGTGGTTAGACCAACAGATTATAGACACTGGTGATCTAGCGTACGAAGACCTGCTATATGAGGAGATGCGGCCCGAATTTACTTCTGCTAAGACGCAGCTCAATATATATACGGCATCCATCAATCGTGATATCGACTCCTGGAGAACGTTGCTGCGTCAAAAGATTGAGAGTCAATTTAGGATGGATTTCGACGTAAAACCAGTGGATAGCACCGCTTGTGAGGGGGGCCGCACGGCGATAGCTGCGATGAATGAGACCATTGCCCGGCATAACCGGAAAACAAATGACTTTGCAAGGGAAACAGGCTCGGCGAAAAAGAAAATTGAACTTCACTATGCCGCGGCTGAGGTTAAAGTATTTGGTTATTTCTCAAGGGTGACGAAGAAAGAAAACATCGAAAAAGAGGCAGTTCAACTAAGGACAAAAATTGCTGCTCGTCGACAAGAAATTCAACGCTTGGAAAGTGTTCTATCAAATGAGGCGCTAGGGGCAGATGAGTTTAATAAGCATCTCCACAGCTTTCTTGGAAGAGAGGATCTTTGCCTCCGTTTTAATCCCAGCCTGCTGGGCTACGAGATTATTCGTGGTGGCGAAGGGCAGCACGCAAAAAATTTAAGTGAGGGCGAGAAGACCGCTATTGCTTTTGTTTATTTTATAACGAAACTTGCGGAGGCGGATCAAAAAATAACTGATATCATTGTCGTAGTGGATGATCCAATATCCAGCTTCGACTCTAATCATTTGTTTCACGCTTATGCCTTTCTCAGAAATCATTGTGAAAACGCTTGTCAGCTATTCGTTCTTACACATAATTTTAACTTTTTCAAATTAATAAGAGATTGGTTTGACGGAACTAATGCAAACCGGAGGAGAAAGGATAAGCCCGCGACTGCTTTTTTCTATATCGTCGAAGCCACTCCGGAAGTGCCGCGTGCCTCTTCAATAAAATCCGCCCCGAAAAGCCTGCATGACTACAATTCTGAATACCATTACATTTTTCACCGCTTGTACAAGTACAATGGGAAGGCAGGAATCGATAGAGATGAAGCGTTCTTAGCTGCTAATCTGGCTCGGAAAATACTTGAATCATTCTTCAGCTTCAAATATCCACGACATAAAGGAGACATGTCTGAGCTTTTCAGGCTTGGGCTGACAGGCTGTACCATTACGACGCCTCAAACAAAAGAAAAGATCTATCGCTTCATCAATAGATACTCTCATAGCGCCGTTATTGAAGTGGGCGAAGATTCTTCGGAGAACCTAATCGGCGAGGGTTACAACATTATTGGGGATATCTTTACTTGGATGAAAGAAGTAGACAAAATCCATTACGAGCAGATGGTTGAGACCGTGGAGGCTTTATCACAGCTTGCAGGTGATGTGGCCGGTGGCCGGGAAATCTAGGCACCATTCTTAACGGTCAAGCTGCGCTTTGGGAGTCTGGCGGCAACTCCCCTAATCTCGTTGGTGACTGCTTTCAGGTAGCGATGGTCGACTGGCTCGGCTCCTAGCAAACGTGTATGAGTGACGTGCCAGGCAGTTTAACAGCCGTCGGGAGGTTTTACAGAATGAGAATGATTCGGGTTTGACGGGTACGATTGGCTTGACAGTTCCTCGTTGTTCACTCAGATTGGCCATTGGCCAGCTCAGCCGAATGAGTGATAAAATGGATTTTAAAATTCTAACTTTTATTCCACCGATATTTTGCTTAATTAAATTTTCCGCGATTGAGTTTTCGGCTGAGAATCTATCGCTGGAAGATCAGCTCGTGATCCGAAATGGGCAAGCTAATGTGAGTTTTTCATTGCACGCTTATCGCTTGGTATATCTCATCAATCGAATTGATTTCAACTATAAGTGCATTTGGCTTTTTCTTAAAATCAAAATACAATCAATGTAGGTGTGCTATGTTTCATATGCTGAGCGTTGAAAACTTCAAAAGTTTTGCAACCAAACAAAGTGTCAAGTTGGCGCCGATTACTTTGATATATGGCCCGAACTCGTCCGGCAAAAGCTCACTAATTCAAGCGTTGATGTTGTTAAAACAGTCGCTTACTAGGCCCAGCGAACAAGGTGGCCTGGTTTCAAATGGAGACTTTGTAGATCTCGGCGACTATGCAGCAATGGCGCACAATCACAATGTTGAAAGCGAAATAAAGTTTTCATGCTCATATTCCCCGCCAAAAAATGCTGCAAAAAGTGAGTGGTCCTCTGGGTTTATGTCGCTACCCAAGGCACAAAGAAGAAATCACGAACTCACGTATTTGCTGTCTGGTAAAAATAAAAGAAATAAAAATGAAGCGTTTACTTATCTGAGTAATATAAAAACTACATATTCGTCAGATAAGGTTAGTACTTTTGATCTTGATCTGCGCTCCGAGCTTACTACCAGAGAATTCGCTGAAAAAGCACAGCGACTAAAGCATGCTCGAATTTTTAATTTTGCAACAGCCGCAAGCAGGGACTCATTGTTTGCATATTTGTCGAAGCTTAAGTTCATTTCTAAAGAGCATCATACGGAAATAGTAAAGGACTTAAATGATGTTAGCTTTACAAGTGACTTGAATTATGCGACGCCTTCGTCGGTGGCAATTGAAGATAAAATTGAAAGTGGGTTTGGGGCGGCGCTGACTAATAATATAATGACTTTGATCGCCAAAGACATACAGGAAGCATTCAACTCTATTACATACCTAGGCCCTCTTAGGAGTCATCCGAGTAGGTTCTATGCCCCCAAAGGTGATCAGAGTGGGTCTGTGGGTAAGCAAGGTGAAAACACTGCAAGATTTATATATGAGAAATCACCAGAAATAACTGGTGAAATTAACGAATGGTTTAAGAACTTTGAGATTCCGTATACTTTGACCGCTGAAAGTATAGGGTCGGAAGTTACGGGTTCTGTGATATGTCTCCAGTTGAAAGATCTTAGAACTCAAGTTGTGGTTGGTCCTTCGGATGTTGGATTTGGAATAGGGCAGCTACTCCCTATTATCGTGGAGGGCATAGTTAGAAATGAAAGTACTATCTGCGTCGAACAGCCAGAGATTCATTTGCATCCGCGTCTTCAAGCTCATCTTGCAAATTTTTTTATAGATACGTGTAAGACGAATCAATGGATCATAGAAACACATAGCGAATCATTGATGTTGAGAATGCAAAATAAAGTCAAGCAAAAAGAAATCAAGCCATCAGATGTCTCAATTATCTATGTTCATCCAACTACATCTGGAGCGCAAATTATTGAGATTCCAATGGATGAGGATGGTGACTTTCTAACTGAGTGGCCAGAAGGCTTTTTTGAAGAGCGCTTCAAAGAAACTTTTGGATTATAAATTATGCTTACCGACTTTCACTTGGATAGAAGCGTTTTTGATGCGGCACTACTACAAGATGAATCTTTTAGTGCTGTACATGACACCATTATTGAGTACTGGAAGCGCTACGGGATTTTAATTATTCCAAGTGGCTCGGGGCAAGAATATCTTGACTCAATTAAGAGCTTACCACCGAAGTTTCACCAGCGATGGATTCAAGCATTTACTAGCTATTCGAAGTTGCAATCTACCGAAACGTGGAATGAATGTAGCTCGTACACTACTTTTCAGAGCGCTACTTCGCTCAGTCAGTTCTTTTTAACTGCATTGGCTGAAGATACTATTAGTGCGGTAATTTGCGATAACGAAAAAACAACTAGGCATTGCCTAACGAGTTCATTTGAGTTGGTAGGTGTCGGCTCAATAACAGAGTCAATACACTTTGGAGCTTCTAAAGATAGCTCAACAAGGGATATTGTTATCGGTTCAGATATTAATAATGTTTGGTTGGAAAAATTTGAAAAGCTAACAAAATACAACAAAAAGATTTTTATCTCTGATAGGTATGTTTTTTCAAGTATTTTAAGAGATCACGGAAATGGCTATAAAACAAGTATTGCCAAATTTATCGAAATGTTGCCATTAGACAAAAAGTTTTCAATTACCATTCTTTCAGATGGGGGGGAGGCGTCTAGTCAGATGCATACCGAATTGCAAAATTATTTCGATAAGTACATTATTAAGTCCCCGCCACTTGCACAAAAATTATCAAATTTAAAACTCTTGTCTATGAATACCGCCGACTTTCAAAAAATTGGTCATGACAGATATATCAGGTTTGACAAACATGTATGTCAAATAGGTGTAGGTATGGCGATTTTTGAGCGCTTTGATGTCCCTGCAACAACTTTTTCCGTGAAGATGCTTTATGAAAGTACAGCTCTGCATATAGAGCGGGTCGCGCTATCTAGCGTGTGGCATGAGGTTCTGCAACCATAATGTATGAGGTTGTCGTGGACTTTGTTCAAGTCTGTGGGATGACTGCTTTTATCCGAAAGCAAGGTGCAGTTTACTCTTGTGCGTAGTTTTCACTTTGGGGGAGCGTTGAAATAAACGCTTCCATAGGGCTTGGTGTATGTTTTGGAGTGCTGCTTGGAGCACCGTTTTAAACTGATTTAATGATCGAGACGGAACTGATAGCCCAAAACGACATTGAAATGTGCAGAAAAAATAGAACCTTCATCTAGAAAGACTAAAAGGACCTCAAAAGGGTCCTTTTAGTCTTCCGATTTTCCTTATTTGTGCAACCAGCTCTCGACAGCGTCAGAGCCATGCTTAGTTTTCCACTCTTTCAACGTTTTGTGGTTACCGTCTTTCGTTTCAACAACTTCGCCAATATGTGGGTTTTTGTAGACCTTGAGCTGGCGAAGTTTGCGCGTGCCAGCTGCATGATCTGGGGCTTGGCGGCGGGTATTGCTCTGTGGATCCAGTAAATTAGTGATCTTTTTCAAGCTGAATCAATACTGTGCGAGCAGCTCACGGAGTTTGGATTCGAACTCAATTTCTTTCTTCAGACCGCCATCACCTCTTAGTGCTTCCAGTGCTTGGAGTTGTTCGGCTAGGTGCTTTTCCAACTGACGGTATTCTGCGAGTTTAGACATTGATTTTTACTTGATCATGTGTTTGGGCGTATTGTTCCGAATCGTGTTGCAGGATGTAAGTTCAGCGTTATTTCCGGCCTTTCAGTTGGCTATCGATGTGACCCATTTCCGCTTTGATCGCATTAATGGTGAGAGCTTGTATCTGCGTGATTTTTCCGGACCTTACGTCAACGACTTTCAGCAGGGCTGTCAGATGGGCTTTCCTCGCTTTGAGAGTGTCGGACAGGCTTGAGCTGTTCTGTATCGGCGCATTCATTGTGTTTATCCTTGCGGCGTTCTAAACAGCCCACGTTCGCGGGCTGTTTCGGGTGTGGCCGGTCGTTACATCGCCAGCACGTCTTGCACGGTATGTTTAAACGAGCGGTCCGATAGTTCACCGAATTGCCAACTGCCGAAGTTTTCACCCTGCTCTGGAATGAACACTTTCAGGAGTCCAACCTGATCGCGCTCAATGAGGCGATAAGAGGCCCAAAGCTTGCCTCCAACATCGAGCAACGCTTCAGCTGCTTCATTCCACTTCTCTTCCAGTACCGTGTGCGCTAGGTGAAGAGCATTTC
Organism: Pseudomonas sp. 05N36; assembly: GCF_056397385.1. Taxonomy (NCBI): domain Bacteria; kingdom Pseudomonadati; phylum Pseudomonadota; class Gammaproteobacteria; order Pseudomonadales; family Pseudomonadaceae; genus Pseudomonas; species Pseudomonas sp. 05N36. The sequence goes on along the minus strand of NZ_JBFTNH010000013.1, from coordinate 99,531 downwards.
TCTCGATAGCTTTGTGCTCTTGCTGAGCTTCGGTGATGTATCGATCAACCGTGATCAGTTCCTGCTCTAGGGCGGAGATGATCAGCTGTTGCCGACGGTTATGTTCGCTGGCTGTTGCGAGATTTTTTGCGGCCTTTTGCGCGTCAGCATTGGCGTTCTTCTCGCCTTCTGTGTCGCCCCAGGCTACAGCCTGCGCGTAGGCAGTGGCCGCTTCCGTCTCCGCCTGTCGGGCCTTCGCCATGTCTTCAATCGCTTGCTGGCGGATCTGCTCCAGGCGGGTGCTGACGCTCTGACGCTTTTCGTTGAGCTCCTGCTCGTCGGCTTTCCGGCTGGCCATGCCTTCGATGTAGTCCGTCATCAGTGTTTCCCGATTGGCGAGGTTCTCTCGACGGTAAATCTTCCGATTCAGCCCGTTGATCTCTAGGTCCAGCGAATCAAACTTCCTCTTCCGTTCGTTGTACTGATCCCGCACTTCACGCACCCGGTCCTGTTCGATGACTTCGGGACTTTCCAGCGCTGCTTCGAGGGGAAAGATTTGGGCTCCGACGCGTTCCTTTTCGGCGGTCAGTTGGTCGCGGCGGTCTTTCAGTTCTTGGATCTCATTCATTTGAGTTGTCTCTGTGCAATTTGATTGTGGGTTGGTTGAGCGGCTGGCGAGGCCGGGAATAAGCCGGCATGACCTCGATCAATGGGGGGGCCTTCAGGCAGCCCGAGCCTCGCTCTCATCCGTTCCCGGAATCGTCTTCACGATGTAGCAGCGTTGCGGGCCAAGACCGGGCAACCGGACCAGACTCGATGCCTTGCCGTCGCTGCCCGGCTCCAGCACGCCGCGCTGCAGCAGTTCCTTGTTCACTGCATTGATGTTCATGCCCCGGAAGATCTCGGAGCGCCACGCTTCAGGCAGCACGTAATAGGTGTTTGTGGTGTGCATGGTGTCTCCCATGCCGTGCTCCAGCGTTTTGCGGAAACCGAGACGATCGATGGTGCGCGGGCCGTGTTCGTCGATCTTTGCTGCGGCCGATTCCCAGCGAGTGAAACGGCTTTCGCCGAAGCGCTCGATGACCTGGCGCAGCCGCGCCAAGATCGCATCGCCCTCGAAGTTACCGGCGCCGCCGCGCTCGTTCAGCCACGCGTTCAAGCACACACGAGCGGCAGTAGTGGCTGTCCCGTCCGGCCAGCCGGTGATGCCCATGGCGGTGGCCAACTCGCCTGCTGCAGCGGCGAGGCCGAAGCGAGCGGCGGCACGGTGCGCTTGTCCGCTGGCTGATGCCGGGAGCGACTTGGCGATAAAGCCTTCCAGCGTGCGGCGCAGGATGGCTGACCAGCCGTGGCGTTTGCCGGGTTCGCAGAGCTCCGTCAGGAACGCGGTGAGCGGTGTGCCGTAGTAGTTCGCCACCCGTGCCTTGAGTGCGTCAGACAGGGCTGCGGCATCTTCAAAGCCGTTCAGTGTGTCGAACATGCCGAGACCTTTGCTGGCATCGGCCGGAACGGCGAGCATGCGCACCTCCATACCGGCTTTCAGCTCCTTGTTGGCTTCGGCCATGTGCTGGGCCAAGGTCTTCTCGCCGGTGGAGAGAAACAGCAAGCGCCACTCCTGCACCTGCCGACCTGCTTGGCCCCGGTCATTGGCGCGTGCCTTGCCGGTGCCGTTACCGAGCATGTACACCGTCTCGCCGATGATCCGCGCGTCGCACATGCCGATTTCGTCCAGTACCAGGAGGCCGTCGGAATGCGCGGCGGCGATGGACTCCAGGGCGTTGTCGGTCGAGCGCCACGAACGCACCAAGCGCGGTCCGCCGTAGATCGAAGCGGCAACCTGCAGGTGAGTGGTCTTGCCGCCGGAGCTGTCGCCGTACAGGTGAAAGCCGCCCGACTCATGGCCGAGCATGTGCAGCAGCGGACCCGCGAACGCCACGCCGACGACAAACGCCAAGCGGTGGTTACCGACGCAGAGAGCGCCGATCTGCTGTTGCCACTGCTCCAAGGTCCCGGCTTCACTGATCGGTGGGAGCTGTGCACCGGCCTCGTAGAAGTGAAGGTGTTCGCTGTGCGCGCCGACCTGCTGCTCGGGCAGCAGAAAGGCGCTGTCGTGCCAACCCAAACGGGTGACCAGTCGTGCCCGCTGCGCACTGTCGAAGCCTCCGAGGTAGCTCTGCAGGTCGTTGCGTGCGTTGCGCCCCGAACGACTCCCAGCGAGACGCAAGCCCATGTCCACCAACGGGCCGAGAACGTCTTTGCCAAAGTCGCCGGTCATGGTGCGCGCCGGGATGTTCCAGCGCTTCTTGGTGCCGTCTGGATCGTCGAACTCGACCAGTAAGCCCCAGTTGTGGCCCTTGTCGTCACGGGTACGGGCGAGAATTTCCAGAGGCGAACACACCGGGCGTGCCTCGCCGTCGTCACCGGCATAAAACACGCCTTCGGACGTCAGGCGAAAGCCACCGGGCATCAGGTCATTTTTCGATTTTGCCGGGCGCTTGACCGCTGTTTTCGCCTTTGGCTCTGGCTTGGTTTCAGCCTGCTCCGGTGCCGACTTTTCCACAGGCAAACCAAACAGTTCACCGCTGCTTTCCAGCTCGGCCAAATGGGCCGCTGTCCAGCCTTTAGAGAGAGCATCGGCCGCATCGTCGCCGTCGTCCCATTGACCACCTTTGGCGAAAGCGGCGCGTTCGTTCTTCAGCGTGGGCTTGCGTTTGAACATGTCCAGCGCGATGACTCGGACCGAGGCGGCACCGATTTTGCGCAGCTTGTCGGCGACAGCTTCCATGCAGGCTTTGCCGCTGACGTCGTTGTCTGGCCACAACAGCACGTCGCGACCTTTGAGCGGTGTCAGATCGGCTTTGTGCCAGGAGTTGGAACCGTTCGGCCAGCAGGTTGCCACGTAGTCGGGCAGCAGTTCGGTGGCGGCATCAGCGGCCTTTTCGCCTTCGCACAGGACAACCGGTGCGTCACCGCGCTGGGTCAGTTCATCAAGGCGCAGCATTGGGCGCGGATCCGGCAGACCCTGCCAGCGCCATTGCTTGGTTTGGCCATCGGCGCGCAGACACCACGTCAGTGGCGCAAAGACCTTCTTCGGCTTGCCGCCTTCATCAGGGCCGAGGTTGAAGCGGTAGAGCGCCATGAGCGGCTGACCCTCCGTATCACGGTAGATCCACACCTTCGACGGTGCGCCGTGTTGACGATGCTTGGCCGGGCACTTGTTCATGGCCTCGGCCGGGATCGGCTGAATGGCGATCCACTCCGGTGCTTTGACCTTGCCGGGGAGGGTCTTCGACTGGGCGGCGCCGGGCGAGACGTTGAGCAGGTCCGCCAGCTTGGTGCAGGCCTCGACATCGGTGCCGCCATCCAGATAGCGCACCAGATCGATCAGATCGCCGCCCTTGTCGCCGGTGGCGAAGTCGGCCCAGGTACCCTTGCTCAAGTTGACCTTGAGCGAACCGGCACGCTTGTCGCTGCGAGTCGGATTCGGGGCGGTGTATTCCTTGCCGCCGTCCACACGCTTGCCGTTGGGCAGCCAATGGGCAAGCACCCGATCGATCGCTTTCAGAGAGGACGCTTTCACGTCGGCGAAGCTGGGGCGTTTCGCGTTATTGGTCATGGCCAGCCTCCAATCGCAGGAGGGCGGTGGTCACATCATCAATCACCGCCTTGCCCATTTCACTCAGGTAGTGAGCGGCCATCGCGCACTGCTCAGTGTTGTCGCCGTGGGTGGCCAGGAGCGTCATGCGATTTGCGCAGCTCAGCAGGTCGGAGGCGTATTCAAGCGCGTCGGACACCGGGATGCCGGCGCTGAGCCGAAACAGCGTCTGATTGGGTTGTCCGCACCGAGCGAACGTGGTCGCGCCCTGGGTGGTGACGTTAGCCTGAAGGCTCATTGCGCACCCCCAGTTTTAGCCCGAGGAGTCGAAGTTGCATCACCGTGCAGGGTCAAGGTTTTGATCAGGCCCAGAGTGCCGCGCACGTCCCAAATAACGGACGCCAGCACGTGATTGGCCAGGCGCGGTTTGTCGCTGTCAAAGTGGTCCTCAAGCAGGGTCAACACCGAGTCGGCGCGGTCAATGGCGCAGGTGATGGCGTCAATCGGAATGCCAGCTTCAGCATCGTTGCTGACACCGAGCAGATCTTCGGGCAGGGCAAAACTCAGGACGTTGTTCATTGGGCACCGCCTGCGGCTTCGAGAGCGCGGGCTTTGGCCATATGGGCGTTGTAACGGGTGAGACGTGTAGCGAGGCTGGAGTTGGCATGTAAAGCGGCAAGAGCCATTGCACGATGGGCAGTGGCGCGAATTTTGGACGGATTGAGGGTGTGCATCTGGCGAAACTCCTATTGTTGAGGAGCTGCCACGAATCGCCGCTAAACGAAATAAGGTGGCAGCTGTGCGCGGGTTAGCGGACCGGGACAATAGGAACCCGGCAGACCCGAAGGTCTCCCACGCACAGCCACCATAAAACAGACTGGCGGGCACAAAAAAAGCGCCTGCAATCGTAATGGGGGCGCCTGTGCGCCTATTGTTGATCGGGCCGCTAAACCCGGTCGCTGAATTTGCAGCGACGGCCAAAGAGTAGCGTCCCGACTTCAAAAGTGCAACCGTGTAGAGATCTTGCGCATTTTCTCGATGCGGCATAAATTGTGCGGGCATGTAGATTTACCTCAACGCCTCCGGATTGCTTCCGGGGGCGTTTTCGTTAGTGCTGGGTAGTGGTAGGGCGGGCGAGGGTGAGCCATTGCAAGTGGTTCCCTTGGCGAGCCCTTTGCCGCATCTGCTGTAGCGCTTCGGGATTGCGCAGCAGGTTTGGAATCAGCTCACGAGCGTCGCCAACCACCACGTCTGCTGGCGGCTGAATCGCTAACAACGTCCACTCCAGGTTCTGCCACAGCACGATCAACACCTGAGCGCCGGCCGAGATCGCCTGATCGCGGAGGGCAAGCAAGCGCTGGCGACCTTTGATCTCTGCGGTAGATGGCAGAGACGTTTCAAGTACGCCGACGAGATCCAATGCTTGGTGGGGAAGAAAGGTCGGGGTCATGCTGCCTCCTGCACGTTGGTAAACAGCGGCAGTGGCGTTTCGCCTTTGAGCCAAGCGAGGATTTTGCTGTCCTCAACGCACCGTCGGCGATGTTCTACCGCGAGCAGATCGCGGCGCTGTGCCAGGCACTCATCCACATAACCGGTCAGCTCTGAGGTCATGCGCATTTCACGGTGCAGGCGTTCGCTCGCGGTCTTTTCCTCCGCAAGATCCTGCTCAGTAATGTGTCGCCACACCGTCGGATCGTTCGCGTAATCAGCCGATTGATCAACCAGCCAGTACGTGACCCAGTCGTTTAAACCAAGCGATTTCAGGGCGGCGCGGCGGCCTTCTTTCATCGCGAAATGCCCGGTGCCGTGAATGCAGGAAAACTCCCTGCGTACCGCATTTTTGCGGAGCAGTTCAGGCAATTCCCAAGGATTGGGTTTAAGCGGAAGGACCAGGCCATCAGGGTTGAAAAAGAAGGCTTCTTGTTCTTCCCCGTTCCAGCTCACGCCGGCGATGGTGCGGTGCCGCCAGTTGATTGCGTCAGGTCGATAAAGGCGGAACCCGACGCTGTAGGAATCGAGAAAGGGCCCCTTGAATGGGCAGTGGCTGCGTCTCATGCGGCCACCTGATCACGAGCTTCAATGCGGCCCCGCGCCCAGGCTTGAACTTCGGCCAGCACCCACGCGACCGGCGCGCCGCGTGCGGTGCTGGTGCTCAGTTTGACCGGCTGCGGGAAGCCGCACTCGGGGCGCTGCATGAGCTTGTAGATGGTGGAGCGTTTCATGCCGACGATACCCTCGACTTCGCGCATGCGAATTAGGGTTGAGGCGGCATCAAACAGCATTGCGGAATGCTTTGGGGCTTTGCTCGAAAGGGTGGTTACGTTTGGGCTCATAGGTATTGCTCTCGGCATGTTTGGACTCGAGAGCAATGATCTAGGTGTCGAACTGCGGTGAGCAGTTCAGTTCCATTTGAAATTTCTGGTTTACAACACCTTGTGTTGTTTGAGGATGGCTTCCACTCGCTTACGGGTTAGCGACTTTGTCGTTTCGAGGGGGATCCAGTCGGGCCGCTGATCCTCTAGTTGAGCCACCTCTCTCTCAAGCCAGCGATGCACCGCGGTTGTGACAGCCCGACGCGACATACCGTTCTTCAGCAAGACCCGTGCTTGGTTGACGATGGCAGCATCACGTTCATTCATCTCATCCTTTCGATCTATGCCGCTGAATACACCGCCCTTCTGCCGGCTCGCGGTTTTGATGGCAGCGGAAGCAAGCTCGGTAATGTCATCGTCGTAAAGCGAGAGCAGCGAGGTCACCACTTCCAAATGCGCGACATAGTTCTCTAATGCGTCAATGCGCTCATCTGGGTTGATTTCGCTCGCGACGGCTTGGCAGAACTCCTCCCAAGGCAACTCTAATATCCGCCAGTTCATCGAAACGGCTTGTTGTTCACTCGCCTGCATCCAGTCGCTGAGCGATTCAATAGCCTTTACTGCACAAGCCATTGCGTAGGCCGCATAAGCTTCTTCATCGGACGCGGATTGGCAGCGAGTGACATTGCGAACTGCATCCGCTAAGAGGGATGTCGGAAGTGTTGTTGCACATCGGAAAATTGACTCTTCGTGCCTGACGGCCCCAACGCAGAGTGAGTTCAGATAACTAGCTGCTCCATTGGCCTGAATCCGAAATGCGCATTGGTCGAGTAAATGACAGGCATCCCGGATTTGCTCGGCGCAGAGCGCGTAGAGCGACTGGATCGATAAATACTCAATCAATCTAGCCGTAGGCTTCAAACCCACCGCGAGATCAATGCCGTCAATTAGCTCCAAGCCGATCCTCCATTTCGCCGAAGCGCTGGCAGTTGTCCCGCGCCCTGTGTTTCTGACGTACGACCAGCGCGCCGAAAGAGACGCGTACGCTGGAAATGGCTAGCCAACAGTGGCAATGATTGGGACTTTCGGTGTAACACGGAGGCGTTGCGTTACACGACGCGAATGCCACCGCTCTCAAGCGTGTTACAGGCGTGAAACTCAATATACTCAAGGGTTTGATGTCGCCCGTTACACCAGTAACACACGTAACACCGCTTTTGGAGGGGGGATGGATAAGCGATCTCATACCACCTTTCCAAATTGGCCTTGCACTACATTGCCAGTTACTAGCTCATCGAGATGATCGGCATACCACTGCATCATGACTTTACGCTGAGGCAAGTACACCGCCTTGTTGTACACCCCTGCAATCCCCTCTTTTACATGAGAAAGCTGGGCCTCAATGTGGTTCTCATCAAAGCCTTGCTCATTAAGGATCGTGCTCGCGATATGGCGGAAGCCATGGCCAGTTTGCCGGCCCGCGTATCCCAGTCTGCGCAGCGCCATCAGAAAGACGGTATTGCTACGGGGGATGGTTCGATCTTTTCTCCCAGGGAAGAGAAGGGGGTATGCCCCTGTTAGCGTGCGCAGCTCCGTTATCGCTTCAATGGCCTGGCGAGATAGAGGCACTACATGCTCGCGACGACGCTTCATTCGCTCGGCTGGAATCGTCCATAGCTTTTTGTTGAGGTCGATCTCTGACCAACGTGCCTCTCGAATCTCACTCGGGCGTGCCGCTAATAAGGCGAGCAAGCGGAGACCTAGACGGACATCCTTCGCGTGAGGGTAAGAGTTGATAGCACGAAGTAATGCAGGCAGCTCTTCTATTGATACGTGTGCATAATTTTCAGCACTGCGTGTCTGTAGAAATTTATTGAGGCCTTCAAGGGGGTTGTGGATCGCTCGGCCCGTCACGCGTGCCAAGTCGTAGATCTCTTTGCAGAAGGCCCGAACTCTGCCCATTTGCTCAATGATCCCTTTCTGCTCCATGCCGCGCAGAAACTCCATCCATTCAAGGGGCAGTATTTCTGTGTAGATGCGTTTGCCGAAAACGGGGAACACGTGAAGTTCCAGGGCACCAAGGACTCGACGGGACGTGCCGGCTTCCCAGCTTGAGCGCCTAGCCTCAAACCATTCGCGCCCTAATGCTTCGAAAGTGTTGTTGGCAGCCACCCGGTCAGCAATCTTGCGAGCCTGCTTACTGACTAAAGGATTTTTACCAGTCGATGCGTCATCCCGCAGTTGCGCCGCCTTCTGCCTGGCTAGCGAGCCACTGATTTCGGGGTAACCGCCTAGGCCCAGCCAGGACCATTTCCCGTCTGGTTTTTTGTAGCGCAACTCCCACGACTTCTGCCCATTTGCCTTGACCCGAAAATACAAGCCGTTGCCGTCTTGCTCCCGATACGTCGCACTCTCCGGCTCCAAGCCTGCGAGAGTAGTGTCGGCCAGTGGGCGGCGTTTGATTTCAGTACGCTTCACTGCGTGTATGCCTCCAGTTCAATGAATCTCAAAGCATACACGTGGGCATACACGGCGTGAAGTTATAGGGGTAGACAGGGATGGATAGCCAGAAACAAGAAAGCCCGCACAGGGCGGGCTTCTTGGGGTGTTTCGTAGACTGTCTGGGACAGGTCTAGACTGCTATATGGTGCACCAGGCGGGATTCGAACCCACGACCCCTGCCTTCGGAGGGCAGTACTCTATCCAGCTGAGCTACTGGTGCAATGCGGGCGCCATGATACTCATATGCGCTGCGGGCGTCCATGCTGCTGAATAGCCTGATGTTTCGCGCCCGCCGAGCGGGTGTTTACTACGTTGATCAGAAAAATAAGGCAAATGCGGCGTTTTCGTTCTTTTTTTCGAACAGCCTATTGTCCTTTACCCCCTTTGATCCTAGGATTCGTTTGAGATTTCAAACGCTCTTGTCTGGGTGCTGAACCGCACGAGCTTCAATAGTGCGCTATTTATGTGCTTCAGCCCGGTGAATGATTTCCCTGACGGCAGCCTTCAAGGCGCCTTTCAACAATCATAATTTGCTCCGCGTGTGCGCGGTGCTGTTAAGGAAAGCCGACATGCAGCTTAAAGACACCCTGTTGTTCCGCCAGCAAGCCTTCATTGATGGCGCCTGGGTCGATGCGGACAATGGTCAGACGATCAACGTCACCAACCCGGCAACGGGCGAAATTCTGGGCACCGTGCCGAAAATGGGCGCTGCCGAAACCCGCCGTGCAATCGAAGCCGCTGACAAAGCGCTGCCGGCCTGGCGTGCACTGACCGCCAAAGAGCGCGCGAACAAGCTGCGTCGCTGGTTCGAATTGATCATTGAAAACCAGGACGACCTGGCTCGCCTGATGACTCTGGAGCAGGGCAAGCCATTGGCCGAAGCCAAGGGCGAAATCGTTTACGCCGCGTCCTTCATCGAATGGTTCGCCGAAGAAGCCAAGCGCATCTACGGTGACGTGATTCCGGGCCACCAGCCAGACAAGCGCCTGATCGTGATCAAGCAGCCGATCGGCGTGACCGCTGCGATCACTCCGTGGAACTTCCCGGCTGCGATGATCACCCGTAAAGCCGGCCCGGCCCTGGCCGCTGGCTGCACCATGGTGCTCAAGCCTGCTTCGCAAACGCCTTACTCAGCCTTCGCCCTGGCTGAACTGGCCCAGCGCGCCGGTATCCCGAAAGGCGTGCTGAGCGTTGTCACCGGCAGCGCCGGCGACATCGGCAGCGAGCTGACCAGCAACCCGATCGTGCGCAAGCTGTCCTTCACCGGCTCGACCGAAATCGGTCGTCAGCTGATGGCTGAATGCGCCAAGGACATCAAGAAAGTCTCCCTGGAACTGGGCGGCAACGCTCCGTTCATCGTGTTCGACGACGCGGACCTGGATAAGGCCGTCGAAGGCGCGATCATTTCCAAATACCGCAACAACGGCCAGACCTGCGTCTGCGCCAACCGTCTGTACATTCAGGATTCGGTGTACGACGCGTTCGCTGAAAAACTCAAAGTGGCCGTGGCCAAACTGAAGATCGGCAACGGTCTGGAAGAAGGCACCACCACTGGCCCGTTGATCGACGGCAAAGCCGTGGCCAAGGTTCAGGAGCACATTGCTGATGCCCTGAGCAAAGGCGCGACCCTGCTGGCCGGTGGCAAGGTGATGGAAGGCAACTTCTTCGAACCGACCATTCTGACCAACGTGCCGAAGAGCGCTGCTGTGGCCAAGGAAGAAACCTTCGGTCCATTGGCGCCGCTGTTCCGCTTCAAAGACGAAGCCGAAGTGATCGCGATGTCGAACGACACCGAGTTCGGTCTGGCCTCGTACTTCTATGCGCGTGACCTGGGTCGAGTGTTCCGCGTGGCTGAAGCCCTGGAATACGGCATGGTCGGCGTCAACACCGGGTTGATCTCCAACGAAGTCGCGCCGTTCGGCGGCATCAAGGCCTCGGGCCTGGGCCGTGAAGGCTCCAAGTACGGCATCGAAGATTACCTGGAAATCAAATACCTCTGCCTGGGCATCTGATCGGGTAAGGAATTAAACGCAAAGGGCACGAGAGCGCTGTCCCTTTGCGGGCTTCAAACGTTATTTCTCGGTGGCCGGGAAAGCTGTGGCAGTCGATCATCGCATGCTGCCGTAGTTGCCTCCCCGCCACGTATTCCTTGGACCACGCCGACCGATGAGCGGCGAATGAGGACTTTATGAGCAAAACCAACGCATCCCTGATGAAACGCCGCGAAGCCGCTGTACCACGCGGTGTTGGCCAGATTCACCCGATCTTCGCCGACCACGCGAAGAACTCCACCGTGACCGACGTTGAAGGTCGCGAGTTCATCGACTTCGCCGGCGGTATCGCTGTGCTGAACACCGGTCACCTGCACCCGAAAGTCATCGCAGCCGTGACCGAGCAACTGAACAAACTGACTCACACCTGCTTCCAGGTGCTGGCTTACGAACCGTACGTAGAGCTGTGCGAAAAAATCAACGCCAAGGTTCCAGGTGATTTCGCCAAGAAAACCCTGCTGGTGACCACCGGTTCCGAAGCCGTGGAAAACTCCATCAAGATCGCTCGCGCCGCCACTGGCCGTGCCGGCGTGATTGCCTTCACCGGCGCTTACCACGGTCGCACCATGATGACCCTGGGCCTGACCGGTAAAGTCGTGCCTTACTCGGCCGGCATGGGCCTGATGCCAGGCGGCATCTTCCGCGCGTTGTACCCGAACGAACTGCATGGCGTGAGCATCGACGATTCGATCGCCAGCATCGAGCGCATCTTCAAGAACGACGCCGAGCCGCGTGACATCGCTGCAATCATCATCGAGCCGGTTCAGGGCGAAGGTGGTTTCTACGTTGCACCGAAAGAGTTTATGAAGCGCCTGCGTGCCCTGTGCGACCAGCACGGCATTCTGTTGATCGCGGACGAAGTGCAAACCGGCGCTGGCCGTACCGGTACCTTCTTCGCCATGGAACAGATGGGCGTTGCAGCCGACCTGACCACCTTCGCCAAATCCATCGCTGGCGGCTTCCCGCTGGCCGGTGTGTGCGGCAAGGCTGAATACATGGACGCCATCGCTCCAGGCGGCCTGGGTGGCACTTACGCCGGTAGCCCGATCGCTTGCGCCGCTGCGCTGGCGGTGATGGAAGTGTTCGAAGAAGAGCACCTGCTGGATCGCTGCAAAGCGGTCGGCGAGCGTCTGGTTACTGGCCTCAAAGCCATCCAGGCCAAGTATCCGGTGATCGGTGAAGTGCGTGCCCTGGGTGCGATGATCGCGGTTGAACTGTTCGAAAACGGCGACAGCCACAAGCCTAACGCTGCAGCCGTCGCCAAAGTCGTGGCCAAGGCCCGCGACAAGGGTCTGATCCTGCTGTCGTGCGGCACTTACGGCAACGTGTTGCGTGTACTGGTGCCGCTGACTGCACCGGACGAGCAATTGGATAAAGGTCTGGCGATCATGGAAGAGTGCTTCTCCGAGCTCTGATTGCGCAGTGTGACCTGATCGACAAAAAACCCGCTTCGGCGGGTTTTTTTTGTCACTTGAAACACATCGGCGGCTTTTGCGCTGTATCGAATGGCCAGCATTGTCTAAGGTGCAAGCATTGTCTCGGAGTGAACTGATGACCGCTGTTGATTTACCGGCTGTACCGCGAGTGCTGATCGCCGAGGCTGACCCTTGGTCTCGAGACCTGCTCAAGCAGGTGTTGCTGCACGTACGCTGTGATGCGCGACTGGATCTGTGCGCTGATGGCCAGCAGGCGCTGGAGTTGTTGAGTGAACATCCCTATGACCTGGTGATCGCCGATTGGGAGCTTTCCGGTGTCGATGGCCTGGGTTTGCTGCGCAGCGTGCGTCAGCGGCGACGTAACCCGGTGTTGCCGTTCATTCTGATGAGCAGCCGCAACGACAGCGCCAGCGTGCGCGAGGTATTGCCGCTGGCCCCGACGGCCTATCTGACCAAGCCCTTGAACATGGAAGGTCTGACTCAGCGCCTGCAGGACTTGCTCCTGAGCGCCGGCCAGACGGTTTCCTGTGACGTTCCGACGCTGGCGCCCGGCATGACCTTATCGACCTTTCTTGAGCGTCGGCGTGAGTTGGCGGACGGCGCGCCGTTGCTCACAGATGTGCAACTGGCGGTCAAGCGCAGCCTGAACCCCAATGGCCTCGATCTGAAGCTGCTGGAAGAAGAAGTGCGCACTGACCCGCAGATCACTGCCGTGTTGATCGCCGCCGCCAACAGCGCCTCGCAGCACCTTGGCGATACCGTGCAGACCGTGTCCCAGGCCTTGAACCGCCTGGGCACCGGGCAAAGCATGAACCTGATCGTTGGCCTGGCCCTCAAGCGCAGTGCGAAGTTGAGTGATCCGTGCCTGGCCGATTACGCCGAGCGTTACTGGGAGCTGTCACTGCACACCGCCGAATACGGGCGGACCCTGGCGCGCTTGCTCGATCTTGATCAGGAGCGTTGCTATTGCGCCGGTATGCTCCATCGCCTCGGCGATCTGGCGCTGTTACGTTGCTTGCAGGAGTGGATACAGGCGGGAGGCGAACTGGACGAACTGGAAGAAGTCGGCGACGCGCTGGCTGAATTTGGCGCGGCCTATGGTTCGGCGTTGCGTACTCGCTGGCGGCTTCCGTTGGAGTTGCGAGAGCTGATTGCAGCGGTCTATCAGCTCGGTGGCGGGGTGTATTCCCGTGAAGCGCTGGTGATGAACCTGGCGGCGCAACTCGCTCGCCTGACCGAGCATGAAGGCGTTGAAGAGCTGGCCAAAAGCCGAACGGCGCGCCTGCTGAAAATCGGCCTGCCGGAATTGATGCGCCTACGCAAAAAGTAAGCCTGACACAAACCCTGTGGGAGCGAGCCTGCTCGCGATGAGGTGCTGACATTCACCATTGATGTTGGCAGACAGTCCGCCATCGTCGGATCGCCGCCCGGAGCAGGCTCGCTCCCACAAGGGGACGGTGTTGAGCCTGTCAGCCGGAGATGATCCGGTTCTTGCCCTGGCGTTTGGCTCGATACATCGCGGCGTCGGCGCGGGTGTAGAGGCTGTCGACGGTCGCATCTTCAGCCGTGAGGCTGGTCAGGCCCTGGCTGACGGTGATGCTGAAGGTCTGCCCGTCATGGCTGAAACTCAAACGCTGGATTTCCCGTTGCAGGCGCTCGGCGACTTGCCTCGCCATCTCTGGCGCGCAGCCGGGGAATACCGCTGCAAACTCTTCACCGCCAATGCGCCCGAACAGGTCACCACGGCGCAATGCAGCGCGCCCGCATTCGGCGAGCTGTTGCAGCACCTGGTCGCCTTGCTGATGGCCGTATGTATCGTTGATGAGTTTGAAGTCATCGATATCCAGCAACAGAAACGCCAGCGATGAACCTTGCAGGCGGGCCTGTTCGAACTCACGGCTGGCGCATTCGAAGAAGTGTCGACGGTTGCTGCTTTGGGTCAGCACATCGGTGCTGGCGAGGCGTTGCAGCTCGGTTTCCAGCTGCTTCTTTTCGGTAATGTCCTCGGCCAAACCGACCACGATCAACGGTTGCCCGGGTTCGGCCTGACGATTGATGAAGCACTTGTCGCTGAGCCAGCGCACCTGGCTATCGGCGGTGATGATTCGGTATTCGCGGTCTTCAACGGCGCCGTTTTCCAGCACTTGGGCCAGGCTGCGTTCGGCGTAGTCCAGATCGTCCGGGTAAACGCTGTCGCGCCACTGGCGATAGTCAGCCAGCAGCAGGTCGGTGGAGCGACCGAAAATCCGTTCATAGGCCGGGCTGACGTACAGCACCTGACGTGTTTCCCAGTTGAAAGCCCAGAGGATGGCGTTGACGCTGACCAGCAACGAGCTGAACAACTGCTCACGCTCGCTCAGGCGTGCAACTTCGCCTTGGGCATGCATCAAGGCCATCAAGGTTTGTGCGGCCTCGGGCCACTGTGGGTAGGGCAGGTCTTCCGGGTTCTTATTGACCATCGGCACAACTCTCAAAGGGCGTGCCGCAAGTTCGATAGCGGCCACAACAAAGCCCGCCTGGATGGCGAAGTGCTCTTTGAGATAGGGGATTTGAAGCTTAGTTCCCGCTTTTTGTGGCGAGGGAGCTTGCTCCCGCTGGGCGGTATACCGCCCCAATCTGGCGACTGCGTTTTGTCAGTTAAAACGTGTCGCCAGGATTGCGAATGCTCTGCATTCGAGCGCGAGCAAGCTCGCTCGCCACAGGGTCAGGCAGGGCGCAGCGAGTAGGTTTTCAACTGGTGGGCGAAGTCGCGCAGCGATTGAATACCACTGGCTTCGGCTTCGTGGACCCAATCCTTGATGGCCGCCAGCATGTCGTGGCCATTTGAGCTGGTCTTGATCCAGATCTGCTGCAAGGCCAGGCGTTTCTCGTAAATTACCTTCAGTGCGTGGCTGTGCTCGAGCATGGTCTGGATGCGCACATGGTGCTTGTCATCCAGCAGGCTGGTTTCACGCGAGAGCAGGCGCTTGGCGCGATGGAATTGGTGGCGAACCGAATGGTCGACCTTTTCCAGCTCTTGCTTGACCAGCGGACCGATCACCAGCTTGCGGTACTGGGCCATGATCTGGAAGCGGTTGTTGAGGATCGCCATGGCGGTGTCCATGTCCAGGCTGCCTTTGCCTTCGACGCGGTGGGCGATCGGCGCAACCCGCTGAACCTTGGCCAGGCGCAGGAAGCTGAAGACCTGGATCCACGCCCAGCCGAGGTCGAATTCCCATTTCTTCACCGACAGTTTTGCCGAGTTAGGGTAGGTGTGATGGTTGTTATGCAGTTCTTCACCGCCGATCAGAATGCCCCAGGGCACCAGATTGGTCGCCGCATCACGGCATTCGAAGTTGCGGTAGCCAATGGCATGGCCCAGGCCATTGACCACGCCAGCGGCCCAGACCGGGATCCACATCATCTGGATGGCCCAGACGGTGATGCCGATGGTGCCGAACAGCAGCAGGTCGATGACGGCCATGATCGCCACACCCAGCAGCGGATAACGGCTGTAGAGGTTGCGTTCGATCCAGTCTTCAGGGCAGTTCTTGCCGTAAATGCGCAGGGTTTCGGGGTTCTCCGCTTCGGCGCGGTACAGCTCGGCACCTTTGCGCAAGACCGTGGACAGGCCTTTGATCACCGGGCTGTGCGGGTCGTCGACGGTTTCGCATTTGGCGTGATGCTTGCGGTGGATGGCAGTCCACTCGCGGGTGTTCTGCGCCGTGGTCAGCCACAGCCAGAAGCGGAAAAAGTGTTTAAGACCCGCATTGAGCTCAAGGGAGCGGTGTGCTGAATAACGATGCAGATAAACCGTGACGCCCACGATGGTGATGTGGGTCATTAACAGGGTGACTGCCACCAGTTGCCAGGGCGACAAGCCGAGTAAACCTTCGTACCACATAGGCTGTATGGCCCTCGATAAAGAAAAAAACAGCTGGCGCATTATCACTCAGCACACAGATAAAACCAGTCGCGCTTTCAGATAAGAGTGGCTGGATGTTTCTTTAATCTATAATTCCAACCTTTTTTGTAAGGCCATGGATGACCGAATGTCTGCTTCTTATCGCGATGCCCTGCGTGCAGCGCTGCTCTACTTGGTGTTTTCTGTCGTTTGGCTGAAATTCACTGGTTATTTATTAACCAATTTATTCGATGAATCCGCTGATCTTCAGCGATGGCAACTGATCAACGGTTATGTCTGGGTGGTACTTAGCGCTGGGTTTATCTTCATCGCCCGGGCTCGTTTGCTGTGTTTTCTCGGAGTCGGCGCCAAATTACGCCAGCGAAACGAAGATCGCGCACGATTGCGCCAGGCGCAGGCGGTGTTCGATTGCACGCGAGAAGGGGTATTGGTCACTAACCGCCAGGGGGTGATCGTCCACGTCAATCGGGCCTTTATGGACATCACCGGTTATCAGGCCGAAGAGGTGTTGGGCCAGAGGCCCAGCCTGTTCAAGTCCGGCCATCATCCGTCGGATTTCTATCAAGCGATGTTCCAGAGCCTGAACCGCACCCGCGAATGGAGCGGCGAGATCTGGAACCGGCGCAAAAGTGGTGAAATTTATCCGCAATGGCAGACCATCCGGGTCATTCACGATGACGATAGCCAGCTCAGCCACTATGTGGCGGTGTTTTCCGACATCAGCGCAATCAAGAACTCCGAGCACGAACTCGCGCATCTGGCGCACCACGACCCGCTGACCGACCTGCCCAATCGTCTGCTGTTCAGCGATCGCGTCGAGCAGGCGCTGGCCTCGGCGCAGATCCACAAGCGTGGATCTGCGTTGCTGATGATCGATCTGGACCATTTCAAGATGATCAACGACAGCCTCGGGCATAACGTTGGCGATCAATTGCTCAAAGCGGTGGCAGTGCGTCTGCAAGGCATGTTTGGCCCCGGTATTACATTGGCGCGTTTGGGCGGCGACGAGTTTGCCGTGCTGGCCGAGAACTGTCCGCAAGTGGTGCAGGCGGCCGCGTTGGCACAGCGGATCATTGAGGGTCTGAAAGAGCCATTTGTCATGGGTGCTCACCCGTTGTTCATCAACGCCAGTGTCGGTATCAGCCTGTTCCCCAGCGACGCGCTGAGCGCCGAACAATTGCTGCGCAATGCCGATTCGGCGTTGTTCAAGGCCAAGAGTTCGGGGCGCGACGGTTATGCCTTGTACACCGAGGAGTTGACCGCCCACGCCCAGCACCGGGTCGAGATGGCCTTCGAGTTGCGCCGCGCACTGGAGCAGCAGGAGTTGCGGGTGTACTACCAGCCGGTGCACGACCTCACGACCTGCCGTTTGATCGGCGTTGAAGCGCTGGTTCGCTGGCAACATCCGCAGCGCGGGTTGGTGCCGCCGGGGGAGTTCATTCCGATTGCCGAACGCACCGGGTTGATCGCCGAGATTGATGCCTGGGTGATGCAACAGGCCTGTCAGCAGATGCGTGCCTGGCAGAACGCCGGGGTGGTGTTGTCGTTTGTTGCGGTGAACGTTTCTACCCGCCTGTTTGCCCGGCGTGAACTGTTTGAGCGGGTTGCCCAGGTGCTGCACGACACAGGACTGGACCCGGCGTGCCTGGAACTGGAAGTGACCGAAAGCGCAGTGATGGAAGATCCGGAAGTCGCGCTGGAACAAATGCATCGTCTGCGCGAACTGGGCGTGCGGCTGGCCATCGATGACTTTGGTACCGGTTATTCATCGTTGCTGCGGCTCAAGCGTCTGCCGGTGCAGAAACTCAAGATCGACCAGGGCTTTGTCGCTGGCCTGCCGTTGGATGAGGACGATGCGGCGATCGTTCAAGTGATCATCGCCCTCGCGCAAAGCATGGGCATGCAGGTGCAGGCCGAAGGCATCGAGCAGGTCGAGCAGGCGGCGTTTTTGCTCGAGCAGGGTTGTGATCTGGGCCAGGGTTACTGGTTTGGTCGACCGATGCCGGCGCATGAGCTGGACTGGACGCGAGCGCCAGTGATTTTTCAGCACTGATCGCTCCCACGCTCTGCGTGGGTAACGCCGCCCGGGACGCAGAGCGTCCCTTCGCGATCAATAACAGTCCGCGTGGGAACGATCGGTCTTTCAGTTATATAAACATTCTTAAATAGTATTTTTAAGAATATCTGCGCCTCTCTACTATTGCCCTCACGCCGTAAGCAGTGCCGCCACTGCCAGGCACATCTCATTGAAGGAGCAGCACCATGAGCGCATCTCTACGTAGCGTTGACGGCCAGGACGAAGCCACCATTTTGCGCGAGATCCAGAGCGCATTGCGCGATCTGCGCTTTGGGGCAGTGGAGATCACCGTGCACAACGCGCAGGTGGTACAGATCGAACGCAAAGAGAAATTCCGTTTGCAGAACCCAGGCAACAAGCCGAGCTGAAGCACTACTCAACGGGCAACCCGATTCCGGAAAACCATAAGAACAGCCAACACAAAAGAATTCAGGAGCTGCACCATGTCGTCGATTCGCCGTTACGCTTTGGCCGCTCTGGCCAGCGCTATTTTTACAGGTGTCGCGGTTGCCAAGGATTACGAACTGCTCAACGTGTCGTACGACCCGACCCGCGAGCTGTATCAGGACTACAACGCCGAGTTCATCAATTTCTGGAAGAAAGAGCACGCTGGCGACAACGTGAAGATCCAGCAATCCCACGGTGGTTCGGGCAAACAGGGCCGGGCGGTGATTGATGGTCTGCGGGCCGACGTGGTGACCCTGGCCCTGGCCGGTGACATCGACGAAATCGCCAAACTCGGCAAGACCCTGCCGGCCGACTGGCAAAAGCGCCTGCCGGACGCCAGCACGCCGTATACCTCGACCATCGTGTTCCTGGTGCGCAAGGGCAACCCCAAAGGCATCAAGGACTGGGGCGACCTGACCAAAAACGGTGTTGAAGTGATCACCCCGAACCCGAAAACCTCCGGCGGTGCGCGCTGGAACTTCCTCGCGGCCTGGGCCTATGGCCTGAAAGCCAACGGCGGTAACGAAGCCAAGGCCAAAGAGTACGTGCAGACTCTGTTCAAGCACGTCCCGGTACTCGACACCGGCGCTCGCGGTTCGACCATTACCTTCGTCAACAACGGCCAGGGTGACGTGTTGCTGGCCTGGGAAAACGAAGCCTTCCTGGCGCTGAAAGAACAGGGCGGCGCTGACAAGTTCGATATCGTCGTGCCTTCGCTGTCGATCCTCGCCGAACCACCTGTGGCGGTCGTCGACAAGAACGCCGAGAAGAAGGGTAACGAGCAAATCGCCGAAGCCTACCTCAAGCACCTGTACAGCCCGGCGGGTCAGGAAATTGCTGCGAAAAACTTCTACCGCCCGCGTGACAAGGACGTGGCCGCCAAGTACGCCAAACAGTTCCCGACCCTGGAGCTGGTGACCATCGACAAGGATTTCGGTGGCTGGAAATCCGCCCAGCCGAAATTCTTCAATGACGGTGGCGTGTTCGACCAGATCTATCAGGCGCAGTAACCTGACTCACCACTAGCCTGATGCTCAGGCACATATCTGTGGGAGCGAGCCTGCTCGCGAAGAGGGGGATATCAGTCAACATTCATGTCGTCTGATACTCCGCTTTCGCGAGCAGGCTCGCTCCCACATTGATGCGTTCTCAACCAGGGACTTTTATGTCGCGTCGTATCTCCCCCGTCATACCCGGCTTCGGGCTGACGCTGGGCTACACCTTGGTGTACCTCAGTCTGATTGTGCTCATACCTTTGGCGGCGATGTTCGTGCATGCCGCTCAACTCACCTGGGATCAGTTCTGGGCAATCATCTCGGCGCCACGGGTGCTGGCGGCGTTGCAGCTCAGTTTCGGCACCGCGCTGTATGCCGCGATCATCAACGGCATCATCGGCACGTTGCTGGCCTGGGTGCTGGTGCGTTACACCTTCCCCGGACGCAAGATCATCGACGCGATGATCGACCTGCCGTTCGCATTGCCGACGGCCGTGGCCGGTATTGCGCTGACGGCGTTGTACACGCCGACCGGTCTGGTCGGGCAGTTCGCCGCGGACCTGGGGTTCAAGATCGCCTACACACCGCTCGGCATCACCCTGGCGCTGACCTTCGTCACGCTGCCGTTCGTGGTGCGTACGGTGCAGCCGGTACTGGCCGACATCCCGCGGGAGATCGAAGAGGCCGCCGCGTGCCTGGGCGCCAAGCCGTTGCAGGTGTTCCGTTACATTCTGATGCCGGCGTTGCTGCCTGCGTGGCTGACCGGTTTTGCTCTGGCGTTTGCCCGTGGCGTCGGTGAGTACGGCTCGGTGATTTTCATCGCCGGCAACATGCCGATGAAAACTGAAATCCTGCCGTTGCTGATCATGGTCAAGCTCGACCAATACGATTACACCGGCGCTACCTCCATTGGCGTGCTCATGCTGGTGGTTTCCTTCGTCCTGTTGCTGCTGATCAACTTGTTGCAGCGGCGCATCGAAACCCCATAAGGAGGCGCGGAAAATGTCCCAATCGTCTATTGCCGCTGCGTCTTCGGCCAATGCTGCGCGCCGTGGCAGCGCCGTTTCACGGCGGATTCTGATCGGCCTTGGCTGGCTGATTTTTGCGCTGTTCCTGCTGCTGCCGCTGTTCATCGTGGTGTCCCAGGGCCTGAAGCTTGGCCTCGGTGCGTTTTTCACCGCGATCTTTGAACCCGATGCCTTGTCGGCCTTGAAGCTGACCGTCATTGCGGTGCTGATTTCGGTGCCGTTGAACCTGGTGTTCGGCGTCAGCGCGGCCTGGTGCGTGAGCAAATACTCGTTCCGTGGCAAGAGCATGCTGGTGACCCTGATCGACTTGCCGTTCTCGGTATCGCCGGTGATCGCCGGTCTGGTCTACGTGCTGATGTTCGGTGCCCAGGGGATTTTTGGTCCATGGCTGCAGGACCACGATATCCAGATCGTCTTCGCCTTGCCGGGCATCGTGCTGGCGACGATTTTCGTCACCGTGCCGTTTGTGGCGCGTGAGCTGATCCCGTTGATGCAGGAGCAGGGCACGCAGGAAGAGGAAGCTGCGCGGTTGCTGGGTGCCAACGGCTGGCAGATGTTCTGGCACGTGACCGTGCCGAACATCAAGTGGGGCCTGATCTACGGCGTGGTGCTGTGTACCGCGCGGGCGATGGGTGAATTCGGTGCGGTGTCGGTGGTGTCCGGGCACATTCGCGGGGTGACCAACACCCTGCCGCTGCACGTCGAGATCCTCTACAACGAATACAACCATGTCGCCGCGTTTGCCGTTGCGAGCCTGTTGCTGATCCTGGCGCTCTTCATCCTGCTGCTCAAGCAGTGGAGCGAAAACCGTATTAACCACCTGCGCGCCAGCGCCGCGGAGGAATAACTCATGTCGATCGAAGTCCGTAACGTCAGCAAGAACTTCAACGCGTTCAAGGCGCTGAACAGCATCAACCTGGACATCCAGAGCGGCGAGCTGGTGGCTTTGCTTGGCCCGTCCGGCTGCGGCAAAACCACTTTGCTGCGGATCATCGCCGGCCTGGAAACCCCGGACGCCGGCAGCATCGTGTTCCATGGCGAAGACGTCTCCGGCCACGACGTGCGTGATCGCAACGTCGGCTTTGTGTTCCAGCACTACGCCTTGTTCCGCCACATGACCGTGTTCGACAACGTCGCGTTTGGCCTGCGCATGAAACCGAAAAACCAGCGTCCGAGCGAAAGCCAGATCGCGGTCAAAGTCCATGAGCTGCTGAACATGGTGCAACTGGATTGGCTGTCGGATCGTTATCCGGAACAACTCTCTGGTGGTCAGCGCCAGCGCATCGCCTTGGCCCGTGCCTTGGCGGTCGAGCCGAAAGTCTTGCTGCTCGACGAACCTTTCGGCGCGCTGGATGCCAAGGTTCGTAAAGAGCTGCGGCGCTGGCTGGCGCGGCTGCACGAAGACATCAACCTGACCTCGGTATTCGTGACCCACGACCAGGAAGAGGCGATGGAAGTGGCCGATCGCATCGTGGTGATGAACAAGGGCGTGATCGAGCAGATCGGTTCACCGGGCGATGTCTACGAAAACCCGGCCAGCGATTTCGTCTACCACTTCCTCGGTGATTCGAACCGCCTGCATCTGGGCGACGACAATCATGTGCTGTTCCGCCCTCACGAAGTGTCGCTGTCGCGCACCGAACTGGAGGACCATCACGCGGCGCAAGTACGCGATATCCGTCCGCTGGGTGCGACCACCCGCATCACCTTGAAGGTCGAAGGCCAGAGCGAACTGATCGAAGCTGAAGTGGTGAAGGATCACGACAGCCTGACCGGGCTGGCCAAGGGCGAGACGCTGTTCTTCAAGCCCAAGGTCTGGCAGAAAGTCGCCAACCTCTAAGAGCATCGTCGGAACGCCGCCCGGAGCAGGCTCGCTCCCACAATGGACCGGTGCTGACCACAAATCCTGTGGTCAACCGAAAACCCTGTGGGAGCGAGCCTGCTCGCGATGGCGTCCTACGCCGCAGCACGTTTCCGATTGATCCGCACTCCACCAACCCGCGCCTCGATCTGCTCTTTCAGCTCACGCCGCAACCCCAGCAAAAACGCCAATTCCGCCACCACAAACAACGGCCCGACGATCAACCCAGTCACATCGTCGACAAACGCCGGTTTGCGTCCTTCGTAATGATGGCCGACAAACTGAATCGCCCAGCCGACCACAAACATCGCGATGCCGCTGCTCAACCAGAGCAGAGTACCGTGCGCTGCGAGAATCTGGCCTAGCCAAACGGACAGGCCCAGCAGCACTGTCATCACCCCGCCAAGGCGTATTTCCAGGCGCAAATAGAACCACGCCGACGCCAGTGCCAATAGCACCGCAGGAGTCAGCCAGAGCCCGGCCACCGGCCATCCTGGCCGTGACAGCAACACCGCGACGGCGACCACGATCAGCGGAATGCCAATGAAGTGGCTGGCGATGTTGCGCGGGTCACGGTGGTACGCGGCGTATTGACTGAGGTGGTCAACGAGGCTTTTCATTGTTATTCCTCCTGTAGGGATCTCGATCATGCCCTGCGGTCCGTCGTTGCTCTGTCAGCCAGACGACAATCATCTTGGAGTTTTCATGGATATGCAGGCCTGGCGGTCACGCCTGATGAAGGGGCAATGGTTCAGCCATTTGCCGTCCTTGTTACAGGATAGTCTGCTGTCCCTGGCCCGCGTGCGGCGGCTGTCGCCGGGGCAACGGCTGTTCAAGCGCGGCGATCCGCCGTGTGGTCTGTACGCAGTGCTCGAAGGTGCGATGCGCGTGGGCGCCGTGAGTGAGCAGGGCAAGGAGGCGTTGTTGAGCCTGATCGAGCCGCCGCACTGGTTCGGTGAAATCAGTCTGTTCGATGGCCAGCCACGCACCCATGACGCCTATGGCGTGGGCCACTGCATTTTGTTGCACGTACCGCAGGCAGCGCTGCTCGGTATGCTCGAAGAACAGCCACACTATTGGCGACAGCTGGCTTTGCTGATGAGCCATAAATTGCGCCTGACGTTCATCAATCTCGAACAGCTGACCTTGCTGCCGGCCCCGGCCCGCGTGGCGCACCGCTTGCTGATGATCGCCGACGGCTATGGTGAGATCGAACCGGCACGCCGTACTTTGCAACTGCCACAGGAGCAGTTGGCGTTGCTGCTTTCGCTGTCGCGGCAGACCACCAACCAGATCCTGAAAGACCTGGAGAGCCAGGGCATTCTCAACCTGAGTTATGGCGAGATCGAGATCCTCGATGCAGGGCGGTTGCGGGCGATGGCGGGTGTTTGAACCCGTCACCTCATCCGAAATACCCGTTAGTGATGGGCTTTGTGCACCAAGGCGCCTAGCCTGTGGTGATGATTATTCGAGGTGTGCCATGCGTTTGCTGTTAGTGGAAGACGAACCCGAGACCGCGAAACATCTGGCCCAAGGCCTGAGCGAAGCCGGTTATGCAGTGGATGTGGCGGACAACGGCATGGCCGGGCGACGCTTCATCGAAGCGGGTGAGTACGATTTGATCATTCTCGATGTGATGCTGCCCGGCCTCAACGGTTGGCAGCTGTTGCAACAGATCCGCCAGCTCGGTGCAACGCCGGTGCTGTTCCTGACCACCCACGATGGTATTGAAGACCGGCTGCGCGGGTTGGAGCTGCATGAGGATGACTACCTGCTCAAGCCGTTCGCCGTGAGCGAGCTGGTGGCGCGGGTGCGCAAGTTGCTACGCCGTGATCGGGGGCGGTAAGAGAGCGATGGTTTTTTAGTGCCTGTTCAATGGCTATCGCGAGCAGGCTCGCTCCCACAAAGTTGACGCTATTCCTGTGGGAGCGGGCTTGCCCGCGATGAGGCCAGCAAAACCGGCGCAAATCCCGAAGCTTTACCGCAACCCATCCCGAAACTGCCCCGGCGTCATCCCGGTCCAGCGTTTGAAGGCGCGGCTGAAGCTGCTGGTGTCGGCAAACCCGAGCAGATAGCTGATTTCGCTCAGCGAGCACTGCGGGTCTCGCAAGTGCTGCAGTGCCAGATTCTCACGACACTCATTGAGCAATGTATCGAACCGGCAGCCTTCGTCCGCCAGGTGCCGTTGCAGGCTGCGCAAACTCAAGTGCAAGGTCTCGGCGATACGTTCGGCGCTGGGTTCGCCTTCCGGCAGTTGTGCTTCGATGGCATCGAGCACCTTGCGCTCCCAGGTCAGCAGGCGCAGCTGCGTCAGGGCGCGCTTGAGTACGGTTTCGTTGTGTTCGGCGAGTTCCGGGTTGGCGTCATCCAGATGGCTTTCGAAGTCTTCGATGGAAAACTCCAGCCGGTCTTCGTCAGCGGCAAAGAAGATCGGCGCGCGGAACACTGCGTGCCATTGTTTCGGGTCGGCCGGTTCCGGGCGACGCAGGTACACCGCCAGCGGCGCGTAGTCCCGGCCCAGACGGTTGCGACAGGTGCGCACGTAGATCGCGGCGAAGGCGTCGATCGCTTCCCGTGCTGGCGCCGGGCTGCCTTCAGGCACCTTGAGGGTGAAGCAATAACGATCTTTGCCACGGGTCAGTTCCAGGTCCAAGGCGTCGCTGATGACCTGGTGATACCGCACGATGCGCTCGAACACCTCGCGCAGACTGCCGCTGGCCACCAACGCATAACCCAGCGCGTGGAAGGTGGTTGGACTGACGAATCGCGATACCCGCAAACCAATCGCCGGGTCGCCGCTGACCTCAACGGCCAGTTCCCACAGTCGGGTGGTGGCCGATAACGGATAGCGGGCGTTCGGGTCGTCCATCAGTTGCGGGTCGAGCCCGGCTTGCAGGCACAGCGCGTTGCTGTCGAGGCCGAGGGCGTCGAGTTGTTTGCGCAATGCGCGGGTCCAGCTGGCGAGGGAGGTGGGTTCAATCATGATGATTGGCGCTTCCGGTCAACAGGTTGGCGTTCACAGCTAACGCCCGAAGCAATCGCACAGGGCAGGATGCGAACATCAATAACTAAAGGATGGAAGCATGTACGGTACTTCTGCAAGTCCTGAACGCCTGAATGCACAACAACGATCTGCACACATTCGTGAAGTGGTGCTCGCCCGCGGTGTCGAACTGCGTAAACGCTACCCGATTCTCAATCATCAGGACGCCTTGGGCGTGGGCATTCTGGCCTTCGCCCTGGCCGGGATGACCGGTTCGGCGGCGCTCTACATGACCGGACACATGGCCTGGTGGGCGTGTTTGCTGCTGAATGCGTTTTTCGCCTCGCTGACCCATGAGCTGGAACACGACCTGATCCACAGCATGTATTTTCGCAAGCAACGCCTGCCGCACAACCTGATGATGGGGTTGGTCTGGCTGGCGCGGCCAAGCACCATCAACCCATGGATCCGCCGTCATCTGCACCTCAACCACCACAAGGTGTCCGGCAGCGAAGCCGACATGGAAGAGCGTGCGATCACCAACGGCGAGCCGTGGGGCATCGCCCGTTTGCTGATGGTCGGTGACAACGTGATGTCGGCGTTCATCCGCATGCTGCGGGCCAAGACCTGGGCGCATAAATTCAGCATCATCAAGCGCTCTTTGAAGGTTTACGCGCCATTGGCGCTGGTGCACTGGGGCGCGTGGTACCTGTTTCTCGGTTTCCACGCGGCCAACGGCATAGCGTCTTTGCTGGGCACCTCGGTGGAGTGGTCGGCGAGCACGCTGTCGGTGATGCAGGTGATTGATATCGCTGCCGTGGTGATCATCGGCCCGAACGTGCTGCGCACCTTTTGCCTGCACTTCGTCAGCTCGAACATGCATTACTACGGCGATATCGAGCCAGGCAACGTGATCCAGCAGACCCAGGTGCTGAACCCCTGGTGGATGTGGCCGTTGCAGGCATTCTGCTTCAACTTCGGCAGCAGCCATGGCATCCATCACTTTGTGGTCAAAGAGCCATTTTATATCCGCCAACTGACCGTGCCGGTGGCGCATAAGGTGATGCGTGAGATGGGTGTGCGCTTCAATGATTTCGGCACGTTTGGACGGGCGAACCGGTTTGTGCGCAAGGCGCAGCAGGCAACCGAAGCGGTGCGGGAAGCCCAGGCGTAGATTGGTCGTTATGACGTTTAATGGAAGTTTTAAAGTCTAATTGCTTAGCGCGAACGGCAATAAGCGGACGTGTTCGAAGAATAAGTTATGAATGGTTTGTACAGTGACTATAGCGTTTTCGTTCTAGCACGGGCTGATTTCGCGTAGACAATAAATGAATATCCGGCCATGCTCTTTTTCGTGAGTTTTCAGGAGAGAACTTGCACTCATTGGATGAAGCTTATTTCACGGCAAAGGAAATCTATCATGTCGAGTATTAACGGAACTTATGTAAATGCCAACGCTGGCGCCAAACTGGTTATTACTGATGGCAATGATTCGAATGGATCCTTCAGTGGTAAATTGAGCCAGAACGGTGTGAATTATGATATCAGTTTTGGGCACTACCACTTCCAGAACAGCACAGGCCAGCCAACCATCATCACGATCGCAGCCCTTAACGATGGCACTGGTTATCAGGCGTGGACACTCTTCTCGCCCGATCATAATTACTCAAAACTCAAGGCTTTTGGTTCTCGCAATAACTTCGACGGTGATGTAGTAGGCTTGGCTGGCGAGTTCGTCAAACAATAAACTTCACGATCAATGCTCCCCGGCTGCCCGCCTGTAAAAAGTGCGGGCGGCTGGTTTGTGTTTTTTGATTTTTAATCAGTCGACGTTTATAGGTTTTGGCTGTTTTAGTCGGCGTGGTTTCCTGGCTTTTATATTTGATCCTGCCGCTTGGATAGTCGCAACGCTCCTGTTCTCTCTCGAAAAACCATGCGTTCTCCGAGTAGTTTCAGTGCCTGCAAAAGCATGGCATTCACTGTATTGCTCTGTAGCCCTTTGATTCCAGGGTTAGTAGGAGATACAGACTTTGTTATTCTGTATTGATCTATGCAAAGCATAAAGCATTACTTTCGGAAATAAGCCATTGAAGCAATGATTCATCCATCGAAGCGGTCGTGGGGGGGCAGGCGCAGGCAGATCGATTCATTGAACCGCAACCTGTCCGTGTTAAACATTTGAGAGTGCCGAGCTGTCGGCGATTACCGCGGGTTAACAGATTTTCGATTTCCGGGGCCGTCTCCTTGGCAGGGTGCGGCCCCTTTTTTTTCTGAAAGCAAAACACAATCCCTGTGGGAGCGAGCCTGCTCGCGATAGCGGAGTGTCAGCGGGCATCAATGTTGACTGGCACGGCCCCATCGCGAGCAGGCTCGCTCCCACAGGAATATCAGTTTTATATTCGATATAGATCTTAATAAATAGCTTCTTATTCCTTAGCGAATATAAATCCCCTCCCTATACTCGACCAGGAACAGACACGCACAGGAGAGCTCCCCATGCGCAACGAGTCAATTCGCTACCTGATTGTGCCGGGCTGGCAAGGATCGCCAGAGGATCATTGGCAAAGCCATTGGCAGAACAGCCTGCCGAACAGCGCACGGGTAGAGCAGGCCGACTGGCTGACGCCGCGTCGCGAGGATTGGGTCGCGGCGCTGGCCGAAGCGATCGATGCCGACAGCACGCCGGTGATCCTGATCGCCCACAGCCTGGGTTGCATCACCGTGGCCCATTGGGCGGCTACTGCGCCGTTGCAGGCGTTGCGTCAGGTTCGCGGGGCCTTGCTGGTGGCGCCTGCCGACGTCGAGCGCCCGGCCTGCGTGCCTGCGTTGCGTAACTTTGCACCGATTCCGACGCACCTGCTGCCGTTCCCGAGCCAGGTGGTGAGTTCCGACAACGATGCCGCTGTCAGCGCTCCACGGGCGCTTGAATTGGCACGAAACTGGGGCGCCGAAGCGGGGATTCTGGCGGGTGCCGGGCACATCAATGTGAAGTCTGGTCACCATCGTTGGGAGCAGGGTTTTGCCTACCTGTATCGCCTGCAAAACCGCATGGAACATCACGCCCTGCGCCGCGCTTGAACCTCTTTATTATTTAAACGCCCCCGTCTCCTGGCGGTTCTGGGCGGGAGTCTGCCATGAGTTTGCATGAGTCTTTCGGTCAGCCCTTGCTGACCTTTCCCGACGCTGAAAAAAGCCCGTTGAGCATTCGCGCCAAGGCACTGGTGTTTGTCGACCCGCGCTCGCGACAGCTGCGCCAGGAGCTGGAGCAACTGGCGCCGCGCGCGATCTCGGTGTTGATTCGCGGTGAAACCGGCAGCGGCAAAGAGCTGCTGGCGCGACATATTCACCGTGCCAGTGATCGCGGCGGTTTGTTCGTGTCGGTCAACTGCGGCGCCATCAGTCCAACCTATGCCGATGCCGAGTTGTTCGGTTATGCCGGCGGCAGTTTCAGTGGTTCGGCCAGCAGTCGCGCGGGTTGGTTTGGTTCGGCCAATGGCGGGACGTTGTACCTGGATGAAATCGGCGATTTGCCGTTGCCGATTCAGATCAAACTGCTCGCCGCGCTGGAGAATCACGAAGTCACCCGCGTCGGCGCGCAACAACCGAGCCCGGTGGATGTGCGCCTGGTAGCGGCAACCAGCATCGATCTGGCACAAGCCGTGGCAGCCGGTAAATTCCATGAGCGGCTCTACCACTACCTCAGTGAAGGTCGGCTCGAATTGCCGGCCTTGCGTGAGCGAGTCGGTGACATTCAGTCATTGGCCGAGTATTTCCTCGGTATCTACAGCCAGCGCCTCGACCTGCCGGTGCCGTTTATCAGCGACGCGGCCCAGCAGGTTCTGGAACGGCACAGCTGGCCGGGCAATACCCGTGAGCTGGAGAACGTCATTCACTTTGCGTTGCTGGTGAGCAGTGGCGAGGAAATTCTTCCGGAGCATTTGAATTTGCCCCAGGTGGTTGCGCCATTGGAGTTGATCGAGCGAGAGGCAACGCAGGTGATCACCTCCGGCTCTGTCGGTGAGCGTGCAGCGCTTAAACGTTTGCTCGAAAGCTTGACGCAAACCTTTTAACTCCCTGTGGCGAGGGAGCTTGCTCCCGCTGGGGTGCGAAGCAGCCCCAAAAAGGTCACCGCGTACTT
Organism: Pseudomonas sp. 05N36; assembly: GCF_056397385.1. NCBI lineage: Bacteria > Pseudomonadati > Pseudomonadota > Gammaproteobacteria > Pseudomonadales > Pseudomonadaceae > Pseudomonas > Pseudomonas sp. 05N36. The sequence continues at coordinate 70,223 of NZ_JBFTNH010000013.1, read as the reverse complement.
TCTGAAAAACCGCAGTCGCCTTGTTGGGGGCGCTTCGCACCCCAGCGGGAGCAAGCTCCCTCGCCACAGGAGTTAGGTGTTTTTTTGGGGTATGAACAAAATGGAATATGAAAGTGAATAAAAGATATTGTTCGGGAATAAAAAATCTCGGTATCGTCCGCACCACACCAGCGATAGCCCTTCACTGGCATTTCATTTTTTAGCCGTTGTCGACAACGACAAATAAGGACACTGCATGAAAAAGGTTCTGTTGTTCACCGCATTGGCGGCTGCCCTGACTGCGGGCCTGGCCCAGGCTGGCGAGAAACTGGTGGTTGCCGCAACGCCGGTGCCGCACGCCGAGATCCTCGAGCTGATCAAGCCAACCCTCGCCAAAGAAGGCGTGGATCTGGAAATCAAGGTCTTCACCGACTACGTACAACCGAACGTGCAGGTCGATCAGAAGCGTCTGGACGCCAACTACTTCCAGACCCTGCCGTACCTGCAAAGCTTCAACGAAGGCAAAGGCACCCACCTGGTGACCGTGATCGGCGTACACGTCGAACCGTTCGGCGGCTACTCGAAAAAGTTCAAAACCCTGGCTGAGCTGAAAGACGGCGCAACCATCGCTATCCCGAACGAAGGCAGCAACAGCGGCCGCGCGCTGATCCTGTTGCAGAAAGCCGGCCTGATCGAATTGAAAGACCCGAAAAACGCCCTGGCTACCCCGAAAGACATCGCCAAGAACCCGCACAACTTCAAGTTCAAGGAACTGGAATCGGCGATGCTGCCGCGTGTGCTGGATCAGGTCGACCTGGACATGATCAACACCAACTACGCACTGGAAGCGGGTCTGAACCCGGCTAAAGATGCGCTGGTGATCGAAGGTGCGGATTCGCCCTACGTGAACTTCCTGGTCGCGCGTCCAGACAACAAGGACAGCGCAGCGATGCAGAAACTGGCCAAGGCCCTGACCAGCCCTGAAGTGAAGGCATTCATTGCCAAGAAGTACAACGGCGCGGTACTGCCAGCGTTCTGATTGAGCGGTAAACCCTTTCGAGGTTTCAACGCCGACGGCTTTCGATAGCGTCGGCGTTTTTGCGTGGTCGTACTTCCTGTGGCGAGGGAGCTTGCTCCCGCTCGGCGGCGAAGCCACCGTAATTGCCCTTCATCACATACGTCTGTTACGACATGCTCGGCCCTATAGGGGCCGCTTCGCGCCCCAGCGGGAGCAAGCTCCCTCGCCACAAGATCAATCAGGTCACTCTGGCCTTCAACGCCCGGCGTAACGCCGTCAATAACTTCATGATGTCCTGCGGATCCAGCCGCTGGGGTGTTTTCACGTCTGCCATTTTTATCGTCCTTGTGATGGTTCGGCCGGGGGAGTGTGGCCGCACGCTGCCCATCCTTGGAGGGACAATCTGAAAAAAAGATCCTTCCTACGGCGCAAAGGGAAATAGCTGTCTCCTGCCGCCGCCGCCAATCCAGCGAATAGTTTTTTGCGTGATATCAATATGCTTTATCGGTATTTAAAAGTTTCTTTTTATACCCTTAAAGTCGATCTCTGCCGGGTTGTTATCCACAACCCAATGGACTGCGCCACTGTCGCTTACCCTGCGGCGTTCAGGATCTTCAATGACGTTCGATTACGCTTTCATCCTCAGCACCCTGCCGGCGTTTCTGCGCGCCGTGGGCGTGACGCTGCAGGTCGGTCTGATCGCCATCGGCACTTCGTTGCTGGTCGCCCTGATCAACGCGACGCTCCTGGTGTTCCGCACGCCGTACTTGCAGCGCCTGGTGGCGTTGTACGTGGAGCTGGCGCGCAACACGCCGCTGCTGATTCAACTGTTCTTCGTCTACTTTGCGTTACCAGCGCTTGGGGTGAAGGTTTCCGGTTTTGCCGCGGCGATCATCACCATGACCTTTCTTGGCGGCGCCTACCTCACTGAAGTGTTGCGGGCCGGCGTTGAAGCGGTGCCTGCGGCGCAACTGGAGTCGGGGCGCTCCATCGGCTTGTCTCGCGGGCAATTGCTGCGTTACGTGATCCTGCCGCAAGCGGGGATCCTCAGCCTGCCATCTCTGTTCGCCAACTTCATTTTCCTGCTCAAGGAAACCACCGTGGTCTCGGCGGTGGCGGTGCCGGAGATTCTCTACACCACCAAGAGCTACATCGCGCTGTATTACAAAACCTACGAAATGCTCGCCGTGCTGACGCTGATCTGCGTGTTGCTGTTCTTGCCGTTGTCGCTGCTGCTCAGCCGCCTGGAAAGGAGGCTCCAGCATGGCCAGTTCGGGTCTTGAATTGCTTTGGGTGTCTTTGCCGCAGTTAGGCAAAGGCGCTGCGCAAACCTTGTCGATTTCGTTTTTGAGTATCGCCCTCAGCACGGTGGGCGGAGTGCTCTACGGCGTGCTGTGCAGTCTGAATTCGAAGTGGTTGAACGCGTTGCTGCGAGTCTATCTGGAGCTGTTCCGGGCAATCCCGGTGCTGGTCTGGCTGTATTTGCTGTTCTTCGGCCTGCCGATCTTTTTCGGCCTGAGCCTGCCGAGTTTCTGGTGCGCGGTGCTGGTGCTGTCGTTGTGGGGCGCCAGCGAAGTCGGCGAGGTGGTGCGCGGCGCACTGCATTCGTTGCCTCGTGGTCAGCGTGAAGCGGGGCTGTCGATCGGGCTGTCCGGTCCGCAGCTTTTCGGTTACGTGCTGCTGCCCCAGGCACTGAAACGCATGACGCCACCGACCATCAATGTCTACACACGGATTATCAAGACCAGCTCGCTGGCGGTGTTGATCGGCGTGGTCGACGTGATCAAGGTCGGCCAGCAGATCATCGAGCGCACCTACGAATCGGTGTTGATCTACGGCGCGTTATTCCTGTTTTTCTTCTTTATCTGCTACCCGCTCTCGGCCGCTTCCCGCGTGCTGGAACGGCGCTGGACGCAAGCATGAGCGCATTGATCGAGTTCAAGGGTTTCAACAAGTTCTTCGGTGAGCATCAGGTCCTCAACGGGATCGACTTGAGCGTCGAAACCGGCGAAGTGATCGTCATCCTCGGCCCCAGCGGCTGCGGTAAAAGTACCTTGCTGCGCTGCCTCAACGGTCTGGAAGTCGCCCACAGCGGCGAGTTGCGTTTCGCCGGGCGCGAGTTACTGAACAAGACCACCGATTGGCGCGAAGTGCGCCAGCAGATCGGCATGGTGTTCCAGAGTTATCACCTGTTCCCGCACATGAGCGTGCTCGACAATCTCCTGCTCGGCCCGCTCAAGGTGCAAAAACGCCCACTGCGTGAAGCTCGCGAGCAGGCCTTGGCGCTGCTGGAACGGGTCGGTCTGGCGGACAAGCGCGAGGCTTTCCCGCGCCAGCTTTCCGGTGGTCAGCAGCAACGGATCGCCATCATCCGTTCGCTGTGCATGAACCCGCAGGTGATGCTGTTCGATGAGGTCACTGCGGCCCTTGATCCCGAGATGGTCAAGGAAGTGCTGGAAGTGATTCAGGGCTTGGCCCGCGACGGCATGACGCTGTTGATCGTGACCCATGAAATGGCCTTCGCCCGCGCGGTGGCCGACCGCATTGTGTTCATGGATGCCGGGCGCATCCTCGAACAAAACCCTCCCGAGATTTTCTTTACGAACCCGCAAACCGCACGAGCGCAGCAGTTCCTGGAGAAGTTCTCCTACGTCGAAGCACTGCCAAAAAAGACACTTGCAAAGGAACTGGAACCCTCATGAAAACTGCCAAGTCTTCACTGCTGCTACTCCCATTGTTCGGCCTCGCGCTGTTGGCCGGGTGCAACAAATCCGAAGATGCCGCCAAGCCTGCGGCCTCTACCGCCAGCGCGGCACCGGCGGCCAGCTACCTGGAGAAAATCAAGGCACGGGACAAGCTGATCGTCGGCGTGTTCACCGACAAACCGCCATTCGGCTTCGTCGATGAGACCGGGCGCTACGTGGGTTTTGATACTGACATCGGCCGTCAATTTGCCAAGGACCTGCTGGGCGACGAGAACAAGGTCGAGTTCGTCGCGGTCGAGCCGGCGAGCCGGATTCCGTTCCTGCAAAGCGACAAGGTCGACCTGATCCTCGCCAACATGACCGTCACCCCGGAGCGCAAGGAAGCGGTGGAATTCACCAACCCGAACCTCAAGGTTGCGGTGCAGGCGCTGGTGCCGCAGGCAAGTTCGGTCAAAAGCCTCGATGACCTGGCGTCCCGCACCACCATCGTCACCACCGGCACCACGGCCGATATCTGGCTGACCAGGAACCACCCGGACTGGAAGCTGCTGAAGTTCGAGAAAAACTCCGAGTCGCTGCAAGCTCTGGCCAGCGGTCGCGGCGATGCGTATGCGCAAGACAACCTGGTGTTGTTCAGTTGGGCCAAGCAGAACCCGGGCTACCGTGTGTTGAGCGAAACCCTGGGCGCCGAGGCACCGATTGCGCCTGCGGTGAAGAAGGGCAACATCGAGCTGCGTGACTGGGTCAACGCCGAGCTGGCGAAGCTGGGTGAAGACAAGTACCTGCTCAAGCTTTACGACCAGTACGTGCGTAAGGAACTGAGCGATGACACCCAGCCTGAGAGCGTGATTGTCGAAGGCGGGAAGTGGCAGGGGTAATCTCAAATCTTGCAGTGATCTAACGGGCGCCATCGCGAGCAGGCTCGCTCCCACAGGGGATCGTTGGTGAGCACTTATTTTGTGTTCACTGAAGATCCCTGTGGGAGCGAGCTTGCTCGCGATCGGGTTTGCCAGTCACCAATCAATCAGGCCAATTCCACGCATCTGTATCCACCTCCTTGCCATCCCCCCTCGATTTTTCAGTCTCCGGGTGCAGCAGCCAAACCCTGATCTAAGCTCTCAGTCGTACCGTCACGTGTCCGCCCGCATCACGCCTGCCCGCATCACACAAAGGAGCTTGCATGGCTGGTCTCGGATTGAAATGTATCGTTGGCCTGGGCCTGTTTGCCCTGCTGGCCGCGTGCGGCGATAAAAAACCGGTTGAAAAGGAACGCCCTCGGGTGTTTGTGCAAGAGGTCAAACCCACGAATTTCGCGGCTTCGGTGACCCTGACCGGGGATGTTCAGGCACGTGTTCAGACACAATTGTCGTTTCGCGTAGCGGGCAAGATCATCCAGCGCATGGTGGATGTCGGCGATCGGGTTTCCGCCAAACAAGTGTTGGCCAGACTCGACCCGAAAGACCTGCAGACCAGCGTTGCTTCCGCCCAGGCCCAGGTGGTCGCCGAGCAGGCACGGGTCAAACAGAGCGCTGCCGCGTTCGTCCGCCAGCAAAAACTTTTGCCCAAGGGTTACACCAGCCAAAGTGAATACGATTCTGCCCAGGCTGCGTTGCGCAGCAGCCAGAGCGCCTTGAGCGCAGCGCAGGCGCAGTTGGCCAATGCCCGCGAGCAACTGAGTTACACCGCGCTGATTGCCGACGCGCCCGGTGTAATTACGGCGCGTCAGGCTGAAGTCGGCCAGGTGGTGCAGGCCACGGTGCCGATTTTCAGCCTGGCCCGGGATGGTGAGCGTGACGCGGTGTTCAATGTCTACGAATCGCTGTTGAGCGCGCCGCCATCGGATCGGTCGGTGGTGGTCAGCCTGCTCGACAACCCGGCGATCAAGGCCAACGGCACGGTGCGTGAAATCACCCCGGCGGTGTCGGCGCAAACCGGTACGGTGCAGGTCAAGGTCACCCTCAGCGCACTGCCCGAAGGCATGCAGTTGGGCTCGGTGGTCAGTGCCACGGCCAAGGTGCCGGGCAAGTCTGTGATCGAACTGCCCTGGGCAGCGCTGACCAAGAACCTCAGCGACTCGGCCGTGTGGTTGGTGGACGCCAATGGCAAGGCACAGTTGCAGACCGTCAAAGTGGGGCGTTACCTGACCGGCAAAGTGATCATCAGCGAAGGGCTGAACAGCGGCGAGAAAGTCGTCACTGCCGGCGGCCAGTTGTTGCACCCCGACGTGTTGGTCGAGATCGTTACGCCGCCCGCCGAAGGTTCGACGGGAGCCCAGCCATGAAGCGCGTGTTGCTGCTGTTGTCGGCGGGGCTATTGTTGGCCGCCTGCTCGAAAAAGGAAGCACCACCGGAACCTGTGCGGCCGGTGCTGTCCATCGAAGTGCAGTCTTTTGACCAGCAAGACCTCGGGCGTTTTGCCGGGAGCATTCAGGCGCGCTTCGAAAGCAACATCGGTTTTCGTGTGCCGGGACGTATTGCCAGCCGCAATGTTGATGTCGGCAGCGAGGTCCAGAAGGGCGCGTTGCTGGCAACCCTCGATCCGACTGATCAGCAGAACCAGTTACGTGCCGCCCAAGGCGATCAGGCGAAGGTCGAGGCGCTGCTGATCAATGCCCGGGCCAATGCACGCCGTCAGCAGGAACTGTTCACCAAGGGGGTGGGCGCCCAGGCGCAACTGGACATCGCCCAGACCAACCTGAAAACCACCCAGGCTTCACTGGACCAGGCCAGGGCGGCGGTCAGTCAGGCCAGGGACCAGCTCAACTACACCGAACTGCGAACCGACCACGCCGCCATCGTGACTGCCTGGAATGCCGAGGCCGGACAGGTGGTGACGGCCGGGCAGCAAGTGGTGACGCTGGCACGACCGGACATCAAGGAAGCGGTGATCGATCTGCCCGCAGGCCTCGCCGAGCAACTGCCCCCCGACGTCGTGTTTGAAGTGGCCGCGCAACTTGATCCGAGTATCCACACCACGGCGATCATCCGCGAGATCGAGCCGCAGGCGCAAAGCGCGACCCGCACCCGTCGCGCCCGTCTGACCCTGGCCGAAACCCCGCGGGGTTTTCGTCTCGGCACGGCAATCAGCGTGACCTTGAGCTCAGCCGTTGAGCCGCGTATCGAGTTACCACTGACAGCCTTGCAGGAAATCGACGGCAAATCGCGAATCTGGGTGGTCGACAAACAGACCCAGACCGTTTCCCCGCGAGACGTCACCGTGCTCAGTCGTGGCGCTGACAGCGTGATCGTCGGGCACGGAGTCAAAAGCGGTGAGCGAGTGGTCAGCGCCGGTGTGAACAGCCTCAAACCGGGGCAGAAAGTCAAAGTCGACGAGGACCGCCCGCGATGAAAGGGAGCTTCAATTTATCCGAATGGGCCCTCGAGCATCAGTCCTTCATCTGGTACCTGATGTTCGTCGCTTTGCTGATGGGGGTGTTTTCGTACCTCAACCTGGGGCGCGAGGAAGACCCTACGTTTGCCACCAAAACCATGGTGATCCAGACCCGCTGGCCGGGCGCGACCCAGGAAGAAACCCTCAAGCAGGTCACTGACCGCATCGAGAAAAAGCTCGAAGAGCTCGACTCGCTCGACTACGTGAAAAGCTACACCCGCCCAGGTGAATCCACCGTTTACGTTTATCTGCTGGACACCACACCTGCCAAGGTCATCCCGGATATCTGGTATCAGGTGCGCAAGAAGATCAACGACATTCGCGGCTCTTTTCCCCCGGGCATTCAGGGACCGTCGTTCAACGATGAGTTCGGTGATGTCTACGGGTCGATCTACGCCTTCACCGCCGATGGTCTGTCGATGCGTCAGTTGCGCGACTACGTCGAGCAGGCCCGCATCGAAATTCGCAGCGTACCGGGGCTGGGCAAGATCGAGATGGTCGGCCAGCAGAACGAAGTGCTCTACCTGAACTTCTCCACCCGCAAACTGGCGGCGCTCGGCATCGACCAGCGTCAGGTGGTACAGAGCCTGCAAGCGCAGAACGCGGTGACGCCGGCCGGGGTTATCGAGGCCGGTCCCGAGCGCATTTCCGTGCGTACCTCCGGGCAGTTCGCCTCGGAGAAAGACCTGGAAGCGGTCAACCTGCGACTCAATGACCGTTTCTACCGCCTGGCCGATATTGCAGAAATCAGTCGCAGTTACGTCGACCCGGCCTCACCGATGTTCCGCTTCAACGGTCAACCGGCCATAGGCCTGGCCATTAACATGAAGGCGGGCGGTAACATTCAGGTGTTCGGCAAGGCGCTGCACGAGCGCATGACCCAGCTCACCGCCGACCTGCCTGTGGGCGTCGGCATACACATGGTCTCGGACCAGGCCCAGGTCGTGGAAGAGGCGGTTGGTGGCTTCACCAGCGCGTTGTTCGAAGCCGTCATCATCGTGCTGGTCGTCAGCTTCATCAGCCTCGGCGTGCGTGCCGGACTGGTGGTGGCCTGTTCGATTCCGCTGGTGCTGGCGATGGTCTTTGTGTTCATGGAATACAGCGGCATCACCATGCAACGGATTTCCCTTGGTGCACTGATCATCGCCCTCGGGTTGTTGGTGGACGATGCGATGATTACCGTCGAGATGATGGTCACGCGTCTGGAAATGGGGGAAACCAAGGCGCAGGCGGCAACCTTCGCCTACACCTCGACCGCATTTCCGATGCTCACCGGAACCCTGGTGACCGTCGCAGGCTTCGTGCCGATTGGCCTGAATGCCAGTTCCGCCGGTGAATACACCTTCACCTTGTTTGCGGTCATCGCCGTGGCGATGATTGTGTCGTGGATTGTCGCGGTGCTGTTCGCCCCGGTGATCGGCGTGCACATCCTCAGTGCCAATGTGAAACCCCATGACGCGGAGCCCGGACGCATCGGCAAGGCTTTCAACAGTGGCTTGTTGTGGAGCATGCGCAACCGCTGGTGGGCCATTGGCATCACAGTGCTGTGTTTCCTGTTGGCGGTGTTTTGCATGCGGTTCGTGCAGAACCAGTTCTTCCCGTCGTCGGATCGCCTGGAAATCCTTGTCGACCTGAACCTGCCGCAAAACGCCTCGATGGATGAAACCCGCAAGGCTGTCGACCGTCTCGAAGCAACCCTCAAGGGCGATCCGGATATCGTGCGCTGGAGCACTTACATCGGCCAGGGCGCGATCCGTTTCTACCTGCCGCTCGACCAGCAATTGCAGAACCCCTACTACGCGCAGTTGGTGATCGTCAGCAAGAACTTCGAGTCACGGCAGGTGCTCAGCGAGCGCCTGCGCGAGCGACTGCGCAAGGACTTCGTGGGCATTGGCAGCTACGTGCAAGCCCTGGAAATGGGCCCTCCGGTGGGGCGTCCGATCCAGTACCGGGTCAGCGGCAAGCACATCGATCAGGTGCGCAAGCATGCCATCGATCTGGCCAGCGAACTGGACAAGAGCGCGCACATCGGCGAGATCATTTTCGACTGGAACGAGCCGGGCAAGGTGCTGCGCATCGACATCGCCCAGGACAAGGCGCGGCAACTCGGGCTGTCGTCCGAGGACGTGGCGAACCTGATGAACAGCATTGTCAGTGGTTCGACGGTGACTCAGGTTGACGATGACATCTACCTGATCAACGTGATCGGGCGCGCCGTGGATGCCGAGCGGGGGACGCCGGAAACCCTGCAGAACCTGCAGATCGTTACACCGGGCGGGACGTCGATTCCGTTGCTGGCCTTTGCCACGGTGCGTTACGAGCTGGAGCAACCGCTGGTCTGGCGACGCGACCGAAAACCCACCATCACCATCAAGGCGGCGGTGCGCGATGCAATCCAGCCGACGGATCTGGTGAAGTTGCTCAAGCCGCAAATCGACTCGTTTGCTGAAGGCTTGCCAGCGGGCTACACAGTCGCCACCGGAGGTACGGTCGAGTCCAGTAGCAAGGCCCAGGGACCCATCGCCAAAGTCTTGCCGTTGATGCTGTTTTTAATGGCGACGTTCCTGATGATCCAGTTGCACAGCGTGCAGAAGCTGTTTCTGGTGGCCAGTGTTGCGCCGCTGGGCTTGATCGGCGTGGTGCTGGCGCTGGTGCCGTCGGGGACGCCGATGGGCTTCGTGGCGATTCTCGGGATCCTTGCGCTGATCGGCATCATCATCCGCAACTCGGTGATTCTGGTGACCCAGATCGAAGAATTCGAGCACGGCGGCCTCACACCCTGGGACGCCGTGGTGCAAGCCACCGAACACCGTCGTCGGCCGATCCTGCTGACTGCCGCAGCCGCGAGCATGGGCATGATTCCGATTGCCCGGGAGGTATTCTGGGGGCCGATGGCCTACGCCATGATTGGCGGGATCATCGTCGCCACTTTGCTGACGCTGCTGTTCCTGCCGGCGCTGTATGTGGCGTGGTACAAGATCAAGGAGCCTAAGAAGGGTTGAGTGTTATTTGTTCCTACCCAGGAGCGTGGGAAGGGTCTGACGTACAGCCTTATCCAATTGTATTACCCTGCGTCCCTTGAATGGAAAAGGGACACCCCATGCAGTCCATCGCTCGCTGTCTGCTGCTGATCTGCCCGCTGTTTCTGTCTTCCTGGGCGGCGGCCAGCACGGTTTTGGAAAACCCTCTGTGGCGCGTCGAACTCGATCCCGCCACCTTGGCGATCCGCGTCACGCCGGCCCGAGATCAGGCGGTGCAGGCCTCCAGCGGTATCGCCGCACATCACGTTGGTGACCTGCGTCAGAGTGCCAACCGCGTCGACTGGCAATGGGACGACGGCGCCTGGACCCTCAGCGCCGAACTCAAGCAGCGTGATCTCTTGCTGTCGATCAAGGCGCGGGCCCCTGGCGAACTGCGTTTTCTCAATCAGCCCGGCAGTGCGATGGGCAAGGGGTTGATCTGGCCCTTGGCCGAAGGGCATTACGTGCCCAGCGGCGATGCCGTCTGGCAAACCTTCCTCATCGATCAGGGGGCGTTCAATACTACTCAGGACCTGAGCCTGCCGCTGTGGGGTGTGGATCACGGCAGTTTTACCTTGAATTGGCTGATGACCAATCCCTATAACAATCGCCTGACCCTCAGCGCCGAGAGCAAGGCCCTGGCGTTGGCCGCCAGCCATGAATTCGTCTCGCTGGATCTTTCAGTGCCGCTGACCTTCAGTCTGTCTTTAGGGGACGCCGATCTGCTGGCTGGCGCCAAGCGCTATCGGCAATGGCTGATCGACAGCGGGCGTTATGAAACCCTCACTGACAACCTGCTGAAAACTCCCGAGGCCAAAAAGCTGCTGGGTGCCAGTCATGTTTACTTGTGGGGCAACGACTTGCTGGGTCTCAGCGACGTGCGCAACTGGCCCCAATTGCTCAAACAGCTGCGAGGTAACGACGCATTGGCTCGCGAGCTGCGTACGGGGCTGGACCGCGAAGCATCGCAAATACTCGCCAGCACCACACCAGCGCTCAATACCTATCAAAAAACTACTCTGCTGCGCAGCCTCAATGGCGCGCTGAACAAATATGCCCGCAAAAGCTGGCAGGCCACCCACGAGCCGGACATGCAGCGGCTCGCCAGTCGCTATGGCGAAGTACGCGCAGAACTGGCGGCCACCTTCTCTGCGGCGTTGACGCCGACGCCTGAACACTGGGGCAGTACCTTGTCTCTCGCGACCGTTGAGCAGTTGCAGTCGGCCGGGCTATCACGTTTGTGGCTGGGGCTCGGCGAAGGCTGGGAAGGAGGGCTTTGGCATCCCGAAGCCGTGCGCGCTGGCGTGGCGGCCGGGTATTTGATGGCGCCCTATGATTCCTATGAGACGGCGCTGACACCGACTGAAAATCCGGACTGGACCACCGCACACCTGGGCTCCGGGGCCAACGTCAATTGCGCGATTATCTTGAAGAGCGGGGCCTTCAAAAGCGGTTTTCAGCAATCCGGGCATTACACCGATCCGACGTGTGTCCGCCCCTTGCTCGAAGCACGGGTCAAGGCGGTACAGGCCAAGGCAGGCTTCAACAGCTGGTTTCTCGATGCCTATGCCACCAGCATGTTGTTCGACAGCTACCGCCCAGGGGCAACGATGACCCAGGCGCAAAATGCCGAGGGCAATATCGATGCCTCGCGCTGGATCAATGAGGTGTTGAAACTGCCGGCAGGCTCCGAGGACGGTAACGCCGTCACCGCGCAAGGCATCCTGTTTGCCCACGGCATGCAAACCCCGGTGATTGGCTGGGGCGACCCGGACCTGAGCCAGAACAAACAGTCGCCGTATTACCTGGGCAACTGGTATCCACCGGAACAACCGAGTGTGTTTTTCAAATCAGTGCCGATCAAGGAACCTTATCGTGCGGTTCACTTCGACCCGACCACCCGGTTGCCGTTGTATCAGGTGGTGTTCCACGGCTCGGTGATCACCACTCATCACTGGCTGTTCGACAGCCTGAAACTGAGTAATGTGCGGGCTGATAATGAGCTGACCCAGCTGCTTTATAACGTACCGCCGCTGTATCACCTGAGTGCTGCAACGCTCAAACAGCGATTGTCGCTGATCCAGCGTCAGGACACGTTCTTCCGGCCGCTGCATGAACAGCTGGCGACGCAGCCGATGACGGATTTTCGTTACTTGACGGTTGATCGACTGGTGCAGCAAACCACTTTTGCCGATGGCATGCGGCTGGTGGCGAATTTTGATTCACACGTGCGCGAAGCACTTGGCAGGCCGCTGGCAGGCAAGAGCATGACGGCGTTTGGGGCGGACGGCAGCGTGATGGATTATCAAGTCGACTTGAAACCCTGAGACCCTCTCACAGTTATCCTTTGCGCCAAACGCTGGCCAACCAAGGCTGCTGATCACGTGGCAGCCCGGCCGGCCGGTAGTAATGCTCCAGCTCGACAAACCCCGCTGCTGTCAGCAACTTCTGCCACGCCGCAAGATCGTGATACGCCCCAAAGCGCGGGCCATTCCAGCCCTCGCGGTTATCCCCGCGCGGATTCGAACTGAACAACACACCGCCCGGCTTCAACGCTCCGTGCAACTGCTTCAGCACCCGAGGCAATTCCTGAACAGGAACATGAAACAGCACCGCGTTGGCGAAGATCCCGTCGAAGCGTTCGGCAGGTAGATCGAGTTTCAGAAAGTCTTGTTGCCAGACTTCGCAGCCGCTGTCCTCACGGGCCATCTGCGCAAAACGTTCCGAACCATCGAGGCCGATGGCGATGTGGCCCATGCGGGTAAACGTTTGCAGGTCGCGGCCGGGGCCACAGCCGAAATCGAGCAGGGTGAACGGCGCCGAGCCCTGTATGTGCCGCAACAGCGCGTCGATGTTCTGGCTGACATCGTGGTCGCGTGTGCCTTCACGGAAACTTTCGGCCACCTGGTCGTAATGGCCCAGAGTGGTCGCGGTGATCTGTTTGAGGTCGTCGGGGGTGTGTTTCATGGCGGCTGCGCAGGCAAAGGGTGAGTTCGCCGAATATACCCCTTGAGGAAGATCGTTCCCATGCCGATGATCGTTCAGCGCTTATTCAAAACCCGCACCAACCGATCCCCACCCAACTGAATCACCGCCACCAACACCACCAGCAATACAATCACCGTCAGCATGATCTGGCTATCAAACCGCTGATACCCGTAGCGGTACGCAATATCCCCCAAGCCGCCGGCACCAATCGCTCCGGCCATGGCCGACGAGTTGATCATCGTGACCAACGTGATGGTGAACCCCCCGACGATTCCCGGCAGCGCCTCAGGCAACAACACATGCCAGACGATATGCCAGCGTCGGCAGCCCATGGCCTGGGCGGCTTCGATCAGCCCGTGGTCGACCTCGCGCAAGCTGACTTCGGCGATGCGCGCAAAGAATGGTGTGGCGGCGATGGTCAGCGGCACCACGGCGGCCCAGACGCCGTAAGTAGTACCGACGATCAAGCGGGTGAAGGGGATCAGTGCGACCATCAGAATCAGGAACGGGACCGAGCGGAACAGATTGACGAAGGCCCCCAGCGCACGGTTCAGCGCAGGCGCTTCATAGATGCCGCCCTTGGCGCTGGTGACCAGAATTACCGCCAGCGGAATACCCGCCAACAGCGCGATCAACGATGACACGCCGACCATCAGAAAGGTGTCGATAACGCCCTGCAACAATCGATCAAACCACATAACCCAGCACCTCCACCTGTTGCGCCCAGTGACGGGCGCGCTGGCGCAACTCTTCGGCGTCCAGGGACGAACCGGTTACTGCCAACAACAATTGACCAAGGGCGTGACCCTGAATCCGTTCGACGCCACCTTGCAGCAAGCGCACGCGACCGCCGAGCGCACTGAACAGCGCCGCCAGGTCGGGCTCATCAGTGCTGTTGCCGGTGAACTGCAAACGCAGCACTACCGCGGATTCCGACGAGTGCGGTTGCGCCTGCAAGCGGCTTCGCAGTTCTTCCGGCAAGCCGTGTTGCAGAGGCGCCAGCAGGGTTTTGCTGACCTCGTGCTGCGGGTTGCCAAACACTTCCCAGACCGGTCCTTGCTCGACGATTCGTCCGTGCTCGAGTACCACCACCCGATCACAGATATCGCGAATTACCGCCATTTCGTGGGTGATCAGAATGATCGTCAGCCCGAGGCGCTGATTGATCTCGCGCAGCAGGCTGAGGATCGATTGCGTGGTTTCCGGGTCGAGGGCCGAGGTGGCCTCGTCGCAGAGCAGAATCGCCGGGTCATGCACCAGCGCCCGGGCGATGCCGACACGCTGTTTTTGCCCGCCCGAAAGCTGCGCTGGATAGGCCTGGTGTTTGCCTTGCAGGCCGACCAGTTCCAGCAGCTCACGGACCTTCTGTTCACGCTCGGCTTTCGGCACGCCGGCGACCTTGAGCGGCAGCTCTACGTTCTGCCACACGGTTTTGGCCGACATCAGGTTGAAGTGCTGGAAGATCATGCCGATCCGCCGCCGCAGCGCCACCAGACGGTCTTCATCGAACTCGCCGATGTCCACCTGATCGATCAGCACCCGACCGGTGCTCGGTTGTTCGAGGCGGTTGATGGTGCGGATCAGCGAGGACTTGCCGGCACCGCTGCGGCCGATGATGCCGAACACTTCACCGCGCTGGATCGCCAGGTCAATGCCGTGCAGCGCAGCGACCGGGCCTTGCTGGCCGTTGTAGGTTTTACCCACGCTGATAAATCGCACATGGGCGCGGTTGAGTTCAGGGTGCAGCTCGGTTTGTTCTGCACTGCTGGACGGCTGGATTTGCAGTCGAAGTTGGGCGTTGGCGGCATTCATGGTCAGCCTTCCCAGCCAGCTTGGTAGAGCTTGCCGTGGGCTTTATCCAGGGCGGCGCGAACCACCGGCGAATGCTGGTAGATGTCGACGAACCTGATCAGGCGCGGGTCGGTTTTGCTTTTTGGCTGGATCACGAACTGGATCACGTATTCCTTGTGGTCGAGGCCGTCGAACAGCAGCGCCGAGCCGGCGTCGAAGGTCTTGGCCAGACGAATGTAGGCCGGGTAGCCCTGCACCAGATCGGCGTCGTCATACGCACGCACCAGTTGCACGGCTTCAACCTGAAGGATCTTCAGCTTTTTCGGGTTGGTGACGATGTCGTCTTCGGTCGCCTTGTAGCCCACCCCCGGTTTGAGGCTGATCAACCCGGCCTTGGCCAATAGTTGCAAACCGCGCCCGCTGTTGATCGGATCGTTGGCGATGGCCACGCTGGCGCCCTCGGGAAGCTCGTCGAAGCTTTTGTATTTCTTCGAGTACAGGCCGACATTGTTGATGATCCCCGGTGCAAACGGCACCAGATCAAAACCGGCGGCGGCCTTGGCGTTTTCCAGGAACGGAATGTGCTGGAAGTAGTTCACATCGATGTCACCCGAGGCCAGGCTGACGTTCGGTGCGATCCAGTCGCTGAACTCCACCAGCTCGACCTTCAGGCCTTGTTTGCCGGCTTCTTCGACTGCCGCCTCCAGCGGGATGGCGAAGGCGGCGGTGGTGCCGATTTTCAGCGGTGCGTCGGCGGCGAAAGTCATGGAGCTGAAGAGGCCGAGGGCCAGGGCCAGTGCTTTGACTGGGTGTTTTAAGAGCTTCTTGGTCATGATGGTTATTCCAGTCAGTGCATGAAATGTGGGGTGTCTGGTCGGGCCTCATCGCGAGCAGGCTCGCTCCCACGGTTGGAATGCGTTCCCCTGTGGGGGCGAGCCTGCTCGCGATGCTTTTAGCGTCGGAACGCAGAGCCAGTGTGTTGCTTGGGCAAATACGCCTCTGCGTGAAACAGCTTTTCGCGCAAGGTGCCTTCGTCATAAGCGGTCTTGTACGACCCGCGGTGTTGCAGCTCGGGAATCACCAGGTCGATGAAATCGACATAGCTTTCCGGGGTGACGATGCGGGTCAGGTTGAAGCCGTCCAGGCCGGTTTCCGCGATCCAGGATTCCAGTTCATCGGCGACCTGTGCAGGCGAGCCGACCACGGTGATGTAGCGGCCGCCCAAGGCGTGTTGCTCAAGCAACTTGCGTCGGGTCCAGTCGTTGTTTTGCAGGTTTTTGGTGGCGGACTGGATAGCGTTGTTTTTCACGTACTGGATGGGTTCATCGAGTTCGTATTCGGAAAAGTCGATCCCGGTGGACGCCGAGAAATGCGCCACACCGGCTTCGGCGCTGGCGTAGCTCAGGTACTCGGCGTGCTTGGCCCAGGCCAGCTCCTCGGTTGCACCGACGATTACGTTCAGCCCCATGAAGACCTTGATGTCCTCGGGGTTGCGCCCGGCAGCGGCGGCGCTGGCGCGGACCTTGTCCACCTGCACCTTGGTCGTGGCCTTGTTCTGGCCGCTGATGAACACGCACTCGGCGTGTTGCCCGGCGAACACCAGGCCACGATCCGAACTGCCGGCCTGAAACAGCACCGGCGTGCGCTGCGGCGAGGGCTCGCAGAGATGATAACCCTCGACCTGATAGAACTCGCCGTGGTGTTCCACCTTGTGGACTTTGCCCGGTTGGGCATAGACCCGCTGCTCGCGGTCGTTGATCACCGCATCGTTTTCCCAACTGCCTTCCCAGAGTTTGTACAGCACCTCAAGGTACTCATCGGCCTGGTCGTAACGTCGGTCATGCTCGACCTGTTCGCTCAGGCCCATGGCCTTGGCGGCGCTGTCGAGATAGCCGGTGACGATGTTCCAGCCGACCCGGCCACGGCTCAGGTGATCGAGGGTCGACATACGCCGGGCGAACAGGTACGGCGGCTCATAGGTGAGGTTGGCGGTCAGGCCGAAGCCGAGGTTCCTGGTCACCGCAGCCATGGCCGACACCAGCAGCAGCGGGTCGTTGACCGGCAACTGGATCGACTCCTTGAGCGGCACATCGACCGAGTGCTGATAGACGTCGTACACCCCGACGATGTCGGCGATGAACAGCCCGTCGAATAGTCCACGCTCCAGCAATTGCGCGAGTTCGGTCCAGTACTCGATTGTCTTGTACTGGGTCGAGTTGTCCCGAGGATGAGTCCACAGGCCATGGTTGATGTGCCCGATGCAGTTCATGTTGAAGGCATTGAGCAGGATCTTTTTTTTCTTTGTCGGAGGCGAGGGCATCAAATAGTCCCTCGCAGCGGCGGGTTTTCATCGTTGAGGTAGTAGTTGCCAATCGCGTGGTACTTCCAGCGCACCGGGTCGTGCAGGGTGTGCACGCGGGCGTTGCGCCAGTGACGATCCAGCCCGTGCTCGGCCAGGGTGGCCTGGCTGCCGGACAGTTCGAACAGCGTGCTGCCGGCTGCCAGGGAGATCTCGGTGCTGATGGCGCGCGCTTCGGCCACGGCAATCGAGGCCGCCGCGATCGTTTCGGCGTTGGTGTCGGCCTGGGCGCGGTCGAGGAATTCTCCCGCGCGTTCCAGCAGTGCTTCCGTCGCGTGCAGGCGAATGCTCAGGTGGCCAAAGCTTTTGATTGTCAGCGGGTCTTCAGTGGCGTTGTCATTGCCCGAGTCGATCCACGGGCGGGTTTTGCTCCGTACGAAATGCAGCGCGTCTTCATAGGCGGCGCGAGCAATACCGGTGTCGATGGCCGCGTGGAGAATCTGTGCCAGTGGGCCGACCGGGGTTGGACGTTCGAAGGCGCTTTGAAACGGGATCACGTCGTTTGCCGAGACGTAGACGTCTTCGAACACCACCGAACCGCTGCCGGTGGTGCGCTGGCCGAAGCCGCTCCAGTCATCGATGACCGTCAGGCCCTGGCTGTCACGCGGGACGAAGGCCAGTTGCTGGACGCCGTTTTCATCGACCACCGTGGTCGGAATCCGTTGTGCGTAGATCGCTCCGGTGGCGTAGAACTTGCGGCCGTTGATGCGAAAACCGTTGCCATCGGGAGTCAGGCTGGTGACCCGGTGGAGAGCGGTTTTGGTCCCTAGTTCGGCCAGTGCATTGCCGAAGCGCTGACCGGCGAGGACTTCGGCGTACAGGCGTTTTTTCTGCTCGGGCGTACCGTTCACGCGCAGCACTTCGAGGGCATAAAAATGGTTCTGCGGGATCTGCCCCAGTGAACCGTCGGCCTGGGCGATCAGCGCGATGATTTTGGCCAGGGTGACGTTGGAAACGCCGGCGCCGCCGTATTCCCTGGGCACGCTGATGCCCCACAGGCCGGAGCGCGAAAAGACTTCCAGTTCGGGGTAGGGCAGGCGTCGCTCACGGTCGCGCAGGGCGCTGTCGCGTTTGAAGTCTTCGGCCAGATCGCTGGCGACGACAAGGGCTTGCTCATCGCTGGTGATGACCGCGACGGGGTGAGAAAGAGTCATGTGTTTCTCCAGAGATCTGGTCAAAAGTGTTCTGGTCGTTCAGATCCAGGAATGGCGGGCTGGTTTTGTGCCGTTCAGGTGATAAGTGCCCACGGCGTGGTACTTCCAGCGCACCGGATCGTGCAGGGTGTGCACGCGCGCGTTGCGCCAGTGGCGGTCGAGGTTGARCTCGGCGAGGGTGGCGCGGCTGCCGGCCAGTTCGAAGAGCTTTTCGCTGGCCAGCAGCGAGATCTCGGTGGTCAGCACCTTGGCTTCGGCGACGGCAATCGAGGCGCGTGCGGCGGACTCGGCGGTGACCGGCGCGGCGCTGACTTGATCGAGCACATTCCCGGCTTTGCGCAGCAGCGCTTCGGCGGCGTGCAGGTCGATTTTCAGTTTGCCGATGTCGGCAATCACGTAGAGGTCATCGCTGGCGCGTTCGACGTTGGCGTCGATCCACGGCCGTGCGCGTTCGCGAACGAAGCTGATGGCGTCATCGATGGCGCCGCGCGCAATGCCGGCGTCGATGGCAGCTTGAATCAGCTGTGACACGGCGCCCTGGATGTTCGGGCTGTCATTGATCCGCCAGTTTTCCACCACCAGATCGGCATCGACCCGCACATTGTTCAGCAGCACGGTGCCGCTGGCCGTGGTGCGCTGGCCGAAGCCTGACCAGTCATCGACGATGCGCAGCCCCGGAGTGCCGCGACGGACGAAGGCGATGACTTGCTTGCCGTCGTCGTTGAGTGCCTTGATCGCGACCCAGTGCGCGAACAGTGCGCCTGTGGAGTAAAACTTCTGGCCATTGATGACGTAGCCATCACCGTCGGCGGTGATGCGGGCCTTGAGCTCCAAGGTGTTTTTGGTGCCGCGTTCCGGGCCCGCATTGCCGATTCGCCAACCGTCGAGCACGCTCTGGAACAGCTGCTTTTTCTGCCGTTCGTTGGCGGTGTGCTGGAGCAGGTTGAGAATGCCGAAGTGGTTCTGCGGGATTTGCCCGAGTGCCGGGTCGGCCGCGGAAATGATCGCGAAGACTTCGGCGATGGTGACGAATGAAACCTCGGGGCCGCCGAACGCTTTGCCAATGGCAATACTGCCCAGGCCACTGCGGGTGAACTGTTCGATTTCCGCCCAGGGCAACTTGCGCTGTTGATCGCGTCGCGCGGCTTGCAAGCGGGCGACCTGAGCGAGTTCACGGGCTGCTTCGAGGGCTTGTGCGTCGTTGCGCAAGACCTGCGCGGGCAACAACAGCGGGGGAATGTCCAGATCACTCTGAACGTTTGCATCTGCCAGATTAGACATCAGCGCCGCTCCTTGGCTGCACGCAATGCCCTGGCGATGTGCACCGGGGTGATTATGTTCCTGACCATACCTACCTCACCTCTCATGGATAAGCCGCAGCGTGCGGCGAAATCAAAATCAAGAATGTCCGGTGGTCCGGTTTATATACCCTAATAGCGTATTAAAAATTAATAAACTAACTTTTAGGAATATGCATAGAAGGGTGTCATCAGCCCCTGTGGTTGTTCGCATGGGCGGATGTAACGCAACCCTGTAGCAGCTGGCGAAGCCTGCGTTCGGCTGCGCAGCAGTCGCAAAATCGGACGCAGCACTTATTCAGATTAAATGCGGTTTCAGGATTTACGACTGCTACGCAGCCGAACGCAGGCTTCGCCAGCTGCTACAGGGATCTCATCTGTTGCGGGGAGCGGCCTGCGGCAGCTATTCGAGCGGTACCTTCAGGCAAGGATTGGCGCAGCCGACTTTCAAGGTGCGCGCTGGCGCCCAGCGTGAGTTATTGCCTGCTCGATCAAGAATGCAGTAGGTGACTTCCAGCCGGTTATCTTCACCGGCCTCAAGAATCACTGAGGGCGGCACCCAGACGTTGATCGGGTGGCCGACTTCGTCGGGTTTGATCCTGGGCAGGTCCATGCGCACATCGCCCCAGCGCAGGGTGATTTCATCATCAGCCGCCATGTTCAGATAAGGTTCGATGATCAGTGGCACGCCGCGTTTGATCTGGTTCGGATTGACCCCGTGACGGCGAATCATCTCGGGAATACCCAATGGTTCCAGGCGCTGGTTTTCATCTGCGCACAGGGTGTGTGGCTGACCACCCGGGCAGTCGAGTTTGACCTGGACCCGTTTCGTCGCAGACAGCGCCGGGCCTTGCCCGACTTGCATGAGCCGGTAGTGGATACGCGAGCTGCCATTGCGGATAAAACTCTCGGGAACCCGCAGGCTGAGCGGCTGACCGACATCTGCGCGGTTGAGCACCCTTGAGGCTACATAGCAGTTGTCCCAGAACAGCTCGATCAGATCACCTTCGTCCATGCCGGCATAAGGCGCTATTTCGATCAGCAGGTAAGCAGCGGAAGTGATGTTGATGGCAGAACCGGGTGACTGCATCAGGCCGGGAGCCGCCAGTTCAACTTTGTTCGACATACAAGTCATGTGTGTTCTCCTTGAAACATCGCAGCGAAGTCCATTTCGGAAGTGTCGAAGGCGTTAGGGTAGTTATATTCAAATACTGTGAAATGCCTGTTAGCGCCTAGATAAGGGAGTGGTCGACGGAGTGTCAATAGACGCAAGTTAAGAACATGGGAATGCCAGGCTATTCAGATATTTCCTACCTATAGTTAGCGATCGATGGACATGCTGTTCGGCTTTTTCCTGGGTGCGCTCGATTTGTGAGCCAGTGTTTCCGGTGTTTTTCGGCACTGGATCAATCTGAGTGTGGTGGAGGTTACGTGGCGGGAGGATGTTGCAGGAGGTATCTATATACCGCTTTAGACTGGGGTGATTAATTAATTATGGAAGTCGGCGGAAGGCGGGGGCGGCAGGTAAAGTTGTGCGATAAATGTCACTTCCGTCCGTGGAAGTTGACAGTGGTTAATACGTTTCTGAAGGTGATTATCAACTTCAGGAGTTGAGGAACTTATTGAGGAATTGCCGGGTTCGTTCTTCTTTCGGATGGGCAAACAATGCCTTTGCTTCACCTTGTTCGACGATGACGCCCTTGTCGAAAAACACCACCCGGTTCGCCACATCACGAGCAAAACTCATTTCGTGGGTCACGATGACCATGGTGCGTTTTTCTTCGGCCAGGCTGCGAATGGCCGCCAGCACTTCGCCGACCAGTTCCGGATCGAGCGCCGAGGTTGGCTCGTCGAAGAGAATCACTTCCGGCTCCATGGCCAGCGCCCGGGCGATTGCCACGCGCTGTTGCTGCCCACCGGACAGCCTGCGCGGATAGGCGTCTTCCTTGCCTGCCAGGCCGACCTTGGCCAGCAGTTTTCGACCCAGCGCCAACGCTTGGTCCCTTGGCATTTTCTTCACCACCAAAGGGCCTTCGATGACGTTTTCCAGGGCCGTGCGATGGGGGAACAGATTGAAGTTCTGAAACACGAAACCGACGTGCTGGCGCAAGCGGCGCACCAGGCTCTGCTGCTGGTTCAGCGGGCGGCTGCCATCGATCTCGATGTCGCCGACCTTGATCCGGCCGCTGGTGGGTTCTTCAAGAAAGTTCAGGCAACGCAGGAAGGTGGTCTTGCCCGAGCCGCTAGGGCCGATGATCGCGACCACCTCGCCTTCTTCAACCTTCAGATCGATGCCGTTGAGCACCACTTGACCCTTGAACTGCTTTGTCAGTTTTTCCACGACAATCATGGGGTCAGGACTCCTGGTCGTGCCGATTGACCCGCTCTTCCAACTGGTTTTGCAGGTGCGAGAGCACCGTTGCAAGCACCCAGTAGATCAGTGCGGCGGCAAGATACATGGTGAAAATTTCAAAGGTACGGGCGGTGATCAGCTGTGCCTGACGGAACAGCTCCGGCACCTGAATGGTCGCCGCCAGCGCGGTGTCCTTGACCAGCGAAATGAAGCTGTTGCCCAGTGGCGGCAACGCCGTTCGCGCAGCTTGCGGCAGGATGGCCCGGCGCAGGGTTTGCGCACGGGTCATGCCGATACTGGCAGCGGCTTCCCACTGTCCGCGCTCGATGGAGCTGATCGCGGCACGAAGGATTTCGCAGGCATAGGCGGCCATGTTCAGCGAGAAGCCGATCAAGGCGGCCGGCAGCGGATCAAGTTCGATGCCCAATTGCGGCAAGCCGTAATAGATCACGAACAGTTGCACCAGCAACGGCGTGCCGCGAAAGAACGACACGTAGATGCGGGCGATCCAGCTCACCAGCTTGAAGCGCGACAAGCGCATCAAGGCCAGGCTAAACCCCAGCAACAGACCAAAGAACATCCCGCCCAGGCTGAGGATGACCGTGAAATACGCGCCCTTGAGCAGAAAGGGCGCGGAGTCCAGCGCGAGTTGGAAAGCTTCTTCCATTATTGGGTGACGTCAGCGCTGAAGTATTTTTCCGAAAGCTTTTTCAGCGTACCGTCGGCACGCAGCTTGTCGATGGCCTTGTTCACCGCAGCCAGCAGCTCAGGCTCGCCTTTGCGCAGGGCAATGCCGGATTCCTGACGGGAGAACGGTTCGCCGGCGGCGGTGGTGTCCTTGGCCTTCCTGGCGTATTCCAGCGCGGCGAGGCGGTCGATCAGAATGACGTCGGTGCGGCCAACGCGCAGGTCCTGGAACTTGGTCGGATCGTCTTCGTAGGTGCGGACTTCAGCACCTGGCACATTGGCTTTTACCCACTGCTCGTAGTTGGTGCCCAGGCCTACACCGACTTTCTTGCCAGTCAGGTCGGCGGCGGTCTTGATGTTCAGCGCCGCAACCTTCTTCGTCAGCACCAGTGCCTGAATCCCGGAAACGGTGTAAGGCTCGGAGAAGTCATACTTCTTCTTGCGCTCTTCGGAGATGGTCACCTGGTTGATCACTGCGTCCAGACGCTTGGATTCCAGCGCCGCGAGGATGCCGTCCCATTTGGTCGGTTGCAGTTTGACCTTCACGCCCAGCTCTTTGGCCAGGGCTTCGGAGAACTCCACTTCGAAGCCGGCCAGTTTGCCGTCGGCATCGACGAAACTGAACGGTGGATAAGTGCCTTCCAGACCGACGTTGATCACGCCGGCCTCCTTGATTTTTTGCAGCTGCTCACCGGCCACCGCTTGCCCCAACAGGCCAGCACCGAGTACCAGGCCCAACGAGCCCACCAGCAGATTTCGACGAAACGCGGAGAAATTCATGACAAGCCCCTGTGTTTTTTATGAAGACGTTTTTTGGAGAAGCAGGCAAAACCGGGAATTGAACGGCTGCAACATCGTGCCCTAAAAGCAGCGTATGCGTCTCGCAGCAATTGCGCCTGCGGCGCGACTATATGACGAGGCTTTTAGATGTGAAAATAATATAAATTCAGTTTGTTATTCTTTGTTGGAATATAAAAGGCTTCGTGTAATTCCTTTGGTGAGGGAGCTTGCTCCCTCACCACAGAAGATCTTTTTCCGGCAGGCTCAAAACGCCGAGTTATAGGCAAACAACGCCGGCGCGCCGCCCGTGTGCAGGAAGATGATCGGGCCGTCATTGAAGCGCTGCCGGCCGATACCGTCGAGCAAACCGGCCATGGCCTTGCCAGTGTAGACCGGGTCGAGCAACAGCCCTTCCTGGCTGGCCAGCAACTTGACGGCCGCCAGGGTGCCGGCGTTCGGCTCGCCGTAACGCGGAGCGAAATACTCGTCCCACAATTGAACCTTGAAGCTCGCCGGCAGGCTCACACCCAGCAGTTCGGCGGTGCGCTCGGCCAGGCCCTGGACCTTCGGCCGCTGGTCTTCGTCGCTGCGCGAAACGGTGACGCCGATCACCGGCAAGTCCGGCAGTACTTCGCTCAGCGCCAACGCCAGACCGCTATGAGTCCCGGCGCTGCCCGAAGCCAGCACCACGGCGGCGAATTGCAGGCCGCTGTCCTCGATTTGCCCGGCCAGCTCCAGTCCGGCTCGTACATAGCCCAGCGCGCCCAAGGCGTTGGAGCCGCCAATCGGCACCAGATAAGGTTTTTTGCCGTTACTGCGCAGACGCTCGGCCAGTGCCTGCAACTGTTGGTCGGCGTTATCGAGGTTCTCGACCAGCTCGACCTTGGCATCGAACAAGTCCAGCAGCAGGCGATTGCCGTTGCCCAGGTAGTTAGCGTCATCAGTACCGATCGGATTTTCCAGCAAGGCGACGCAGCCCAGGCCCAGTTTGGCGGCAAGCGCTGCTGTCTGACGCACATGGTTGGACTGGATGGCGCCAGCGGTGATCAGCGTATCGGCACCTTGCGCGAGCGCGTCGGCGGCGAGGTATTCGAGTTTGCGCAGCTTGTTGCCGCCCATGGCCAGCGGTGTCAGGTCGTCACGTTTGACGTAGACATCACGCCCTAGCCAGGCCGACAAGCGTTCGAGTTTTTCCAGCGCGGTAGCATTGGCAAGAAGGTCCAGGCGATTAAAACGAGCCAGCTGTTGTTTGATCATGGGGCCGCACGGGTTGTGGGAGATGACTGGACTATAGGCAGGCCGATTTGCTCGGGCAACCGACAATGTCGCTTATGCCAAAAAGTGCTGAGAACAGCACAATTCGTTCTTAATTCCGTTTTGAGCGCATACCGTAAAGTGAACGCCGTTCAGGCGGCCTTACTGTCCGGCCGCCGCAGGTGAGGAGTTTTACCGTGAGCCAGCGTTCCAGCCATTGGCAATTACAGACCATCGTCAGCCAACTGCGCACCGCCCGCGACCAGTGGCGGGCGCAGAACGGTCGTATCAGCGGCGAGCAGGGCGGGCGTGAGCTGCCATCGCGCGCGGCGATGGCGGAGATTCTCGAAGCACTGTGTGGTGCGTTGTTCCCGATGCGCCTGGGCCCGGTGGATCTGCGCGAGGAGAGTGAAGACTTCTACGTCGGGCATACGCTGGATGTGGCGCTGAATGCGCTGCTGGCTCAGGCGCGGCTGGAGCTGCGCTATGTCGCACGGCAAAGCGCCCAGGTCGATACCGAAGTCGAGGCGCGGGCGATCAGCCTGATCCAGGATTTCGCCCTGGCCTTGCCGGGGCTGCGCAGCCTGTTGGATTCCGATGTGCTGGCGGCGTATCACGGCGACCCGGCCGCACGCAGTGTCGATGAAGTGCTGCTGTGCTATCCGGGGATTCTGGCGGTGATTCACCATCGTCTGGCCCACCATTTGTACCGCGCCGGACTGCCATTGCTGGCGCGGATCAGTGCGGAAATCGCGCACTCGGCGACCGGCATCGACATTCACCCGGGCGCGCAGATCGGCCGCAGTTTCTTCATCGACCACGGCACAGGCGTGGTGATCGGCGAAACCGCGATCATCGGCGAGCGGGTACGCATCTACCAGGCCGTGACCCTCGGCGCCAAACGCTTCCCGGCCGACGAAGACGGTCAGTTGCAGAAGGGCCATCCGCGCCACCCGATCGTTGAAGACGATGTGGTGATCTATGCCGGCGCGACCATCCTTGGACGGATCACCATCGGCAAGGGCTCGACCATCGGCGGCAACGTCTGGCTGACCCGCAGCGTACCGGCCGGTTGCAATTTGACCCAGGCGAACTTGCAGCATGATGACGGGACGCAGAAGTAAGCCCTGAGGCTTTCACCGCCAGGTCTTCCGCTATCGCGAGCAGGCTCGCTCCCACATTGAATCTGTGTCAGCCCACAAAATTGTGAACGACACGAACCCTGTGGGAGCGGGCTTGCTCGCGAATGGTTTCAAGCCGAGCCGAGATACTGGCATTCAGCCAATTTCCCACTGAACGAATCCTCCAAACCCCGCGTCATACCCTTCCCTAAGCTAGCGTACGAAACGTACCGCCGAGCCTTGCGATTAGTCCTCACAGCCTATCCGTGTTTAACTTGAACGTTCATTCAAGTTAAACCGGTGGTTCGCTGCCCGCTCACAACAGGAGGCTAGCCTTTGCTGAGTCCGTTATTGACAGCCACGTTTTACCCCCTCGAGGTGCACGTTTCATGAGTGCATCGTTCACCCCTCCAAGCGGCCAGATCCGCATGAATCCGCCGGTGTTCTACTTCGCGGCGACCTTCATTTTACTGTTCGGCCTGGTGGTCATCGCCTTCCCGCAAGAGTCCGGCGCCTGGTTGCTGGCGGCGCAAAACTGGGCGGCCAATACGGTCGGCTGGTACTACATGCTGGCAATGACCCTGTATCTGGTCTTCGTGGTGGTCACCGCCTTGTCTGGCTACGGCAAGATCAAGCTCGGTGCCGACCACGACGAGCCCGAATTCAGTTACCTGTCCTGGGCCGGCATGCTGTTTGCCGCCGGGATCAGCATCACGCTGTTTTTCTTCTGCGTCTCCGAACCGCTGACGCATATGCTGCAACCACCCCAGGGCGAGCCCGGCACGGCCGATGCAGCACGCCAGGCGATGCAGGTGCTGTTTCTGCATTGGGGTTTGCACGGCTGGGGCGTGTTCGCGTTTGTCGGCATGGCGCTGGCCTATTTCGCCTATCGGCATAACCTGCCGCTGGCCTTGCGCTCGGCGCTTTATCCACTGATCGGCAAACGCATCAACGGCCCGATCGGTTACGCGGTGGATGGCTTCGGCATCATTGCCACGGTGTTCGGTCTGGGCGCAGACATGGGCTTCGGCGTGTTGCACCTCAACTCCGGCCTCGACTACTTGTTCGGCATTGCCCACACCCAGTGGATTCAGGTCGGCCTGATCACGCTGATGATGGGCGCGGCGATCATCGTTGCCGTCGCTGGCGTCGATAAAGGCGTGCGGGTGATGTCCGACATCAACATGCTGCTGGCCTGTGCGCTGTTGCTGTTCGTGTTGTTCGCCGGCCCTACCCAGCACCTGCTCAATACCCTGATCCAGAACCTTGGCGACTACCTCGGCGCCTTGCCGATGAAGAGTTTCGACCTTTACGCCTACGACAAACCCAGCGACTGGCTGGGCGGCTGGACGGTGTTCTACTGGGCCTGGTGGATCGCGTGGTCGCCGTTCGTGGGCCTGTTCATCGCACGTATTTCCCGTGGTCGGACCATCCGTGAATTCGTCTTCGGCGTGCTGTTGATTCCGCTCGGCTTCACCCTGGCGTGGATGTCGATCTTCGGTAACAGCGCCATCGACCAGGTACTCAACCACGGCATGAGTGCCCTTGGCCTGTCGGCCATCGAGAACCCGTCGATGACCCTCTACTTGCTGCTGGAAACCTACCCATGGAGTAAAACGGTGATCACCGTTACGGTGTTCATCAGCTTCGTGTTCTTCGTCACCTCGGCCGACTCCGGCACCGTGGTGCTCTCGACGCTGTCGGCCAAGGGCGGTAACGCCGATGAAGACGGGCCGAAATGGTTGCGGGTGTTCTGGGGCGCGATGACCGCGCTGGTCACCAGTGCATTGTTGTTTGCCGGCAGCATCGACTCGTTGAAGTCAGCGGTGGTACTGACCTCGTTGCCGTTCTCGCTGATTCTGTTGCTGATGATGTGGGGGCTGCACAAGGCGTTCTACCTCGAGTCGCAGAAGCAGATTGCCCAGCTGCATTCGTTGGCGCCGGTCTCGGCGTCGTCACGGCGCGGTAAGGGTGGCTGGCGTCAGCGTCTGAGTCAGGCTGTGCACTTCCCGTCGCGTGACGAGGTGTACCGTTTCCTCGACACGACGGTGCGTCCGGCGATTGAAGAAGTGACGGCGGTGTTCGCTGAAAAGGGCTTGAACGTGGTCACTCAACCGGACCCGGCCAGTGACAACGTCAGCCTGGAAATCGGCCACGGCGATCAGCCTCCGTTCATCTACCAGGCGCAAATGCGCGGTTACTTCACGCCGTCCTTCGCCCGTGGCGGGATGGGCTCAAAAGAGCTCAACAACCGTCGCTACTACCGGGCTGAAGTGCACCTGAGCGAAGGCAGTCAGGATTACGATCTGGTGGGCTACACCAAGGAGCAAATCATCAACGACATCCTCGATCAGTACGAGCGACACATGCAGTTCCTGCATCTGGTGCGCTGATCGAGGCCGGTGGTGCTCAGGCGATGTTCAAGGTCATGAACAACACCAGAGCGGCCACCGGTACGCTGAACACCATGAAGCCCACCATCAATTCAGAGGTCAGCGGTTGCCCGGCGGTGATCATGCCGATAGCGCCGTTGATCACCGTCAGCGCCAGCCAAAGGACGACGAAACTGTAAGTCAGGGTCTGGCGGCTGAAGCCGAGCTTCTCACCGATGAACAGCATCAGCGCCAGCAAGACCAGGCCGAAGGTGATGATGATCGTGGTGTGCATGAAGTGTGCTCCTGAGTCGGTATTTGTCATACCGAGCATAGGCGTCGTTCAGCACAATGGCGCTTAAACCCGTCCACCGTCGTACACCCCCCAGTGTCGGTGAGCTTCCTGCACAACCGACACATGTCGCTACCAGTTCGGGTATTTGTGGATTGAGCGGCGCAGGTGTTGGCACGGGCGGGTTAGCCAGTCGTCTGGTTAGAAAAATACGTGTTTGCGATGGGCTAATATTTAACCGAGTGTGTATGGTGTGTATTGGAGTGTCCGTTTGCCGGGTAAAGTCGCAGCAAATGCTGACGACAAAGGGCGAAGGTGATGCGGAGTCGGGAAATGATCAGGATGATCGAAGACGACGGTTGGTATTTGGTAGCAGTCAAAGGCAGCCACTATCAATACAAACATTCGTGCAAACCGGGGAGGGTCACGATCAAGCACCCTGACGCGGATCTTCCAAAGGGAACAATCAACAGCATTTTGAAACAGGCGGGCTTGAAATGAGCCTGGAGAATATCGATCAACGCCCCAATGGGGGCGGATTGGAAGGGCCTATCCCCATGAAATTCCCAGTCGTACTGCACAAGGATGCCGACTCAGATTACGGCGTGATCATCCCCGACGTTACGGGTTGTTTCTCAGCAGGTGGAACGGTGGCGCAGGCGCTCGAAAACGTTAAAGAAGCGCTGGCGTTGCATTACGAAGGACTGGTCGCTGATGGCGATCCGTTGCCGCAGGTGCGTGAGATCGACGAGCACTTCGAAAACCCGGATTACGCGGGAGGTGTTTGGGCAGTGGTCGAGTTTGACGTGACGCCGTATTTCGGCAAGTCCGTGCGTTTCAATGCAACGCTGCCAGAGCAGTTGCTGGAGCGCATTGATCAGACGGTCAGACGCGATCAACGGTACAACTCAAGATCCGGGTTTCTGGCAGCGGCGGCCCTGCGCGAACTGTCGGCATAAGGGCCAGAATCAAGAATGATTTGAAACGTTTCAGCATTTAGTCGAACTCCCCGTTTTGAATGCGTTGCCTGAGCGTATGCTGGGCAACGCTGACGACCTCGTCGCTCACAACAAGAGAGGGTTCGATGACTTACACCGCTGCTGCTGATCGTTACGACTCCATTCCTTACCGCCGCGTCGGGCGCAGTGGGCTGGTGCTGCCGGCACTGTCGCTGGGCTTGTGGCACAACTTCGGCGACAGCACACCGATCGATACCCAGCGATCCTTGCTGCGTACCGCCTTCGACCTGGGCATCAACCACTTCGACCTGGCTAACAATTACGGCCCGCCGTACGGCAGTGCCGAGATCAATTTCGGCCGTTTGATGCGCGAAGACTTCAAGCAGTACCGCGACGAGCTGATCATCTCCAGCAAGGCCGGTTGGGACATGTGGCCGGGTCCTTACGGTCAGGGTGGCGGCTCGCGTAAATACGTGCTGGCCAGCCTCGACCAGAGCCTGCAACGCCTGGGCGTCGACTACGTGGATATTTTCTACTCCCACCGCTTCGATCCGGACACTCCGCTGGAAGAAACCGCTGGCGCATTGGCGACTGCCGTGCAGCAGGGTAAGGCGCTGTACATAGGTATCTCGTCGTATTCCGGGGCGAAAACCCGCGAAATGGCTGCACTGCTGAAAGAGTGGAAAGTCCCGCTGTTGATCCACCAGCCGGCTTATAACCTGCTCAACCGCTGGGTGGAAAAAGACCTGCTGGACGCCACCGATGAACTCGGCGCGGGCGTGATTGCGTTCACGCCGTTGGCTCAGGGGCTGTTGACCGACAAGTACCTCAACGGCGTACCGAAAGATGCACGGGTCAATCGTCCGGGCGGTGACTCGTTGCAAGCGTCACACCTGTCCGATGCCAACATCGCCCTGGTGCGCGCCCTCAACGAAATCGCCAAACGCCGTGGCCAAAGCCTGGCGCAAATGGCCCTGGCCTGGACACTGCGTGACCCCCGAGTGACCTCGGCGCTGATCGGCGCCAGCCGCCCGGAGCAGATTATCGAGAACGTCGGGGCGTTGAAGAACTTGAGCTTCAGCGTTGAAGAACTGGCAGAGATTGACCGGTTTGCCCAGGAAGGCGGGATCAATTTGTGGGAGAAGCCTTCGACGGCGGAGTAAGTGTTCGGCGCTGGATCTTTTGGTGTCTGTCGGATTGCTTTCGCGAGCAAGCTCGCTCCCACAGGGTTTTCGGTCGGCCACAGATTTGTGGTCAACCCAAATCCAATGTGGGAGCGAGCCTGCTCGCGATGGGGCCATAAAAAGCAGTAAAGAAGTCAGTGGCTCAGCGGAAAAACGGCACATCCCCCAATACCGTCGCCCGGTGCATCACCCGCCGTGCTGGCCGGTAATCGTCCACCGCAAAATGCTGGGTCACGCGGTTATCCCAGAACGCCACGTCATTCTCCTGCCAACGCCAGCGAATGGTAAATTCCGGCCGCGTAGCATGGGCGAACAGCAGCTTCAGAATCGCTTCGCTTTCTGTTTCCGAGAGCTCATTGATCTTCGTGGTGAAGCCTTCATTGACGAACAACGACTTGCGCCCGCTGACCGGGTGCGTGCGGATCACCGGATGTGACAGTGGAGGGTTTTTCTTGCGCGCTTCTTCCCACTGAGCCAGTGCTTCAGGCGTAGTCCCAAAGCGTTCCAGCGGGAAGGATTTGACGAAATCGTGAGTCGCGGTCAGGCCTTGCAGCAGGTTTTGCAGAGGCGTCGACAGGGCTTCGTACGCCGCGATACCGCTGGCCCACAGCGTGTCGCCCCCAAACTCCGGCAACAGCTTGGCGCTGAGCACCGCGCCAAGGGCCGGGGTCGGCAGGAAAGTCACGTCGGTGTGCCACACGGCGTTGTCGCGTACGTCGGTTTCGGCGGTGTCGAGGATCAACACTTCTGGCTGTTCCGGCACATTCGGGTAGATCGGGTGAATGTGCAGGTCGCCGAAATTCGCCGCAAAGCGTGCTTGCTGCTGTGGGTTGATCGGCTGCTCGCGGAAGAACAGCACTTGGTGCTTGAGCAGTGCCTGCTCGATCGCGTCGCGCTGTTCGAGGTTCAGCGGCTGGGAGATATCGACGCCGCTGATCTGCGCACCGAGCGCGGTGCTGAGTGGGGTGATGGTCAGGCTGCTCATGGCTTTCTCTTCAATCCGGGGTGCCGATTGTGGGAGCGAGCCTGCTCGCGATGACGGAATTACATTCAACATCAATGTTGACTGACCCACCGCTATCGCGAGCAGGTCGGATCGCCGCACCGTCGCTCCCACATGAATAATTAGTGCGCCTGACCATGCCACGGCACCAGTTTGCGTTGTAGCGCTCGCAGGCCCATTTCCATGGCGAAGGCGATCAGCGCGATCACCAGAATCCCCAGCACCACCACATCGGTGACCAGAAATTGCGCGGCCGACTGCACCATGAAGCCCAGGCCGCTGGTGGCGGCGATCAGTTCGGCAGCCACCAGCGTCGACCAACCCACGCCCAATCCAATGCGCACGCCGGTCAGAATGTCCGGCAACGCGCTCGGCAAAATCACATGGCGAATCAGTTGGGCCCGGGTCGCGCCTAACGACTGCGCCGCGCGCAACTTGGCCGGGTCGACGGTGCGTACGCCAGTCGCGGTGGCGATGGCGATCGGGGCGAAGATCGCCAGATAGATCAGCAACACCTTGGACAGCTCACCGATGCCGCACCAGATCACGATCAACGGCAGGTAGGCCAACGGTGGTACCGGCCGGTAGAACTCGATCAGCGGATCGAGAACGCCGCGTGCGATGCGGTTGTGACCGATGGCGATGCCGACCGGCACGGCGGTCAGGACTGCAAAGCCCAGGCCCAGGCCAATCCGGCTGAGGCTTGCGCCCAAATGCTGCCAGAGGGTCGAGTCCATATAACCCGTGGTCGCCAGCAACCAGCCTTTTTGCAGGACGGCCGATGGCGGTGGCAGGAACAATGGCTCGATCAGGCCACTGGCGGTAACAGCCCACCAAACCGCGAGCAAAGCGATCAGCGTCAGTACGCTGATCCAGCGTGTGTCGAGGCTACGACGCAGCGGAATCAGCGTCGATGGACTGGCGGGGTTTACCGTCGTGGCCGGGATTTCATAACTGCTCATGCGCGCTCCTGCCGCTGGGAGAACACACGGGCGAGTACGTGTTCGCGGGTTTCGATAAAACGTGGGTCGGATTTGATCGCCCGAGCTGATTCGCCAGCGGCGTAACGCTGACCGAAATCCAGCGACAAGCGCTCGACGATTTGCCCGGGGGTGGGGGCCAACAGAATCAGATCCGTGGCCAGGAACACTGCTTCTTCAATGTCATGGGTAATCAGGAACACCGGTTTGGCGGTGCGTCGCCAGACTTGCAGCAACAGTTCCTGCATCTGTTCGCGGGTGAACGCGTCGAGGGCGCCGAAGGGTTCGTCCATCAACAACACGCGCGGGTCGGCAGCGAGGGCGCGGGCCAAACCGACACGCTGCTTCTGGCCGCCCGAGAGCTGCCAGATGCGGCGATCGTCAAAGCCTGCGAGGTCGACCAGCGCGAGCATTTCCCGGGCGCGGACTTCGCGTTTATCACGCGGCACGCCGGCCAGTTCCAGACCGAAACCGACGTTGGCCAACACGTCCTGCCAGGGCAGCAGCGCGTCGTCCTGGAACACCACGCCACGCTCGGCGCCCGGACCTTTGACCGGCACGCCGTCGAGGGTGATGCGTCCGGCGCTGGGTTCGACAAACCCGGCAATCAGGTTCAACAGCGAGGTCTTGCCGCTGCCGGACGGCCCGAGGGCGACCAGCAATTGCTGGGGCCCAAGGTTTAAGGAAATATCCGCCAGCACCGGTTCCGGGCTACCGGGGTACTGTGCGCTGATGCGCTCCAGCTGAAGCAAGGCCATCGCGGTCAACTCCCGATCAGTTAGTGATGTACTTGGCGCTGACGTAAGGGGCGTAGTCCGGCAGCACGGCCTCGACCTTGCCTTGCTCCTTGAGGAACGCCGCGGTGTCGGTGATGGCCTTGGTGGTCGGCGCGCCGAGGGTGATCACCTGATCAGCCGCCAGCGGGTAGACGTTGCCTTGCAGCAGCAACGGGATGTCGCTGGCCTTGGCGCCGGAGAGTTTTACCAGTTTGTCGACGTTGCCCTTATCCGCCAGCCAGGCTTGCGGGTCCTTGCGGTAGTGGGCATAGGCGTCGAGGGTGACTTTGGCGAAGGCACTGACGATTTCCGGGTGCTTCTCGGCGAAATCCTTGCGCACGATCCAGGCATCGAAGGTCGGCGCGCCGAACTTGGCCAGTTCGCCGGAAGTGATCAGCACCTTGCCGTTTTCCTTGGCAACGCCCAGTGCCGGGTCCCACACGTAGGTGGCGTCGATGTCACCGCGTTTCCATGCGGCAATGATTGCCGGCGGCGCGAGGTTGAGGATCTGGACTTTTGATGGGTCGATGTTCCAGTGCTTGAGCGCGGCCAGCAGGCTGTAGTGACCGGTGGAAACGAATGGCACGGCGATTTTCTTGCCGATCAGGTCCTGCGGGGTCTTGATCCCGGAACCATCGCGGGCCACCAGTGCTTCGGCGGCACCGATCTGGGTGGCGATGAGGAAGGTTTCGACCGGAACCTTGCGGGTGATTGCAGCGGTCAGCGGGCTGGAGCCGAGGTAGCCGATCTGCACATCACCCGAGGCGATGGCGGCGATGATGTCGGCACCGTTGTCGAACTTGCGCCAGTCGATTTTGGCGTGGGTGGCGGTTTCGTAACTGCCGTCAGCCTGGGCGACTTTGGCGGGGTCGACGGTGGTCTGGTAGGCGACGGTGACGTCTGCCGCCTGAGCGAAAAAGCTCGCTGCAGCCAGGGACGCGGCCGCCAGGAGGCGAAGGGGGAAGTGCAGTTTCATCATGAAAGTCCTCATCAGGCGGCCGGGGCTTCGGCGTGTGATGAGACTAAATGATCTAAGAATCAGAAAATAAATAACTTTTTAGCATGAGCTTATGAGCGGAAAACCCTGACAGTGACCTGTGTGCAGCATTGTGGCGAGGGAGCTTGCTCCCGCTCGTCTGCGAAGCAGACGCAAAATCAGCGACGGGTTTTATCGGGTAAAACACTATCGCTGGAATTGGGAGTCCTTCGGACTCCAGCGGGAGCAAGCTCCCTCGCCACAGAGGTGTATATCTAGTTACTGATCGCCAGAATGCTCGCCTGATACGACCCGACAAACACGTCGAAATCGCCGACTTCGTTCTGCTCCAACTCGGTTTGCTGGGCCAGTGACGAGCGCGCCAGTTCTTCAAAGCGCGCCTGCTCTTCGGCAGGCAGCGGCTCGCTGCGGAAGAACTCGGCGTGCGCCTGGCTCTGACGCAGGGAGAACTGGGCGAAGCTTTCCTTGTGCTCGGTCATCGCTGCCAGCACCTGCGCGGAAGGGGTCAGGGAAGGGTCGCGGATCTTCGCCAGTTGCGCGTCTAGGGCTTTGCTGTGGGCGTCGCCACCGTGGCTCTGGTCGAGCAGCGTGGCCAGCGGGGCGATTTTTTCCAGCAGCTCCAAGGCCCACGCTTTCATGTCCACCGACTGGCCATCGCGTTGCAGTTGCAGGCCCGGACGGCGACCTTCCTTGACCACGCTGAGGAAGTTCGAGGTGGCGTTGCCGCAGGTGGTGGCGGTCAGCAACGGGCTGTCGTTCAGCGCGCAATACAGCAGGAACGCGTCGAGGAAACGTGCCTCTGGCAGGTCGATGCCCATTGGCATGAACGGGTTGATGTCCAGCAAGCGCACTTCAACGTACTGAATGCCACGGGCCATCAGCGCCTGGATCGGCCGTTCGCCGGTGTAGGTCACGCGTTTCGGGCGGATGTTGGAGTAGTACTCGTTTTCGATCTGCAGGATGTTGGTGTTGAGCTGAACCCACTCACCGTCCTGGTGCGTGCCGATTTCGACGTACGGCGGGTATGGCGTGGCCACTGCTTTGCGCAGGCTGTCGGTGTAGCTGTTCAGGTCGTTGTAGCACGGCGTCAGCCCGGATTGCGCGTTGCTCTGGTAACCCAGGTCGCTCATGCGCAGGCTGGTGGCATACGGCAGGTACAGGGTTTCGGCGTCGAATTGCTCCAATTGATGGGAGCGACCGCGCAGGAAGCCGGCGTCCAGCGCTGGCGAAGAGCCGAACAGGTACATCAGCAGCCAGCTGTAGCGGCGGAAGTTGCGGATCAGCGCAATGTAGGCCGACGACTGATAGTCGCGGTCGGTGCCGACAAAGCCCTCAGCCTCCTTGAGCAGCGGCCAGAGCTTTTCCGGCAGGGAAAAGTTGTAGTGAATCCCGGCGATGCACTGCATGGTCTTGCCGTAGCGCAGGGCCAGGCCCTTGCGGTAGACGTACTTGAGCTGACCGATGTTGGAGGTGCCGTAGTAGGCGATCGGGATATCTTCCTCGGCCGGCAATGGGCACGGCATCGACGGACTCCACAGGTACTCGTTGCCGAGCTTGCTGTAGGCAAAACGGTGAATCTTGTCCAGGCTCGCCAGCGTATCCGCAGGGTCCGCCAGGGCAGGCGTGATGAACTCCAGCAGCGACTCGGAATAGTCGGTGGTGATCTGTTCGTTGGTCAGCGCGGAACCCAGGCTTTCAGGGTGCGGCGTTTGCGCCAGGCGACCTTCGCCCGTCACGCGCAGGCATTCACGTTCGATGCCGTGAAGACACTGTTCGAGCAGAGAGAGGTTAGCGCGCTCGCCGAGCAGAGCCAGGCGGCGGTTGAGAAGTTCGCTCAAGTTGGATTCCTTCACGCGTCAGTCGCCCCAATATGGGGGTGGGCAGGACGGTCTACAAGGGTGAAGTTAAAACTGGCGTTTTCGCCTCATTATCGGGCTGCACAGGCCTGCTGCCAGTCAGTCAGGAATTAATCGCCGCAATCCCTGTGGGAGCGAGCCTGCTCGCGAAGAAGAAATGTCAGTCAACATTGAAGTCGCCTGACACACCGCCTTCGCGAGCAGGCTCGCTCCCACAGGAAACGTCGGCGCAGCTTTCGCAGCGCCGAAATTAACTCAAATTGATGACGCGCATCTACAGGACAGCGAACGTGCCTTGTGCTTTTGCGACCAGTTTGTCGCCTTGCATCACATCGGCTTCGACCACCAGCGTGCGCCGGCCCGGGTGGATCACCCGCGCCGTGCACATCACCTCGCCT
This sequence comes from Pseudomonas sp. 05N36, assembly GCF_056397385.1. NCBI lineage: Bacteria > Pseudomonadati > Pseudomonadota > Gammaproteobacteria > Pseudomonadales > Pseudomonadaceae > Pseudomonas > Pseudomonas sp. 05N36. Next base: position 33,509 of record NZ_JBFTNH010000013.1, on the reverse strand, counting down.
TCAGCCACGGCGCGGATGTAGTTGATCTTGCACTCGATGGTCGCGCTCTGCTGGTCAAAACCATGGGAACTGGAACAGGCCAGCCCCATGGCAATGTCCACCAGACTGAACAACGCCCCGCCGTGCAGCTTGCCGCCGCGATTGCGCAGCTGCGGCTCAAGCGCCAGGGCGACTTGCGCCACCCCGACCTCAAGACTGTGCAAACGGCAACCCAGCAGTTTGAAAAAAGCGCTTTCGGTCAACCCCGCAGGGATTTCCATCAGCGTTTCTTCAACTGCTTGGCGTTGGCAAACAGCGACGCCATGGCGTTGTTGCTCGGCGCGGCTGCCGTGGTTTCTTTACGCGGTGCAGGGCTCGAAGACTGACGCGGCGCCGAACCTGGACGCGCGCCACGAGCGCCGTCGATCTTCTCGCCCGGGGTGTCGCTCATGCGCATCGACAGGCCAACGCGTTTGCGCGGGATGTCGACTTCCATGACCTTGACCTTGACCACGTCACCGGCTTTTACCGCTTCACGCGGATCCTTGATGAATTTCTCCGAAAGTGCGGAGATATGCACCAAACCGTCCTGATGCACGCCGATATCGACGAAGGCACCGAAGTTGGTCACGTTGGTCACCACACCTTCGAGGATCATCCCCAGCTGCAAGTCCTTGAGGTCTTCGACGCCTTCCTGGAACTCGGCGGTCTTGAACTCCGGACGCGGGTCGCGGCCCGGCTTTTCCAGTTCTTGCAGGATGTCGGTGACCGTTGGCAGACCGAAAGTTTCGTCGGTGTACTTCTTCGGGTCCAGACGCTTGAGGAAAGCGGCGTCGCCGATCAGCGAGCGGATGTCGCGGTCGGTTTCAGCGGCGATGCGTTGCACCAACGGGTAGGCTTCCGGGTGAACGGCGGAAGAATCCAGCGGGTTGTCGCCGTTCATCACGCGCAGGAAGCCGGCGGCCTGTTCGAAGGTCTTTTCGCCGAGACGGGCGACTTTCTTCAAGGCAGCGCGGGTCTTGAACGCACCGTTTTCATCGCGGTGGGTCACGATGTTCTGCGCCAGGGTCGCGTTGAGGCCGGAGATACGGGCCAGCAGCGCGACGGAGGCGGTGTTCACGTCGACGCCAACGGCGTTCACGCAGTCTTCGACCACCGCGTCCAGGCCACGCGCCAGTTTCAGTTGCGACACGTCGTGCTGGTACTGGCCGACACCGATGGATTTCGGATCGATCTTCACCAGCTCGGCCAGCGGGTCCTGCAAGCGACGGGCAATCGACACCGCGCCACGGATCGACACGTCGAGGTCCGGGAATTCCTTGGAGGCCAGTTCCGAGGCCGAGTACACCGAAGCGCCGGCTTCGGAGACCATGACCTTGGTCATTTTCATCGCCGGGTATTTTTTGATCAGGTCCGCGGCGAGCTTGTCGGTTTCACGGCTGGCAGTGCCGTTGCCGATGGCGATCAGGTCCACCGAGTGCTTGGCGCACAGGGCGGCGAGTACGGCGATGGTCTGGTCCCACTTGTTGTGCGGCACGTGCGGGTAAACCGTGGCGTGATCCAGCAGCTTGCCGGTGGCGTCGACCACCGCCACCTTGCAGCCGGTGCGCAGGCCCGGGTCCAGGCCCAGCGTGGCACGTGGGCCGGCGGGCGCGGCCAGCAGCAAGTCGTGCAGGTTGTGTGCGAACACGTTGATCGCCTCGGTTTCGGCGCCGTCACGCAGCTCGCCGAGCAGGTCGGTTTCCAGGTGGGTGTAGAGCTTGACCTTCCAGGTCCAGCGCACCACTTCACCGAGCCATTTGTCGGCCGGGCGGTTCTGGTTGGCGATGCCGAATTGCTGACCGATCATGCCCTCGCACGGGTGCATGGTGCCCGGCAGCTCGTCACCGACTTTCAGCGCGGAGCTGAGGATGCCTTCGTTGCGGCCACGGAAAATCGCCAGGGCGCGGTGCGATGGCATGCTTTTCAGCGGTTCGTCGTGTTCGAAATAGTCGCGGAACTTGGCGCCCTCTTCTTCCTTGCCGGCGATCACGCGGGCACTGAGGGTGGCTTCCTGCTTCAGGTAACTGCGCAACTTGTCGAGCAGGTTGGCGTCTTCGGCGAAGCGTTCCATGAGGATGTACTTGGCGCCTTCGAGGGCCGCCTTCACGTCCGCCACGCCTTTTTCGGCGTTGACGAAGCGTGCGGCTTCGGTGTCTGGCGTCAGGTTCGGGTCGTTGAACAGGCCGTCGGCCAGTTCGCCAAGGCCGGCTTCCAGGGCGATCTGGCCCTTGGTGCGGCGTTTTTGCTTGTACGGCAGGTACAAGTCTTCGAGGCGGGTCTTGGTGTCGGCGAGTTTGATATCGCGCTCGAGTTGCGGGGTCAGCTTGCCTTGCTCTTCGATGCTGGCAAGGATGCTGATGCGCCGTTCGTCGAGTTCTCGCAGGTAGCGCAGACGCTCTTCCAGATGACGTAATTGCGTGTCATCGAGGCTGCCGGTCACTTCTTTCCGGTAGCGGGCGATGAAGGGCACCGTGGAGCCTTCATCGAGTAGCGCGACGGCCGCTTCGACCTGTTGTGGGCGTACACCGAGTTCCTCGGCGATGCGGCTGTTGATGCTGTCCATAAAACCACCTGACAAATTGTGAAAGCAGGCTCGCGGGCGCTGGGAATAAGGCCCGGCGAGTCTGGTTGAGCGGCCTGGCCAGCGCCGCTACCTGGATCAAAAGGCATCCCATTGACCCGTGGAATCGAACAATTACTGCCGGGCGATGAAAAATAAAAAGCCGCCACCGGCAGTAACGATCAGACGTTGCCCGACACAAAAGGCCGCGCATTATAACCGCCGTTCTGCCCGATGGGGGCATCGCGGGCTGTAGGCATAAAGGCCATGTCGCTGGCGACATAGGAAAAATCTGCTAACAATGCACACGGTGCGTATAACGGCAGCTACGCCATAATGCGCGCCGAGATCAAAGGAGCATCCAATGAGCAGCACTGCACAAACTGCTGAAGGCGAAAAAATTCTTATCGTTGACGACGATCCGGGGCTCAGCAGCCTGCTGGAACGTTTTTTCGTCAGCAAGGGCTATCGTGCCCGCGCCGTACCGAACACCGAACAGATGGATCGCCTGCTGGCGCGTGAAGTGTTCAACCTGGTCGTCCTCGACCTGATGTTGCCCGGCGAAGACGGCCTGACCGCCTGCCGCCGTTTGCGTGGCGCAAACAATCAGATTCCGATCATCATGCTCACCGCCAAGGGCGATGAGCTGAGCCGTATCAAAGGCCTGGAACTGGGCGCCGACGATTACCTGGCCAAGCCGTTCAACCCGGACGAGCTGATGGCGCGTGTCAAAGCGGTCCTGCGGCGCCAGTCGGCTCCTGTACCGGGCGCACCGGGCAGCGAAGACGAAAGCGTGACCTTCGGTGATTACGAATTGTCGCTGGCGACTCGCGAACTCAAGCGCGGCGACGAAGTACACATGCTCACCACCGGTGAATTCGCAGTGCTCAAGGCGTTGGTGATGAATGCACGTCAACCGTTGACCCGCGACAAGCTGATGAATCTGGCCCGTGGCCGCGAATGGGATGCCCTGGAGCGTTCCATCGACGTCCAGATCTCCCGCCTGCGCCGGATGATCGAGCCTGATCCGTCGAAACCACGCTACATTCAAACGGTCTGGGGCGTGGGTTACGTGTTCGTTCCGGACGGCACCGCGACCAAGTGATCGGTGATTTGTAGGAGCGGGTCAGCCGGGTAACGTGTCACCCGGTTGATTCGCGATCCGCAATTCTGCGAGCTTGGCTCGCTCCTGCAAAGTATGTAGCGGTTGTCTATGAAAACCCCCGTGTGGTTCCCCCAAAGTTTCTTCTCTCGCACCCTCTGGCTGGTGCTGATCGTCGTGCTGTTTTCCAAGGCGCTGACCCTGGTTTATCTGTTGATGAACGAGGACGTGCTGGTGGACCGCCAATACAGTCACGGTGTCGCGCTGACCTTGCGTGCCTACTGGGCCGCAGACGAAGAAAACCGGGCGAAGATTGCCGATGCCGCGACACTGATTCGTGTGGTGGGCGCCGGTGTTCCCGAGGGTGAACAGCATTGGCCCTACAGCGAAATATACCAACGCCAGATGCAGGCCGAACTGGGTGCCGACACCGAAGTGCGATTGCGCATGCATGCACCGCCGGCGCTTTGGGTTCGGGCCCCGAGCCTGGGTGACGGCTGGTTGAAAGTACCGCTGTACCCGCATCCGTTGCGTGGCCAGAAAATCTGGAACGTACTCGGCTGGTTTCTCGCCATCGGCTTGTTATCCACCGCATCGGCGTGGATTTTCGTCAGCCAGCTCAACCAGCCGCTCAAACGGCTGGTCGATGCCGCCCGGCAACTGGGGCAGGGGCGCAGCGTGCGTCTGCCGATCAGCGATACGCCGAGTGAAATGACCGAGGTCTATCGAGCGTTCAACCAGATGGCAGAAGACGTTGAACAGGCCGGCCGCGAACGTGAGTTGATGCTCGCCGGCGTTTCACACGACCTGCGCACGCCGTTGACCCGCTTGCGCCTGTCGCTGGAGCTGATGGGCAACCACAGCGACCTGAGCGACGACATGGTGCGTGACATCGAAGACATGGACGCGATTCTCGACCAGTTCCTGGCATTCATTCGCGATGGTCGGGACGAGTCGGTCGAAGAGGTCGACCTGAGTGATCTGGTGCGCGAAGTGGCGGCGCCTTACAACCAGAACGAGGAGCGGGTGCGCTTGCGCCTGGAGCCGATTCAGCCGTTCCCGTTGCGCCGGGTGTCGATGAAACGCCTCCTGAACAACCTGATCGGCAACGCCTTGCATCACGCTGGCAGCGGCGTTGAAGTGGCGGCGTATGTCTCGGGCGACGTCAGCGCGCCTTACGTGGTGCTGAGCGTCATGGACCGTGGTGCCGGGATCGATCCGTCAGAGCTGGAAGCGATCTTCAACCCCTTCACCCGCGGCGACCGTGCGCGGGGTGGCAAGGGCACCGGGTTGGGGCTGGCTATCGTCAAGCGGATTGCTTCGATGCATGGCGGCAATGTTGAACTGCGTAATCGTTCGGGTGGCGGCCTGGAAGCGCGGGTACGGTTGCCGTTGGGGTTGATGTTGCCGAGGGATGCTGTCTAACGGCTGGTTGCGATCCTTGTGGCGAGGGAGCTTGCTCCCGCTCGGTTGCGCAGCAACCGCAAAACCAGCAATTGTGTTTAATCTGATCCAGCACAACCGCTGCATTTGGGAGTCCTTCGGTCTCCAGCGGGAGCAAGCTCCCTCGCCACGATGGGACGGGCTGAGCGTTAACCTTTTCCTTTGGTCCGCGTCATATTCGGCCCGCCGTTCTTCTCGATGTGCTGAATGATGATCCCTGCCACGTCCTTGCTGGTGGTGGTTTCGATCCCTTCCAGCCCTGGCGACGAGTTCACCTCCATCACCAGCGGCCCGTGGTTGGAGCGCAGGATATCCACGCCCGCCACGCTCAAACCCATGACCTTGGCCGCACGCAGCGCGGTCATGCGCTCCTCCGGGGTGATCTTGATCAGGCTGGCGCTGCCGCCACGGTGCAGGTTGGAGCGGAACTCGCCGGGCTTGGCCTGACGCTTCATCGCGGCGATCACCTTGTCGCCGACCACGAAGCAGCGAATGTCCGCACCGCCGGCTTCCTTGATGTATTCCTGAACCATGATGTTCTGCTTGAGGCCCATGAACGCCTCGATCACCGACTCCGCCGCCGTCGCCGTTTCACACATCACCACACCGATGCCCTGAGTGCCTTCCAGCACCTTGATCACCAGCGGTGCGCCGTTGACCATTTCGATCAGGTCGGGAATGTCGTCCGGCGAGTGAGCAAAACCGGTGACCGGCAAACCGATCCCGCGACGTGAAAGCAATTGCAGCGAGCGCAGTTTGTCCCGCGAGCGGGCGATGGCCACCGACTCGTTGAGCGGGAACACGCCCATCATTTCGAACTGGCGCAATACCGCGCAGCCGTAAAAAGTTACCGAGGCGCCGATCCGCGGGATCACAGCATCAAAGCCTTCCAGCGGCTTGCCGCGGTAGTGGATCTGCGGCTTATGACTGGCAATGTTCATATAGGCGCGCAGGGTATCGATCACCACCATCTCATGGCCGCGTTCGGTGCCGGCTTCAACCAAACGACGAGTGGAATACAGACGCGGGTTCCGCGACAGCACAGCGATCTTCATGCAACACCTGTGGAAGAGGTAGTGGACACCGGGAACACCGGCTTGTCTTGAACGTATTTAATGCCTGGATTGACCACCAACTGGCCGTCGATCAGGGCTTTGGAACCGAGCAACAGGCGATAACGCATGGACTTGCGGCAGGCGAGGGTGAACTCTACTCGCCACACCCGATCGCCGAGCGCCAGGGTGGTACTGATCACGTAACGCACCTGTGCTTGGCCGTTGGAGCTTTTAATGGTTTTCATCGTCACCAGCGGCGCTTCGCAGCGGCGGTGACGCAACTGCACCACCGTGCCCAGGTGCGCGTTGAAACGCACCCACGTTTCCCCGTCGCGCTCGAACGGCTCGATTTCGGTGGCATGCAGGCTGGAGGTGCTGGCGCCAGTGTCGATCTTCGCCCGCAGGCCCGCGACTCCCAAATCAGGGAGCGCCACCCATTCGCGCAGACCCACAACGGTCAAATGGTCAAATGTCTTCAAATGTGCTCAACCGGTGAGGAACCGTTCGCACCGCAAAGCGGCCGAATTTGCGGTATTCACGCAGAATAAAGGTTAAAAGGCGACAGATATCTACGGCCCGGATTCTCGGCTGCCGAGCGAGGCTCGAAAGCGTCGCGCATTGTATGCTGAACCGGTGAAATTCATGGCACGACAGAAACGGTAGTACAGTTCAGAAATATTTCAGAATGAGGAAAACCCATGGCACAAAAAAACGAAGAGGACGACAAAGTCCGTCTCGATAAGTGGTTGTGGGCGGCGCGCTTCTACAAAACCCGTGCGCTGGCCAAGGCCGCCATTGAGAGTGGCAAGGTGCATTGCCGGGGGGAGCGCTGCAAGCCGGGCAAGGAACCGAGGATTGGTGACGAATTTCAGATTCGCGCCGGTTTCGATGAGCGCACCGTGGTGGTCCAGGCACTCTCGATCGTCCGTCGTGGTGCCCCTGAGGCCCAGACGTTGTACGTTGAGACCGACGCCAGCATCGCCAAACGCGAAAACGCCGCAGCCCAGCGCAAGGCCGGTGCGTTGGGCGTCAGCACCGACGGCAAGCCGAGCAAGAAACAGCGTCGGGACCTGTTCAAGTTTCATGGCAGCAGCAACGAATAAGGTTTGGCCGCTAACGGGACTAAACTACCCAGCATCACTACGCCGCGGTTCGACCTTGCTTGGAACAAACCCGGATTGTTCATAAAATGCCTGCCATGGCCAACATTAATGCACCGGAACGGTGCGCAAGGCGCGACTCTCAGCCCTTGTCATCCTTTAGTCTTCACTTCAGATACCCAGACCTATGACTGATCTACCGGATACCGACTACACCCAACGCTTCATCTTCGATGACAGCGACACCCGCGGCGAGCTGGTGGCGTTGGAGCGTAGCTATGCCGAAGTCCTCGCCAAACACACCTATCCGGAACCGGTCGCGCAACTGCTTGGCGAACTGATGGCGGCTGCGGCGCTGCTGGTCGGCACCTTGAAGTTCGATGGCTTGCTGATCCTGCAGGCGCGTTCCGAAGGCCCGGTGTCGCTGTTGATGATCGAGTGCTCCAGCGAGCGTGAAATCCGTGGTCTGGCCCGTTACGACGCAGAACTGATCGCCGCCGACGCGACCCTGGCCGACATGATGCCCGACGGCGTGCTGGCGCTCACCGTCGACCCGATCCAGGGCCAGCGTTACCAGGGCATCGTCGACCTCGACGGCGCGACCCTGGCCGACTGCTTCACCAACTATTTCGTCATGTCGCAGCAAGTCGGCACCCGCTTCTGGCTGCACGCCGATGGCCGTCGCGCCCGTGGTCTGCTGCTGCAACAACTGCCGGCCGACCGCCTGAAAGACGAAGAAGACCGCGCCGCCAGCTGGCAGCACATCACCGCGCTGGGCAGCACCCTGACCGCCGATGAATTGCTGAGCCTGGACAACGAAACCATCTTGCATCGTCTCTACCACGAAGAGCAGGTGCGCCTGTTTGATGTGCAGAAACTACGCTTCCATTGCAGTTGCTCGCGTGAGCGTTCGGCTAATGCGCTGTCCAGCCTGGGCCAGGAAGATGCTCAGGCACTGGTCGTCGAACACGGTGGCCACATCGAAATCGACTGCCAGTTCTGCAACCAGCGCTACCTGTTCGATGCGGCCGATATCACCCAATTGTTCGCCGGAGCAGGTGTCGATACGCCGTCAGATACCCGTCACTAAAACGCTTCAGCGCAGGTAAATTCACTAGTAAACGCCGGAATAACGCCGTCCTGACGGGAGGGCCCTACTATTTTTGGGCTTTTCTGGCATAATCCGGCCCACTTTTTTCGCGGTAGTAGTGCACAACTTTCTACTACAAAACGTTTGGAGCACTCGGCCACTGGCCGACGGGGAACCTCATGACGCAAGCCAATAACGCCGTGTACACCGATCTGAGTGTTGATGATCTGGTTCAAGAAGCCCTGAAGCGCGGTGAAGGCGAGCTTGCCGACACTGGCGCGCTGGTGGTTCGCACCGGTCACCGTACTGGTCGTTCGCCAGTCGACCGTTTCATCGTTGAAGAGCCAACCACTCAGGCCGCTATCGCCTGGGGCCCGATCAACCGCAAGTTCCCGGCCGACAAGTTCGATGCCCTGTGGGACCGCGTTGAGGCGTTCAACAACGCGCAAGAGCATTTCGTTTCCCACGTGCACGTAGGTTCGGCTGAAGAGCATTATCTGGCCGTGAAAATGACCACCCAGACTGCCTGGCAGAATCTGTTCGGTCGTTGCCTGTTCATCAATCCGGCCCAGTACAACCCGGCCGGTCGTGAAGAGTGGCAAGTTCTGAACGTCGCCAACTTCGAGTGCGTGCCAGAGCGTGACGGCACCAACTCCGACGGCTGCGTGATCATCAACTTCGCGCAGAAGAAAGTGCTGCTCGCCGGCATGCGTTACGCCGGTGAAATGAAGAAAGCCATGTTCTCGGTGCAGAACTTCCTGCTGCCGGCCGCCGACGTGCTGCCAATGCACTGCGCCGCCAACATCGGCGAAGAGGGCGACGTGACCCTGTTCTTCGGTCTGTCCGGCACCGGCAAGACCACCCTGTCCGCCGACGAAAGCCGTTACCTGATCGGTGACGACGAACACGGCTGGGGCGAGGGCGTGGTGTTCAACATCGAAGGCGGTTGCTATGCCAAGTGCATCGACCTGTCCGAGAAGAACGAACCGGTTATCTGGAAAGCCATCAAGCACGGCGCCGTCCTGGAAAACGTCGTGATCGACGACGCCAAGCACGCCGACTACACCGATGTCAGCCTGACCCAGAACAGCCGCGCCGCCTACCCGCTGGAGCACGTTGCCAAGCGTTCCGAGAAGAACCTGGGCGGCGAGCCAAACGCAGTGATCTTCCTGACCTGCGACCTGACCGGCGTACTGCCGCCAGTGTCGATCCTCAATGAAGAACAAGCGGCCTACCACTTCCTGTCTGGCTACACCGCACTGGTGGGCTCGACCGAAATGGGTTCGGGTAGCGGCATCAAGTCGACCTTCTCCACCTGCTTCGGCGCACCGTTCTTCCCGCGTCCGGCTGGCGAATACGCAGAGCTGCTGATCAAGCGCATCCGCGGCTTCGGCTCCAAGGTCTACCTGGTCAACACCGGCTGGACCGGCGGCGGTTACGGCGTCGGCAAACGCTTCAACATCCCGACCACCCGTGCGGTAATCGCAGCGATCCAGAGCGGCGCGTTGATCGGTGCAGCCACCGAACACCTCGACACCATCAACCTCGACGTGCCATTGGCTGTGCCGGGCGTTGAAACCGGCCTGTTGAACCCACGCAACACCTGGGCTGACAAGGCTGCTTACGATGAGGCTGCCAAGGCGTTGGYCGGTCTGTTCATCGAGAACTTCAAGAAGTTCGAAGTGAGCGACGCGATCAAGGCTGCTGGGCCGAAGTTGTAAGTATCGGTAGTGGTTTGAGGTAAGAGAAAGCCGCCCTTAGGGCGGCTTTTTCGTGAGCGCAATTCAGGCCAGCGGAGGTAGAACTACCAATATTCCAGCTGAAAAGGCACTAAACGGCCAGAATAATGGCACTTATGTGTTCGGCTTGCCTTCCAGTTCCTGCGTATCCCATCGTTGCGCCTTGATGGCCTGATAAAGCATGCCGATGGTCAATGGCACTTTCTCGCCACGACCCTTGGCCCGGCGCTTGAGAAATACGTCAAAGCCTTCAGGCTGAAAGTAGCGATAGGCGTCGTAGTCGACGAAGTCGATAGCGAACTGTTCTTCCAGGGCTTCCATCAGGTGCCGAGCGTCTGAGCCGTTGCAGCCGAGGTCGAAATTGATCGAGGTGTTGAGGCTGATGGTTTTGCGTTCGGGCAGGCCGAGTTCTTCGTGCAGCAGCTGCATGAGTAACTGCATGGCGTTGTCGTTGGGGAAGTTGGGGGCGAGGTTCATGGCTAACAGTCCGGTTGAGGCATGCAGGAATGTTATGGGGCGCAGGGTTTGGGTGGAAGGCCCTTGCTACGCGGTTGATCGTTCCCACGCTTACGAGTTTCTTTGATTTGCAACGCGTCAACATGGAATTCGTGGGAAGGCAGGCGTTCACACCGTACGATCTCGTCCATCTGTTGCACGCTTTCCATCAGCTCATCAAAGAACGTGCTCATGGTTATCTCCAGTGTTCGATGATGGCTTTCAACGCTTTGCGTTTGACCGTTCTCACGCAGAACGTGAGAACGATCTGTTCACTCGGACTTCAGGCCGGCGCTTTCCAGTTCAGCATGCGTTGCTGGGCGACCTGGAGCAGGTCGCGGCCGTCTTGAGTCAGCAGATACAGGGCGTGGGTGATGTGGGGGATGTCTTTGACGTCGCCGTGTTTGAAGCATTGGCAGTGCAGGGTTTCGAGCAGGTCGCTGGAGGCTTGGATGCGCTGAAGGGCGGCTTCTAGGATGTCTTGCGGGTTGGCTTCTGTGTCGATGATCAGAACCGGGGAGTCGGTGAAGTTGGTTTTCAACGAACGGTAACGCTCTGCAAACGGATTTAATGTGGTCATTGAGGAGCGCCTCTATTTAAGGGGTATGTGTGCCTCTCGTCCGGGTGACCAAACCCGGTCGCTGATTTTGCAGCGACGCTAACGACTATAGGTGTGGTGTGCCAGCTGGCGATAGCCGACAAGGAGCATGAGGTTGTAGGGCGGGGATGAAGATTGGTTAGGCCATTGCGTACAGATTTTATGTCGGATCCAATACGGCGATTATTCAGGCAGACCGCGTTATCGTTCATCGCGGGCAAGCCTTGCTCAGGTGTACGTATTATTCGCGGGGGCATTCAGTCGTGCTTTCTTGGCATCCGCTGCCGAGCCACCTCTAGCAATTCACTCCCATCCTGAGTCAGCAGATAAAGCGCATTGACGATATTTGGAATGTCTTTCACATCCGCTTGCTTGAAGCACAGGCAATAAAGCGTTTCGAGCAGGTCGCTGGAGGCGCGGATGCGTTGTCGGGCGGCGTCCAGGATGGCGTGGGGGTTGGCCTCGGTGTCGATGACCAGCACCGGGGTTTCGCTGTAGCTGGTTTTGAGTGGGCGATAGCGGTTGTTAGACGGATCGTGCGGGTTCATTGAACGTGTCCAGTAGGAAGTCGCGACGTCGCTCCTGCAGGCCGACACACGGGGTTTAGCCACGCCGCAAACTATAGAACCGCACTCCGAAGTCTCGCAAGACAGCCCAAATGGACAGGTTTTGTAGGGGGTTTACTTGCCCGCAAGGCTCGGGACTACGCACTGCCCGAGGTTTTTTTCAGCGATTCCCCTAGAGGTCGAATTTCCTACGCGGTTGTCAGGCGTTGCGGACAGAACCGCAGTAGCGCGTGTGCCAGACTGCGTAGGGCATTTCGTAAGTTGAAACGCAGTCGATTGCGTAGTGAGTGCTGGCGAGTGGAAATAATGCTCGGGAAACTGAACACAGCAGCGATCGTCTCGATGGCTGCTGTGCATCGACACTGCAATGACTGACTTACTTGACCAAGGCATCTGGTGCCGGACGCGAGGCGGCTTCGAGGTCCAGCAGGCCCCGACCATAAGCCTCACTGTTCGCGTAGATGCCGGTTCGGTTTGCGCTGTCTAACAGGCGTTCGCGAAGTTGTTGTGGGCTCATGTGGGGGTAGCGGCTTTGCAGGGCTGCCAGTGCGCCGCTGACCATGGCCACAGCAGGTGAGGTTCCGGCTGTTTGACCATAACCACCGGACTTGAGGGTTGTTTGCAGACCCGCGTCGGCACCGGAGTCTCCACCGGGTACGGCAATGCACCAGCGGCCGGCTACGCCACAGTAATTGGATTTGGCGTTGATGGCCGTACCATCCTGTTTCAGGGCGACGACAGCAATCCAGCCTTTCTCCAGTTCAGGAACCGCCAATGGCAGGCCCGCTTCAGCGAGGGGTTCGCGTTTCAATTCATTACCCGTCGGAAAGACGAAAACTGCGCCGTCATTGATCAACTGTCGCGCTACTACAAGGGACTCGGGCATGACCTGGTTGTAACGGGATTCGGTTATCTCGGTGGCCGGGATGGCATTGGCCCAGGAGTTGTTGAAAATGCGTGCACCTTTGTCGAACGCATACTTCCATGACTGGGCGATTTCGCTGTCAAAAAAGAACGGCTCATCGTCATCACCAAAGCGCAGAGGGATCAGTTGAGCATTGAAAGCAACGCCGTGCATGCCCTGATCGTCTTTGTTGGCGGCGAGGATGCCGGCCATCTGTGTTCCATGGCCGAGTCTGTCAAAGGTGCCGGGGCTGTTGGTAACGTAGTCGTACCCTGGATCGCTGATACGTCCCGAAAACTCGGGTAAGTCGGCATTCAGACCCGAATCGACCAACGCGACGCTTACGCCCTGACCGCTACCACCGCGGGCGTAGAGTGCTGATGCCTTGATGATCGCCAGTCCTTTTTGGGCGTGGTATTCCGCTGTCTCGAAGGCCTGGACTGCCGGTTCGACACCGGGCTTTTCAGGCACCGTAAGGCATCCGGTCAACAGCAGAGGCAGGGTCATCAGGGTTGTACGCGACCAGCGCGAAAAACGCGGTGGGAGATGTGTTTTATGCATGGTGTGGTCCTTCATGTATGGCGTTCGCGCACATCAGGCTTCCTGCCATGATGAGGTGCTCGCGGACGGTAGTGTTTTCAGTCGGAAGACGCTTTATGTGAGCGCAAACCTTACCGATGAAATCGTTCTCCGGTGAGCTGATTTGTAGTTCCGGTTGTATCAATCTGTCGCGTTTTACCCACGACCTTGTCTCGACTCGCTGCATTCTCCGGCTAGGCTTTCGGCATGGCAGCAGTCAACGGAGTGACAGGTTATGCACAACACCCTTGATCGTTCCCACGCTCCGCGTGGTAACGCATCCGGTGACGCTCTGCGTCCATCGCACGGCGCAGGACTACGCACTGCCCGAGGTTTTTTTCAGCGAATCCCCTAGAGCTCAATTTTCCTACGCGATTGTCAGGCGAAACGCAGCAAATTTCGGTATGGTGCGCGCCAGAATCCGTAGGACGTTTCTAAACGTCTGTTTAAACACTTAAAGGGAATTAGGTATGCGATTGCACCGTATGGCTTCGATTTTGTCGCTGTGGGCCGCGTTTGGCTCGGTGCAGGCTGAACAACTGCCGATCGAGGTGTTGAGTGCGGTGGTCAAGGATCAGAAGATCGCCGACGCTGAAGTGCTGTTGCAACGCAACGGCGCACAGAACGTGGTGGGGCGTACCAATGCTCAGGGCCAGGTCAGCCTGACCGCCGATTTTGCCGATGACGCCAGCAACCTGCTGATCATCAAGAAGCCGGGTTATTCCAACCTGGTGGTCAAGTGCCCGTGCAAGGGCATGACCTATGCCATCAGCCCGGTGATGACCAACCTCGACGGCCTGCGTGTGGTACTGACCTGGGGCGCGACCCCGCGGGACCTCGACTCGCACATGATCTTCCCTGGCAACAACATCTACTTCGGCAGTCAGCGTGGCGACGATGCCAACCTGGATGTCGATGACACCGATAGCTATGGCCCGGAAACCATCACCCTGGAGAAAAAGCACTACGGCGAGAGCTACGTCTACGCGGTGCATGACTTCAGTAACAGCGGCAATCCGAACTCGCGTGCGCTCTCCAACAGCCAGGCCAAAGTGTTCGTGTACATGGGCCAGTCGCTGGTACGCACTTACTACGTGCCGCAAAACCGCAGTGGCAACCTGTGGACCGTATTCCGCATGACCGGCAGCGGCGATTTCCAGGACATCAACAACTTCACCGGCTCGCAAGTCGATGCCAAGAATGTATTGAACGAAGTTTCCCCATTGCTCGATGACAGCGTGGCCGTTACCGCCGTGGCGGTCAGTACTTCGGCACTGTCGGATGCGAAAAACCTGAACCAGAAAGGCGAAGCGGCCTACCACGCCGGCGACCTGCCGCAGGCGATCGACTTCTATCGTCAGGCCATCGAGCTGAACAACGGTTTCGGTCAGGCCTACAGCAACCTGGGGCTGGCGTATCAGAAGGCCGGCAACACTGCCGAGTCGATCTGGGCCAACCGCAAGGCTATCGCTCTGGCCAGCGGCAATTCGGCTGCCACTGTTCGCGCCAGTTCCTACTACAACATCGCCCGTATCTATGAAGCGGCGAATCAGTTCCCTGACGCATTGCGTCATTACCAGTTGGCCAAGCAGCAAAAAGCCAACCCGGTGTATGACAAGGCGATCGAGCGCGTGCAAAACCGCTGATCGGTTTGCGTTGAGTTGACCCCACAACGCGCCGCTATCGGCGCGTTGTGCATTTAAGGAGCTGGGTATGCGGTTGCGGGCTTTTACGTTTTTACTGCTCGGTTGCCTGTGGGCAAACACCGCGCACGCGGTGGGTGCGGCGGTATTCGCAACCATTGATCGCGGCGGTTGGCCAGGTTCGCTGGTCACTGAAGCGGGTTTCGATACGGCCTCGCGCGCCGAAATGCTGATGTTCGGCAAGGCGTTGCTGGCCAGCGAAGCACTGGACGAAAACGCCCTCAAGCAGCGTTTGGGTGTGAAGCAAGTCGAGTTCAAATCCGTGGAGCAGGTGCGTCAGCGTTTCTGGGACCGGCTGTTGAGCAACTTCCGCAGTGCCAGCCAGAACTGCGCAGCCGAGCTGTTTTGTCCACAGGTGCGTGGCCTCGACGATTTGCGTCAGCAGGCGGCCGGATTCGCCGGTCAAGTCGGCCCGGCCTATGTTGCATGGGCTGCGGGCAGTCGGGTGTTTCACGAGCAGTATTTGAACGAGCAGCTGCGCCTGGCCGCGTTGTTCCCGAGGATCAGCAGCGAGATCGAGCGCTTCGACAGCGCTGAACTGACCGGCGATGAGCTGGCCGACCGACAGTTTCTGCTGACGTTCGACGATGGCCCGAGTGGTATCGACAAGCAAACCGATACCGTGGCCAATGTGTTGCGGGCCAATGATTTGCACGGCGTATTCTTTGTGCTTGGCGAGCCCTTTCAGGCGCGCTTGCGTAAATCTTCACCAGACAAAATGCGCGAGTTGTACCGAGGCCAGTGCGTTGCCCTGCATGGTTGGGAGCATAAATCCCACAGCGCCTGGAGCGAGTGGCAGTCGTCGATCAACCGTTCGGTGACGCTGGTGCGCGGTACGGTTCCGGATGACTATCAGTCGTTGTTTCGCCCACCGTACGGCCAGCGTCGCAGCGATAGCGCCGGGTTCTTCAAGGCTCAGGGGCTGAAAGTGATGCTTTGGGGCATCGACTCCCAGGACTGGAGCAAACAGATCAACGCAGACGCCGCGACCCAGCGTGTACAGACCCTGATGCTGCTGTGGCGCCGCGGGATCATCCTGTTCCATGACATCCACGACAAGGCACCGAAAGCCGTCCCCGCGTTGATTGCAGCGAACCAGCGCAACGGTGTGAAGTGGGTCGACTGTCGGGCGCAGCACTAGGCCCTAGTCTTTCGTTTACGATCGTTCCACGCCCGGCGCGGAACGATCGGTGCTCTTGCGACACGCCCTCCCTGTATCATTCCGTATCTCTTTTGCGCCCGACCTTTTCTCGACTCGCTGCTTTGGCCGGCTAGGCTTTCGGCATGGCAGCAGTCAACGGAGTGACAGCTTATGCACAACACCCTCGAACAGGTCTTTGGTTATCCACAGTTTCGGCCCGGCCAGGAGGCGGCGGTCAGTGCGGTGTTGGCCGGGCGCTCGGCGGCGGCGATTTTTCCGACCGGCTCCGGCAAGTCCTTGTGCTATCAGTTGCCGGCCTTGTTGCTGCCGCACCTGACGCTGGTGGTGTCGCCGTTGCTGGCGTTGATGCAGGACCAATTGGCGTTCTTGCAGCGCCACGGGATTGCCGCGGCGAGTATCGATTCGGCGCAGAGCCGCGATGACGCCAACGAGGTGATGGCGCGGGCGCGTTCCGGCGAATTGAAGATCCTGATGATTTCCGTGGAGCGCTTGAAGAACGAGCGCTTTCGCAACTTTTTGCAGCAAGTGCCGATCTCGTTGCTGGTGGTGGACGAGGCGCACTGTATCTCCGAGTGGGGCCACAACTTCAGGCCCGACTATTTGAAACTGCCGGACTACCAGCGCCAGTTCAATATCCCGCAAACCTTGCTGCTGACAGCCACTGCCACGCCCAAAGTGATCGCCGACATGCAGGCGAAATTCGCCATTGCGGCGAACGATGTGGTGACCACCGGTTTCTATCGCCCCAACCTGAATTTGCTGGTTGAACCGGTGCGTGGTCAGGACAAGCGCCGGCGTCTGGTGGAGTGGATGGGCCAGCGTGCCGGGCAGCCGAGCATCGTCTACGTAACCTTGCAGAAAACCGCCGAACAGATTGCCCAGCACCTGAGCCAAAGCGGTCTTCAGGCCGAGGCCTATCACGCCGGTTTGCCCCACGAACAACGGGAAGCCATTCAGCGTCGGTTCATGGGCGGGCAGTCCAATTGCATCGTCGCTACCATCGCGTTCGGCATGGGCATCGACAAGAGCGATATCCGCAACGTGGTGCATTTCGACCTGCCGAAATCCATCGAAAACTACAGTCAGGAAATCGGCCGCGCCGGCCGCGACGGGCAGCCTTCCGACTGCCTGGTGCTGGCCAACCGCGACAGCCTCAATGTGTTGGAAAACTTTGTGTACGGCGACACGCCGGAGCTGGATGGCATCCGTTGTGTGCTCGACGAACTGCAAGCCGCTACGCCGGATGGGCAATGGGAGTTTTTGCTGGGGCCGCTGACCGACCAGAGCAATATTCGCCAACTGCCGCTCAAGACCTTGCTGGTGCAGCTTGAACTCAAAGGTTTGATCGCCCCGCGTTACGCCTACTTTGCCGAGTACCGTTTCAAGTTCCTGCTGGAGCCCGACGCCTTGCTGGCGCGTTTCGAGGGCGAGCGACGGGACTTCGTCGCGGCGATCATCCAGACCTCCAGCCGTGCGCGAACCTGGGCCACGGTGAATTTCGAGGCGCTGTACCAACAGCATCGGGCCGAGCGCAGCCGGGTGGTCAAGGCACTGGATTACTTTCAGGAGAAGGGCTGGGTCGAGCTGGAAAGCAAGCAGATGACCGAGGTCTACAGCCTGCTGCTGACGGACTTCGATGCCCAGGCGTTGAGTGCCGAGTTGCATGGCTATTTCACGCAACATGAACGTACCGAAATCGCGCGTATCCACGCGATGCTCGATCTGTTCGCCACCGAGCACTGCCTGGGTTATCGATTGGCGCAGTACTTCGGCGACGAAAATGCACCGCAGCAGTGCGGGCATTGTTCGGTATGTCATGGGCAGGTTGCCCGTCTGCCGGAGCCGCCTGAGTTGCCGGCGCTTGTGGATAAAAACTTCGAGTCGCTGTGTGGCGACTTTATCCACAGGCACGAAGCGTACAGCGGCCATGTGCCGGGTGCGGAACGGCTGACCCGGTTCTTGTGCGGCATCAGCGTGCCGCTGTTTACCAAGCTCAAGGCGCGAGCGATTCCAGGGTTTGCAGCGCTGGAGGATTATCCATATGCCGAGGTACGCGAGTGGGCCGGGGCGAATCTGACTGAACTGTCACTCATGTAGGGGCGGGCCGGGCGGTTTTCGCCTTAGACTGGCTATTCAATTCCAGGAACCGACACTGATGTCCAACCCGATACCCCAGCGCTCCGACTACCGTCACTTCCAGCCGATCATCACCCGCTGGCACGACAACGATGTCTATGGCCATGTGAATAACGTGACCTATTACAGCTTCTTCGATACGGCGGTGAATACCTACTTGATCGAAGTCGGTGGTCTGGATATTCATGACGGTGAAGTGGTGGGGTTTGTGGTGAGTTCGGCGTGCGATTACTTCGCCTCGATCGCTTTTCCCGAGCGCATTGAAATCGGTTTGCGGGTGGGCAAGTTGGGCAGCAGTTCGGTGCAATACGAACTGGCGGTGTTCAAGGCCGGGGAAGCGGACGCCTGCGCGGCAGGGCGCTTTGTGCATGTGTTTGTGAATCGCACCTCGAATCAGCCGGTGGCGATTCCTGCCGGGTTACGCGGGGCATTGGAGCAGTTGCTGGTGTGAAACGAAAAATCGCAGCCCGAGGGCTGCGATTTTTTTGAATCCGTTGCGTGACACTACTCGAGTATCAGTCGCGATAGTACCGGTGGTGATGCTTGCGATGGCCGTAAGCATGGCCGCGACCGCGGTGGTCATCATCATCGCGGTAGTAACGGCGGCCACCACGGTCACGACCGCCACGGTCTTCGTCATAGCTGGTGTTGCCCATATGGTTACCCAGCGCACCGCCCACGCCACCGCCGGCGGCTGCGCCGATCAGGCTGCCTGTGGTGCCGCCCATGCTGCGGCCGACCACGTTACCGCCGGCTGCGCCGAGCGCACCACCGATGGCCGCTTCGCCACGGCTATGTCTGTTGGCACCTACCGCACTACCACCGGCGCCGCCCAGGGCTGCACCAATGGTCGAACCGGTGCTGCCACCCAGCGATTGACCAACCACTGAGCCAAGTACCCCGCCCAATGCGCCGCCAACACCTGCCTCGGCGGTGCCACCAGCAGACGCGGCGCCACTGATCAGGCCAAGGGACAACAAGAGAATCGAGGAGAACTTCATGAGAGGAGCCTCAAAGGGATGACGGCGCGATCCTGAGGCTGTGTCGTGTTAGTTACAATCGAAATCCGACGAGTAACACGACTTGTGCACAATTTGCTAAGTTATTGTTTTATAGACGGAACTTAATGGATTTTCGCAGGTCTTTAGCTACTTGCGACAGGCCGCTTTGATACAAAAGCGGCCTTTTTTGTGGGCGTTTGGAAAGTACGGAACAGTGTTTGCCTGCGGACGCCATCGCGAGCAGGCTCGCTCCCACAATGAGCCTTCGTCGAACACAACATCTGCGTTCATTGAGTTTCAACGGTGGGAGCGAGCTTGCTCGCGATGGCGGTGTGTCAGGCAGACTTCGCCATGATCAACCCGGTCTCGCTCGCTGCTTCCAAGCAGATCGCCACGAACTTCGAGGTCGGCGTGTGGCTGCCGTCACCGATGCTTTCCAGCGGCACCAACGGGTTCACTTCCGGGTAGTAGGCGGCGGCTTGTCCGGCGGGAATATCGAACGCCAGCAAGGTGAAGCCTTTGACGCGCCGCTCACGGCCATCATCCCAGATCGACACGATATCGGCTTTCTGCCCCGGTTTGAAACCCAGGCGAATGATGTCGGCTTCGTTGACGAACAGCACGTTACGCTGACCCTTGACCCCGCGATAACGGTCGTCGAGACCGTAAATGGTGGTGTTGTACTGATCATGAGAGCGCATCGACTGCATGATCAGGTCCGGCAACTGCCCGGTGGCGCGGGTGCGCTCGTGTACCAGATCGGCCGGCAGGATGTTCGGCCGGAAATTGGCGCGACCCGACGAAGTGTTCCAGCGCCGGACACGTGCGCTGTTGCCCAGGTAGAAACCGCCCGGGTTCTCGAGCTTCTGGTTGAAGTCCTTGAAGCCCGGAATAGTGTCGGCAATCAGTTCGCGGATACGGCGGTAATCGGCCACCAGCCAATTCCAGTCGACAGGCGCGGCGCCCAAGGTCGCGGCAGCGATGCCGGCGATGATCGACGGCTCCGAACGCATCTGCTTCGACAGCGGCTGCAGTTGGCCGTTGGAGGCGTGAACCATGCTGAACGAATCTTCGACCGTCACCGCTTGTGCCCCTTCGGTTTGCAAGTCGATGTCGGTGCGGCCCAGGCACGGCAGGATCAACGCTTCTTTACCGTGCGCCAGATGGCTGCGGTTGAGTTTGGTGCTGATTTGCACGGTGAGGTCGCAATTGCTCAGGGCCTGGAAGGTTCGTGGGCTGTCCGGCGTGGCCTGGGCAAAGTTGCCGCCCAGGCCGATGAAGACTTTCGAACGACCGTCGAGCATCGCGTGGATGGCCTCGACCACGTTGTGACCGTTCTCGCGCGGCACCTTGAACCGGAAGCGGCGCTCCAGTGCATCGAGGAAGAACGCCGGCGGGCGTTCGTTGATGCCCATGGTCCGGTCGCCTTGCACGTTGCTGTGCCCGCGCACCGGGCACAGGCCCGCGCCCGGCCGACCGATGTTGCCGCGCAGCAGCATCAGGTTGGCGATTTCCTGGATGGTCGCCACCGAGTGCCGGTGCTGGGTAATGCCCATGGCCCAGCACATGATCACATTCTTGCCTTTGGCGTACATGCGCGCCGCTTGCTCGATCTCTTCCAGGGTCAGCCCGGACTGCTCGACAATCTGCTCCCACGAGGTGTCGTCGATCTCGCCCAGGTAGTCGAGCACGCTGGCGGTGTGTTCGTTGAGGAAGTCGTGGTCGAACAACGAGGGCGCGTCGGTCTGTTGCGCCTCGCGTTCCCATTGCAGCAGGAACTTGGCCATGCCGCGCAGCAGCGCCATGTCGCCGCCCAACGCTGGGCGGAAGTATGCGGTGTTGGTCGGCTTGTCACCGTTGGTGAGCATTTCGATCGGGTGCTGCGGGTGCTGGAAACGCTCCAGGCCACGCTCTTTGAGCGGGTTGATGCACACCACCTGAGCGCCGCGCTTTACTGCTTCGCGCAGGGGTTCGAGCATCCGTGGATGGTTGGTGCCGGGGTTCTGGCCCCAGACGAAAATCGCGTCCGCGTGTTCGAAGTCGTCGAAGGTCACCGTGCCTTTGCCGACACCGACACTCTGCGCCATGGCCACACCGCTGGCCTCGTGGCACATGTTCGAGCAGTCAGGGAAGTTGTTGGTGCCGAAAGCGCGGACGAACAGTTGATAGAGATACGCCGCTTCGTTGCTGGCGCGGCCTGAAGTGTAGAACTCGGCCTGATTCGGACTCGACAGGTTCTGCAGGTGTTTACCGATCAGTGCGAAGGCGGCTTCCCAACTGATGGGGGTGTAACGGTCGGTTTCGGCGTCGTAGCTCATCGGCTCGGTCAGCCGGCCTTGATACTCGAGCCAGTAGTCGCTCTGCTCCAGCAACGAGCTGACGCTGTGCTTGGCGAAGAACGCGGCATCGACCCGGCGCTTGGTGGCTTCCCAGTTGACCGCTTTGGCGCCGTTCTCGCAGAACATCACCATGCCCTTTTCCGGAGAATCGCCCCAGGCGCAACCGGGGCAGTCGAAGCCGCCGTTCTGGTTGGTCTTGAGCATTATGCGGAGGTTTTTCAGCGCGTTATCGCTGGTCAACCAGGCCTGGGCGACGCTGATCAGCGCGCCCCAGCCTCCGGCTGGGCCTTTGTAGGGCTTGTAGCGGGGGACGGGTTTCTGGTCGGCTTGACGATGTTGACTCACACTTGGTTCTCCGTCGCAGGGCTATAGACCCTCGGCGCACTTTTTTGCGGCAGGTGGATAAGATTGAGGTTGTGCCGGCGTGCCCATTGCACGGCCAGGCCGGTGGGCGACGACAGGCTGACCAGTGTCTGGATGCCGGCGCGCAACACTTTCTGGATCAGTTCGAGGCTGCAACGGCTGGTGACTATCACCAGTCCACCCGCCATCGGGATGTCCTGGCGGATCAGCGCACCAATCAGCTTGTCGAGCGCGTTGTGCCGGCCGATGTCTTCACGGCCCAGCAGCAATTCGCCCTGGTTGTTCATGAACACAGCGGCGTGAACTGCGCCGCTGTATTGGCCCAATGGCTGGAATGCACCGATGCGCTGACGCAGGCCTTCAAGCCATTGTGCGGGAGGCAAAGGTGCGCCGGGCAATATGTCGAGTTGCGGCAAGGCTTGCTCCACCGCTTCGACGCCACAGAGTCCACAACCGCTGGTACCGGCCAGTTGCCGACGTTGCTGCTTGAGGTTCCAGAACGCGCGGCTGGAAATGCTGACCTGCGCGTACTGTGCCGAACCGGACCCGCTGAGTTGCAGGTCATAGAGGTCGGACACGTCACTGATGATCCCGCTGCCCAGGCTGAAACCGACGATGAAGTCTTCCAGGTCACTTGGTGTCACCAGCATCACCGCCTGGCTGATGCCGTTGTAGGCGATTGCCAACGCCACTTCCTCAGCGAGCGCGGTGCTGGCTGATTCGCTGTGGTCGAGGTTGCAATACTGATAGTTCTGACTGGCGGCTGGCGTGGGCATTTCGACGGCGGGCGCCCCGCAAACCGGACGCTTGGCTTTCATGGGGCAATACCTGCGGTTTATCCAGCCTTAAGCCTAGGCGCGTCAATGTGTCACGTCTAATCGCTATTACTGATCTACCGATAGATGGCGTCGATCAAGAGTTCGTCAGTGATTGTTGATAGTGCGCAAAACACGCTTCAGCCAGTGCCGAGCGCGGTGCACCGCGGCGCATGATCAGCCCCAGTCGGCCAAGGGTTTGCGCATTTTCAATCGGTTGCAGGCGCAAATGCTCGGTCAGTGTTTCGAGCCCGCCTTGCAGTGGCATCACTGCGCAACACAAGCCACCGTGCACAGCTTGCAACAATTGATGCACCGCGTCGGTTTGTAACAACGGCTGCGGGCTGAGACCGCGGCTGTGGAAGTTGTGGTCGATGGACTGGCGAAAGTGCATGCCGCTAGTGAGCATGCCCAAGGGCAGCTCGATCAGTGCCTCCCAGCTCAAGGGCTTTTCACCGAAGCTGAAAAAGCGCTGGTCGTAGAGCAGGCCCATGTGGGTTTCGCTGAAGGCCAGTGAGTCGAAGCGCTCGCTGTCGAGGCGCTCGAGATACGACACGCCGAGGTCCAGGCGATTGTTACCCAAGTGTTCGAGGATCTGCTCGGAGCTCAAGGCCGAGAGTTCGAAGCGCAGGTTCGGGTGTTCGGCGTGCAGTTTTTGCATCAGTGGCAGCGGATCAAAACTCGACAGCGGCACTACGCCCAGGCGCAAGGTGCCGACCAGGTTGCCGCGACAGGCTGCGGCCTCGGCCTGCAAACCGTCACAGGCGGCCAGCACGGTGCGCGCCCAGGCCAGCACCCGTTCGCCCGGTGCGGTGAAACCTTCGAAGCGCTGGCCACGATTGACCAACGGCAGATCGAGTTCTTCTTCAAGGCTGCGCAAGCGCATCGACAGGGTGGGCTGAGTGATGTGGCAGCGCGCAGCGGCCTGGCCGAAGTGCCGGGTTTCGTCGAGGGCGATGAGGAATTTCAACTGTTTGATGTCCATCGTCGCTCCATGGCGCAGGCAAAGGGCGTGATTCTAGCGCTTGTGCCGAACTTGAGTCATTGGTGGGTTGAGACCGCTATCGCGAGCAGGCGACTCGATCTCAGAGCCCTGCTATGAGCTCGCGATAGTCTCTAACCGCTGTGAATTCCGCGGTGTCTTTCGGTTCTTTTCGGCTGTCCGGCTGGCTCACGGCCAACAGATGCGCCACCCCAAAATCCCGAGCACTGCGCAGGATCGGCAACGTATCGTCGATAAACAGGCTGCGGTGTGGGTCGAAGTCGATGTCTGCACGCAAGGCATCCCAGAATTGCGGGTTTTCCTTGGCGAAACCGTAATCGTGGGAGCTGATCAACCGCTCGAAGTAGGGCGCCAGTTCGACTCTTTCCAGCTTCAGCGACAATGAGTCACGGTGGGCATTGGTGATCAATATCACGCGCTTTCCGGCCTGTTTGATCGCTGCCAGAAAGGTATCGGCGTCCGGCCGCAATGCGATCAGATGGGCGGTCTCGAGCTTCAACTCGCGCACCGGCAGTTTCAGCTCAGCGCTCCAGAAGTCCAGGCAGTACCACTGCAACTGACCGGCGTTACGCTCGAACAACGGCTGCAATTCAAGCTCGGCCATGGCCCGACTGACACCATGCAGTTCGGCATAACGCCTGGGCAGGTGTTCCATCCAGAAATGGTTGTCGTAGTGCAGGTCCAGCAGCGTGCCGTCCATGTCCAGCAGAACGGTATCAATGTCGCGCCAGGGCAGTGATGGCATTGAAAACTCCTTCAGCGGTAAAAAGATATCCGACATAAACAATCAAGAAAGCCGCGTTATAGTACCGCGTTCACGCCAAGGAGCCGCCATGCGCCAGAAACCCGAAGTATTAGCCCGCGAGATCGTCGCCACCACCCGCTTGTTCTGCGTTGAAGAGGTGCAGCTGCGCTTTTCCAATGGCGTCGAGCGCACTTATGAGCGATTGGTCGGCAAGGGCGCCGGGTATGGCGCAGTGATGATCGTGGCGATGCTCGATTCCGACCACGCGGTGCTGGTTGAGGAATACTGCGGCGGAACTGATGCCTATGAACTGTCGCTGCCCAAGGGCTTGATCGAACCTGGCGAGGATGTGTTGGCAGCGGCCGAGCGTGAGCTCAAGGAAGAGGCCGGTTTTGGCGCCCGGCAACTGGAGCATCTGACCGAGCTGTCGCTGTCGCCCGGTTACATGAGCCAGAAGATTCAGGTGGTGTTGGCGACTGATTTGTACGAAGAAAGCCTTGAAGGTGATGAGCCGGAGCCGATGCGCGTGGACCGGGTCAATCTGCGAGAGCTCGCGGCGCTGGCGCAGAACCCGCAATTCACCGAAGGCCGCGCCTTGGCGGCGTTATACCTGGCCCGTGATCTATTGACCCAGCGTGGAGTGTTTCAACCGTGAGTGATTTCCCCCAGGTTCATCCTTTGCTGGCCCCCGTGGTCGAGTTGGCGTTGAAGGCCGGCGAGGTCATTCTGCCATTCTGGCGCACCGGTACGGCGGTGACTGCCAAGGCTGACGATTCTCCGGTCACCGCCGCCGATCTCGCCGCCCATCATCTGATTCTGGCAGGGCTGACAGCGCTTGATCCGAGCATCCCGGTGCTCTCGGAAGAAGACGCCAACATTGCGCAATCGGTGCGCGCCGGTTGGCAGCGCTGGTGGTTGGTCGACCCGCTGGATGGCACCAAGGAGTTCATTTCCGGCAGTGAAGAATTCACTGTCAACATCGCGCTGATCGAACAGGGGCGCGTAGTGTTTGGCGTAGTGTCGATGCCGACCAACGGCCGCTGCTACTTCGGTGGCGCCGGGCTCGGGGCCTGGCGTGCCGACAAGGATGCCGCGCCGCTGCCGATTCAGGTCCGTGACGTACCGCCTGCTGGCGAAGCGTTCACCGTGGTTGCCAGCCGTCGACATTCAAGCCCTGAGCAGGAGCGCTTGCTCGCTGGCTTGAGTGCCAGTCTGGGTGAGCTGCAACTGGCCAATATCGGCAGTTCGCTGAAGTTTTGCCTGCTGGCGGAGGGCGCGGCGGATTGTTATCCACGGCTGGCACCGACCTCTCAGTGGGACACGGCTGCCGCGCAAGGCGTGCTCGAAGGGGCGGGTGGCGAGGTGCTGGAATTGAGCGGTGAGCCGTTCAGTTATCCGGCGCGAGCGTCGTTGCTGAACAGTTTCTTCCTGGCGTTGCCGGCCAAAGCCGCGTGGCGCGAGAAGCTGCTGGCGTTGGCTCAGACTTAACTGGTCAGATCCAAAATCCACCCCTCTCCCCACGGGGGAGAGGGGAAAGGGAGCCGATCGGGGGCTTCTCAAATCCTGAGCTCGACTCGATATTTCAGGTTGCAGTAATTCGTCCAAACAGCTCGGTCAGTTCCTCTCCCCCCGGGAGAGGGTTAGGGTGAGGGGTGGCCCTTCAGTTCACTACCAACCTTACCGATGCAACACATACTGCCCGGTAAACGTCACCGCATCCTCATCGCTATCGACGTTGACGACCCGCGTATGCAACGTCAACCGTGCCCGGCCATAGCGTTGGTACATCGCCAAAAACTTCTTCCACACCGCTGCACTTGGTGCAGCGCAGATTGCGATGCCGTCACGGGTGACCGGCAGCGGATAGCTGATCCGGCCTTCCTGAATCACGATGTGCCCGTCCTCGATGCCTTCTTCGCGCAGGCGCAAATGCAGCCAGCCCCAACCTGCCAACACCGCGCCGCAATACAGGCTGCCGCCGAACATGGTGCTTTTGTGATTGAAATTGGCCGCCAGCGGTAACTGCAAGCGCAGTTGTTGTGATTGCCAGTCGAGCACCTTGAGGCCCATATCCCGTGTGAGGGGAATGTCGCGATGGAGGACGGATTCCAGGTGACGACTGTCGCGGTTCATGCGCGGGCCTCGCAGTGTGGGATGTTTGGGTGAAGGTTAGTCGGCGTGGCTCAATCAAGCTCGTCGGCATTGCTGTTGGCGCCAGCACCATCGGCGAAGTTCAAGCCATGTTTGCGCAGTTTGTCATGCAGGGTTTTGCGTGGAATACCCAGCGCTTCGGCGACACTGCGCAGTGAGCTGTGAGAGCGCGCCAGTTCCGCGGCGATCAGGTTCTTTTCAAAGCTTTCCACCTGCTCGCTCAGATTACCGCCGAGCACTGCGCTGTGCGGCGCAGCACTGCCGTCCGGAGCACCGTTATCCAGCGCCAGTTCCAGGCCCAGGGCGAAACGCTCGGCGGCGTTTTGCAGTTCACGGACGTTGCCGGGCCAGGTATGGCGCAACAGCAGGGCTCGTTGTCCGGGTTGCAGTTCGTGGGGTGGCAAGCCATGGCGCTCACTGGCTTCGTTGGCGAAATGCTGGAACAGCATCAGCGCGTCTTCGCCCCGTTCGCGCAGTGGTGGAATGCGCAGGGGTGCGACGTTCAGGCGGTAGTACAAGTCCGCACGAAAACGCCCTTGATCCGCTGATTGGCGCAGGTCTTCCTTGGTCGCGGCGATGATCCGGATATCCAGCGGGATCAGCTGATTGCCACCCAAACGCTCGACCACCCGCTCTTGTAGCAAACGCAGCAGTTTCACCTGCACGTCCAGGCTCATGCTTTCGATTTCATCGAGGAACAGCGTGCCGCCGTTGGCGAATTCGAATTTGCCGATACGGCGCTTTTGCGCGCCAGTGAAGGCGCCGGGTTCGTGGCCGAACAGCTCGCTTTCGACCACCGATTCGGCCAGTGCCCCGGCATTGATTGCTACGAACGGGCCATTACGGCGATTCGACAGGTCGTGCAGGGCACGGGCCACTACCTCCTTGCCGGCACCGGTTTCACCGAGGATCAGCACGTCGGCCTTGGTCGGTGCCAATGCGCCGATCTGTTCGCGCAGGCGCTGCATTGGCGCCGATTGCCCGACCAGGCGCGTGCTCAGTTCATTGCGATCGCTCAAGGCCAACCGCAGGCTGCGGTTGTCCAGCACCAGTTGGCGCAGGGCCAAGGCACGGCGCACGCTGTCGAGCAATGCGTCACTGGCGAACGGTTTTTCGAGGAAGTCATAAGCGCCAGCGCGCATTGCCTGCACCGCCAGGGGGACATCGCCGTGGCCGGTGATCAGCAACACCGGCAGCTCCGGGTCCTGGGCGTGCAATTCGCTCAACAGTTCGAGACCGTCCATGCCCGGCATGCGAATGTCACTGACCACCACGCCCGGCCAGTCACGTTCAAGGCGCGAAGCCAGGCCCTTGGCTTCGGCCAATGGGAGGATTTTCAGACCGGCGAGATCCAGCGTCTGGCTCAGGGCCTGACGCAGATGCGGATCATCGTCGATCAGCACGACCTGGATACGGTTGTCTATGAGGTTGCTCATTCACTGCGGTCCTCGGACGGTTGCAGACTTACACCGGGTGCGCCCGCCCGCAGCCGCAGGGTGATCAGGGCGCCGCCTTCCTTGTGGTTGGCGAACGACAGTTCACCGCCGAAGGCGCGCATCAACGTGTCGCAAATGGCCAACCCCAGCCCAAGGCCCTGAGTGCGGGTCTTGGTGGTGTAGAACGGTTCACCGGCGCGACCGAGGGCCTCCATGCAGAACCCCGGGCCGTTATCGCGAATGTACAGGTTGACGCCGTCGGCGGTGGATTCGGCACTCAACCAGAGTTTACGGGGC
The DNA here is from genome assembly GCF_056397385.1 of Pseudomonas sp. 05N36. Taxonomy (NCBI): domain Bacteria; kingdom Pseudomonadati; phylum Pseudomonadota; class Gammaproteobacteria; order Pseudomonadales; family Pseudomonadaceae; genus Pseudomonas; species Pseudomonas sp. 05N36. Next base: position 5,106 of record NZ_JBFTNH010000013.1, on the reverse strand, counting down.
GGGCCTTTTTCGGTCAGGGCATCGAGGGCGTTGGCCAACAGGTTACCGAGTACCTGGCGCAGACGGGTTTCGCCGGCCTCGACCCACAGCGTGGCCGCCGGCAGGTCACGGATCAGTTCGACTTCCATTGCCCGCCTGCGCTTGGCCAGCAACGCCAGTGCATCGTCCAGCGCCGGTTGCAACGCAACGCTTTCCGGGGCGTGACGGTCGCGGCGGGCGAAGGCGCGCAGGTGGGCGATGATCGAGGCCATGCGCCCAGTCAGCTCGCTGATCAGTTTCAGGTTGCCGCGGGCGTCGTCGGTGCGCTGGTGGTCGAGCAGCACTTCGGCATTTTCCGCGTAGCTGCGAATGGCTGCCAGCGGTTGATTGAGCTCGTGGCTGATGCTTGCCGACATGGTGCCGAGTGCCGAGAGTTTGCCGGCCTGGACCAGATCATCCTGGGCGCGCACCAGCTCCTGTTGCGCCTGTTCGCGTTCCAGCACTTCCTGTTTGAGCCGGCGGTTGAGTCCTTCGAGGTCGCTGGTTCTTTCGGCGACGCGTGCTTCCAGTTCACGACGGGTCTTGGCCTCGAACGCGATGCGCTGCAAGTAGTGTCGACGGCGTTGCATCATCAGCCCCAGCAGCAACATCAATACCAGCAGCGTCGCCCCGCCGATGGCTACCACCGTGCGCACCGGGCGGTCGATCAGGGTTCTGGGTGCGAGGATACTGACGCTCCAGCCGGTCTCTTCGATCTGCTGGGTCTGGATCAGCCAGGCGTCTGGATTAAGGTTCAGCGGTTGCGGATTACGGGTCGGGTAGGGCTGGACGGCGGTGATGGCCTGGCGTTCTTCGTCAGTCAGCGGTCGGGTCGCCCTGAAGCGCCATTCCGGGCGTGAAGTGATGATGACCACCCCGTTGTGATCGGTCAGCAGCAGTTGTTCCGGGGTTTTGCCCCAGAGGCTTTCGGTGTGGTCGAGGTCGACCTTGACCACCAGCACACCGATGATCTGCTCGCCATCGCGTACGGCGCCTGCAAAGAAATAACCGCGTTTGGCCGACGTCGTGCCTAGGCCGAAAAAGCGCCCGAGGCGGCCTTGCATGGCTTCGCTGAAATACGGCCGGAAGGCAAAGTTACGCCCGACAAAACTGTCGTGCTTGTCCCAGTTGGAGGCTGCCAGGGTCTTGCCGTGAGTGTCCATCAGGTACATGACTTCGGCGCCAGTCTGGGCGCGGATGTCCTTGAGCAGGCGATTGGCGTTGTCGGTGGCCAGCGGCTCATGTGGTGCGGCAAGAACGGCACGCAGGGCCGGCAGATCACCGAGGATCTGCGGCAAGACTTCATAGCGGTGCAGCGTCCCCAGCAGGTTGGCGACGTAGAGGTCCAGCGTCTGGCGGTTTTGCCCGACCAGCTCGCTGCGGTAATAACGCTCGGCCAGGTGCTGCAGTGGCCACAACAACGGCGCCAGGCACAGAGCGAGCAGCGCCAGGCTACGCCAGCGGGGTCTGCGGGGGAGTGGTGGAGTCATAAGCATCGGGCGCCTGAAGGTACAGGCGCATTATGCCTAGGCTTGTTCGGCAAGACACTCGCGCAACGCGAGGCATCAGCCGCTGATTGGCTCAGGCGAAAACGTCGGCATCCTTGAGCAGTTTGCCAGCCTGATCCTTGGCCGACAGCTGCGGTGTTTCGCTGAGTTGCCAGTCGATACCCAATGCCGGGTCATCCCAGCGAATGCAGCGCTCGGCCGATGGGGTGTAGTAGTCGGTGGTCTTGTAGAGGAACTCGGCGTAGTCACTCAGCACTACAAAACCGTGGGCGAAACCTTCCGGTACCCAGAGTTGACGGTTGTTTTCAGCCGACAGGCGTACGGCGACTGACTGTCCAAAGTGAGGCGAACTGCGACGGATATCCACTGCTACGTCGAGCACTTCACCGGCAATGACACGGACCAGCTTTCCCTGGGTATTTTCCAGTTGGTAATGCAAGCCACGCAACACACCTTTTTGCGAGCGGGAATGGTTGTCCTGTACGAATGTTGTATTCAGACCAGTCGCGGCTTCGAAAGCCTTGGCGTTGAAGCTTTCGTAAAAGAAGCCGCGCTCGTCACCAAATACCTTCGGTTCGATGATCAGAACACCGGGCAGGTCGGTGGTGACTACATTCATGGGGTTTCTCCAGCAATCGTGAATTTGTGGTGATGGACGACATTCTTACTCAAAGCAGCGGTCGGCGCGAGAGATGCCGCGTTCAGGCGATCAGGTCTTTGAAGTCGCTGTTGCCCAGGCGTTCACCTTGATAACTACCGTCTTGGACTCGTTGGCACCAGTCTAGGTTATCGAGGTACCACTGCACGGTTTTACGCAGGCCACTGGCGAAAGTTTCTTCGGGTGCCCAGCCCAGCTCGCGTTCGATTTTGCTGGCATCGATGGCGTAGCGCTGGTCATGGCCGGGACGGTCTGTGACGAACGTGATCAGGTCGGCGAAGTGCGCGACGCCTTCAGGTTTTTGTGGCGCCAACTCTTCCAGCAGATTGCAGATGCTGCGGACCACGTCGATGTTCTTCTGTTCGTTGTGGCCGCCGATGTTGTAGGTCTCACCGACTACCCCGTTGGTCACCACGGTGAGCAGTGCGCGAGCATGATCCTCGACGAACAGCCAGTCACGCACTTGCAGGCCATTGCCGTACACCGGCAGAGGCTTCCCGGCGAGAGCGTTGAGGATCACCAGTGGAATGAGTTTCTCGGGGAAGTGGAACGGACCGTAATTGTTCGAGCAGTTGGTCAGTAGCACCGGCAAACCGTAGGTACGCTGCCAGGCGCGGACCAGATGGTCGGACGCTGCCTTGCTGGCGGAGTACGGCGAGCTCGGCGCATAGGGTGTGGTTTCGGTGAACAGGTCGTCGACGCCATGCAGGTCGCCATACACCTCGTCGGTCGAAATGTGGTGAAAGCGAAAGGCGCTTTTCTCAGGCTCGGCCAGGCTGTTCCAGTAGGCACGGGTGGCTTCCAGCAGGCTGTAGGTGCCGACAATGTTGGTCTGGATGAAGTCCGATGGGCCGTCGATGGAGCGGTCGACATGGGACTCGGCCGCCAGGTGCATGATCGCCTGCGGCTGGAACCGCGCCAGTATCGCGCTGACAGTGGCCTGATCAACGATATCGGCCTGCACGAACTCATAACGGGTGTTGGTGGCGATGCTGCTCAACGACTCGAGGTTGCCGGCGTAGGTCAGCTTGTCCAGATTGAGCACTTCATGTTCAGTGTGGCGGATCAGGTGGCGAACCAGCGCCGAGCCGATGAAGCCGGCACCGCCGGTGATGAGAATGCGCATGTGGAGTAGCCTTTTCCGTCGAACAGTTAAGCGTATGGGTCATAGCTTGTCGGCAGGAGGGGGCGCGCACAAGAGTGGGGGGCGGATTTTTGTTTTTATGAGGTTTTGTTGAGCGGCGGAAGGGGATTGCGGGCAAACCATGCTCCTGCGATCGCTGTAGCATTCTCGTAGGAGCAAGGCTGCCCGCGATGGCGACCTGGTATTCGCCTAAAAATGAAATGTCCTAGCCGAAGAGTTCAGGGTTTTCAGTGCGGAAGGATTTAAAGGTTTTGTATCTCCAGCGCTCGTTCTCGGAGCCATCATCCGCTTCATCGACTTCTCCGAAGTACCAATGCTCGGATTCAAATTTTTGCCCGTCTTCATCCTCGTGAACAAAGTGGAACCCCACTTCATTCATTCCAGCAGGGACGATTAAACCCCATTCGGCGGCGAGGCTTTTGTCGGTGATCCGGGTCTGGCAGAAATGCTCGTAGTCGAATGGCAATACATGACCGCGATAACGGCTCATGTCGGTGTAAATGCAAATTCCGCTGGAGAACATGTCGGGCGTGAGGATTGACGCGACGATTCGGCAGTTGATGGTGTCTTCGGGTCTGGCCTGAAGCAGGTGATGGGCTGCATTGATGAGTTGTTGCGCGCATTCCTTTTGAATGGCGAAGGTGGTTTGTTTCCCTTCAACCAAGGTTTCCAGGACCGGAATTTTTCGGTTTGCGTAGCCTTGTTCCACGGGAAGCTCGTCCGGAAAGTAACCTTCATAGCTGGCCGCCCAGGCAGCAAGAGCGCGGAGGCGGCGTGGGATGTTGCGGACTTTTTTGTTTGAGAATGCAATTCGGCGCATGGGGGATTTTCTTTCTATTAGGTTCATTCAGCTCAAGCGAAGCTGGTTAAAAAAAGCTCCAGATCTCTGGGTAGCCTTGTTGAGCAGGCTTGCTCGATATCGCAGATGTGTTGCTCGGTGAGTCGATAGTCAAAGACGCGATCATTGTTGTTTTGCTAACCCATCATCGGCATAAGATCGTTTGTCATAGTAGGGAGCGTTGTTTCAAAGCATGGGAAGTCTTCACCACGCCGAACGCCCATGACCATGTGTACGAGGTTCCCTTCCATCCGGTTTTCACCATTGATCCCTGTAGGCGAATCCCAATTGATAGTCGTAAGCGCTCAGATCAATGGTGTGGTTAAAGTAAGGTTGAATGAGTGCTACCCACTCAGGCAGTACATTGAAAACCCCTTGATTGACTGTGTTTTCAGGCAACAGGCCCAACGATTCGATGATTGCACCGTCGTCCCCGAAGTCCTGTGAGTAAATTTCTTCTTCACATAACTCGGTAGTTTTGCTGAACCAGTGCAACTTCAATTTAAAACCCATACTGATCTCACATGAATTTTTTGACGTTGCGCTTTTTATTCGCGGGGAGGGCTTCGTTCCCAATTCGTAAATCACCAGTGATTGCGGTACCGAAAAGATATTTGATAGTCGAAAAGGTTAGTGTCTATCTGATGATTGAAATGCGGTTGGATCATCGCTACCCACTTCGGCAGGACGTCAAATCCTCCGTCAAATATTTCAGGTTCATTGCTCAGTCCTAGTGCAGCAAGGATGCTGTCGTCATCACCGAAATCTATAGAAAATTCATCAGCAGCTAAGGAAGCTCCGATCAACTTGCAGCAACCGCGCGGCAAGTTGAAAATATCGTGGCGTTCGGCGCTATATTCTCGCGAAACGTCCCGTGCGCACCGCCTTACCGGGCTTGTCAGCCCATTTCTCCGTGTTACACGCGTAACTCGCCCATACC
>NZ_JBFTNH010000012.1:0-336985 GCF_056397385.1 Pseudomonas sp. 05N36 | reverse complement strand
GATCAGTACTGTCGACAACCGGCCAGGCACATCAAGCCAGGTTGGTCAGATGGGGCTGGGCCTGATCAATGGGACTGAAAAGCTGGGTTACTACCAGTTGGGTTTCAAAAACCAGGTCGCGGACGTTCCGGTGCACGTTATGTACTCACATAACGCGGGCGACACCTGGGATAGGTTTGACGATGACGTGTCGAAAGAACCGAACGATTGGATCGCATTTGGTAACAATACCAGTGGCACCTGGACACCTGAATTCGTTCAGAACGTCACAGTCGACATGTCGCTTAACACCGTCATCGCCCCCACCAACAGCCTGACCCTGACCGACGAAGTAAAACTCGACGGTTCCGCGACCCTGCAAATCAAGTACCTGTAACTCTTCCTCATTAACGGGCAACGCCAGTCACCCGACATTGCCCGCTCACTCAAAGGACGCCCCATCATGGAACGATGCTCCCTTGCTTTATTGGCTCCGCTATTGCTCGCCTGCGCACCTTCAGCCCTGGCCGCCAGCAGCACCCACCTGAGCGTCACCGGCCTGATCACTCCCAGCGCCTGTACACCCGACCTGTCCGGTGGCGGCCTCGTCGACCACGGCAAAGTGACGGTGAAGGATCTCAATGGGGAGCAGCCCACCCGGCTGCCTACCGGCACGTTGTTCCTGAACGTGAATTGTGAGGCCGCCACGCTGTTTACCCTGACGACCCTCGACAACCGCGAAGGCTCGTCCGCCATCCACCCGGCCCACCACGGTCTGGGTGTGGTCAACGATGACCAGAACCTCGGCAGTGTCGCGTTAGGCCTGTTCGACACGGTAGCAGACGGCAACCCGGTGAGAACCATCATGTCCAATAACGACGGTGCCAGCTGGCGGGTGTCGTCCTACCTGGGGCATGCCGGCCTGACCGCGTTTGCGGCATTGACCGATCTGAGCACACCGATCGCCATCAAAGACCTGCACGCCAGACTGACGGCCTTTACCACCATCGTGCGCGCGAATGACCTGACCCTGACCGATGAAGTCCCCATCGACGGGCACATCACCGTGCAACTGAACTACTGACCGACCGGCCGGTATTGCCGGCCGCTTTTTTTCCGAACACTCAACGAGACACGTCATGACGATGTTTTTATTCCACACACGCCATCTGCTGCATTCCGGCATCGGCGTGCTCGCCCTTCTGCTGGCCTCCCACGCCCAGGCTGACGGAATGGTCCCGAACACCTCGGTGGTCATCGTCAACGAGGCTGATGGCGAAGCTTCCGTGACGGTGACCAACACCGATGCCAACCTCGCGTTGATGCACGTCACTATCGAGGACATTGCCGAGGACAGCGAATCCCTGGTGTTTGTGACACCTCCGCTGGCACGCGTCGAAGCCTCGAAAACCCAATTGGTGCGCTTCATTCTTCAAACCGAAAAACCGTTGCTTACCCAGCGTTTGAAGCGGGTGATCTTCGAAGGTATCCCTGAGGGAAAACCCGCCGTCGACGCCGGGCATGCCCGCGTAGGCGTGACGGTGCGTCAGAATCTGCCGTTGATTCTTCATCCCAAGGGGCTGGCGCCCAACCGCACGCCATGGACCGACCTGCAATGGTCACTGCAGGACGGTCAACTGACCGTGCGCAACGACACGCCTTACGTCGTACGCCTGGGACAGGAAGTGCAATTGTTACCTTCGGCGGGCGGCGCGATGTTGCCGAAAACCTATGTGTTGCCCGGTGAGCACATCAGCGTCAAGGCGCCTGAGGGGGCAGCGACACAAGTGCGTTTTCAACCGGCGACTGTCTACGGTTTCGCGGTGCCGCATTACGAGGCCCCGATCAAATCCTGAACCCCACCCTGAGAACGCTCATAAAGGAACAGTGAGCTCCTGTTTCGAGGCCACGGCCCTTCAGCCGTCGTCAACGGCGTATCTGATCCACAGAGAATCGGTCAGCACGCCGGCATAACTCAAGTGAACCCAATGAACACAGTATTGATTTACCGTGATGGCGAAGCCGTGCCCGCTGTTCAGACCGTCGCTCGCTCTCGCACAGGGCGGCGGACCACGGTAGCGTTGCTGCTGAGCAATACGCTGATGATGGTCGACGCCCACGGGAATGCGCCCGTGCCGGCATCGTTTGACAAAAACACACTGCTTCAGCGTGGCATCGATCCGGCGCTGGCGACGGTGCTGATGCAAGCACCGCGATTCTCGGCAGGACGGCACCCCGTCACGCTCACGGTCAATGGTCAACGCCATGGCCGGGTCGACGTCACGTTCAATCGCGAAGGCGCACTGTGCTTCGATCGCACTCTGCTTGATGCGGCCAATCTGAAGGTCCCCGATCGCCTGCTGGACGATGGCCAGTGCCACGATTTTCTGGGCACTTCGCCACAGACCGTCATAGACCCGGACCCGGCAAACCTGGCCGTGTCGCTGATCGTGCCCACCGATGCAATTCGCCCCACGGCACGGGATTACTCGGGTTATCAAACCGGGGGCATCGCCGGCATGCTCAATTACGACGTCACCGGTTTGCACAGCCGTTATGGCGATCACTCCAGTCGCTTCGCCTCGGCCAATACCGAAGCAGGCTTCAACGCCGGTGACTGGATCGTGCGCAGTCGCCAGGTGCAGACCTGGCAGGACAATGCTTCCCGCACCACGCACATCGCCGCCTACGCCCAACGTACTTTTGCCAGTCACGAAGCGGTGCTGCAAGCGGGCCAGATCAATCTGTACAACCCGGTACTGGCCGGCGCGCAGATCACCGGCGTGCAAGTGTTGAACGAGGAAGCGCTGCAGGTCGAAGGCCAAAGCGCGGTCATTGAAGGCATTGCCAACAGTCAGGCGCAGGTCGAAGTTCGGCAGAACGGTGTGCTGATCCATTCCACCGTGGTGCCCGCCGGGCCGTTTTCCCTGACCAACGTACGCCGCCTAAACAGCCGCTCCGACGTCGAAGTCACGATCAAGGAAGCCGATGGCAGCGAGCGCAGCTTTACCGTACCTGCGGCAATGCTCGGCGTCGGTTTGCCAGCGCCCGGTTATTCGCTGGCGGCCGGCAAGGTGCGCAGTACCAGAGACGAACAGGGTGGCGATCCGTGGGTGATCAGCGGCGGCTGGAGCGGCGCCCTTACGCCGCAAGTGTTGCTCAGTGCAGGCCTGACCGGCGCCGCCGATTATCGCGTGACGGGTGCCAGCGTCGGCCTGCTGCCATCGCCCGTTACCCAGGTTCAAGCCACGCTCACCGGTGCCGACGCCGGTGGCCGGCAAGCCAGCCAGGGGCTTCAGGCTGACTTGAGCGTATCGCACCGCTTAAGCGAGCAGTGGGCGCTCAATGCAGGCAGTTCTTACCGGACCCTTGGCTACCGTGAACTGCAAGACGCGGTGTTCGACAACACCTCCGACAACAGTAAATCCCGCTACCGCGACCAGCAAAGCGCTGCCTTGTCCTGGTCCCACCCTTGGCTCGGCGCGTTCAGCGGCGGCTTCAGCCGATCAAGCTCGTTCGACGGCCAAAGCAGCAGCCGCGCCCTTGCGTCCTGGGGCACCAGCATCGGTGGTGTGTCGGTTTCGGCGACGGCTGAATGGCAGGTCAGCGGCGCGAGCCGCGGCGACGATAGCGTCTACCTGAACCTCAGCATTCCCCTGGGCGAGAACCGCCGGGCACGCACCTGGGTGCGTAGCGCTGGCGGCGAGTACCGCAGCGGGATGGGTTTGAGTGAGCAGATCAACGATCAACTGGCTTACCGGGTCGGCGTTGAGCACGACACTCGCGATAAAGAAGTGCAGTCCACGACCGGCGTTTCGCTGCTGCCGCGCTACACCCAACTGGACCTGAACTACACCCGCGCCGACGCCGAACGTTCCAGTTATCAGGCCAGCGCCAGAGGCGGCGCGGTGCTGCACGGCAGCGGCGTGACGCTGTCGCCTTATCCGGTGAGCGACACCTTTGCGCTGCTGTCAGTGGGCGATATGGGTTCCATCAAGGTCTCGACCCCCAGCGGCCCGGTGTGGACCGACTGGCAAGGTCAGGCGGTGGTCCCGCAAGTGGCGGCTTACGGCCGTAGCGCGGTGGAAGTCGACACCAAAACCCTGCCGCGCAATGCCGACATTCACAACGGCCTGGCGGTGATTTCGGCCGGGCGTGGCGCCGTCGACAACATCGAGTTCGGCCTCACCCTGACCCGCCGTGCCCTGCTCAAGGCCACCACCGCCAACGGTGCCCCCCTGCCTCGCGGCGCGGCAGTGAACACCGAGGATGGCGAGTTCGTCACCCTGGTGCAGGACGGCGGCCTGGTGTTTCTGCCCAACGTCCTCGCCCCCCGTGCGCTGTGGATCACCGCACCGGGGCTGGAGCGCTGCGAACTGCGTTTCGAGCTGCCGGCGGACGCCGACACCAACGCGTATTACGAAACCGCCCCCGCCAAGTGCCGAGCCCTCTGAGGATGCCTTCATGAACCTGTCCCGCTATTTTCTGCTGCCCCTGGCGCTGAGCACTTTCACACCGTTCGCCTGGTCGTCTGCGGATGAATGCCAGCTCAATCTTAGCCAGCCTGTGCTTGATTACGGGCTGATGAACCGGGCGATACGTCCCGACTCAGCCCCCGAACGAAACCTCGGCGAACGTCAGCTGAGCCTGAGCCTGAGCTGCTCGCAACCCACCGACATGAGCGTGTTTTATCGCGCGATGCCGGCGACGGCTGAACGCTTTCACTTTGCCGAGCGCGGCAGCTACCGGGTACGCATTCGTGACGCGGTACTTGATGGTCAATCGGTAGAAATCGGGTTGATTGCCGGCGTCGGCCAACCGCCTGCGGAGACGGCGTCGAGCCTGATCTGGCGACCGGCGCACGGCGTCGTTCCGGTACAGGCCGGCGTGCCGCGGCAGGGTCGCAGTTTTTCGGCACAACTTGAGCTGACCGCCTGGGTTCAAGAGCAAGGCATGCAAGTGCGTGACGCGGTTACCTGGGAAGCCACTGGCGTGTTCGACGCCGTGGCTGCCGGGCGCACCCGCGAGGCGACCTTGCGCGCCCGCTTCGCGCCAGCGGCCTGCGAACCGATGCTGTCCAACGGCGGCGTGGTCGATTTCGGCACCCTGTCGAAAAACGATCTGAACGCCGACAAGAGCACCCACCTGCCGCCCAGGTCGTTGACATTGAGGGTGGGCTGCGACGCACCCACTTCGTTCGCGCTGGTCATGCATGACAACCGCTCAGGCTCGGCGACGATCAACAGCGAGATTTACTACGGACTGGGCACGGACAACCGCAATAACAAAATCGGGCTGTTCTCACTGAACATCGACCCGACCGACGCCAGCGCCGACGACTACGCCCGTCTCTATCGAATTGATTCCACTACCGCCGGCATGGCCTGGAGCACGCCCAGCGCCAGCCCGATTCCCATCGGCAAAACCAGTTACCTGGGCTTCACCGACAACGCGAGTTCCAACGGCCCGGCGCTGATCCAGAACCTCAGCACCACGGTGACCGTCGACGCGGTCATCGCCCCTACCAACAGCCTGGATTTGAGCAGCGCCATCGACCTCGATGGTTCGGGGACGATCGAGATTATTTACCTGTAACCCCCAACCCGATCCTGCTGGATCCGCGGCGCACTTGAGCACCTCGGGGCAGTCAGGACACACAACCCTAGAAGTGAGTAAACAATGATTAAAAAATACTTATCAGCACTCTCCGCCACCGTACTGATTGGCGTTGCGCCTTATGCGCTGGCGGCGTCGAGCACCGACCTGACTGTCACCGGCACAATCACGCCCAATGCTTGCACACCGAGTTTGTCGGACGGAGGTGTCGTTGACCACGGCAAGATCCTGGTGAAAGACCTCAACCTGACGGGCAATACACTATTAACCACCCACAATCTGCAGTTAACGGTGAGCTGTAATGCTCCGGCATCGTTTCAATTGAAGGCCATCGACAATAAACCCGGCACAACCTCCAATAATGACTGGTTCGGCATCGGAATGACTGACGCGGGAGAACGGCTGGGTTTTACCGTTACGACACTCCATAACCCGGTGGCTGACTCACAACCCGTAAGGACAATCATATCGACTAACAACGGGGCAACCTGGGCGGCGCATCATCACTATCGACCGAACTGGTTAATGTCCGTCGCGTCCCCAACGGATACCTCCACTCCAATTGCCGTGCAAGATCTCGCCGTTGATTTAAGGATCGGCACCGTAATTACTCGTGCCGACCGTCTTACCTTGACCGACGATACCGCTATCGACGGCTCCGCAACGTATGAACTGAATTACCTGTAAGCCCATGACGCTGAACTGCTCGCCACTCAACTCGCGCGAGCGGTTCAGTGCCAACAAGGAGAACACCCACTCAAATGAATGAGCATTCAATGATGAAAACGTATGTTGCGGCGCTCTCGACCACTGCCCTGATCAGCCTGGCACCTTATGCGCTGGCGGCGTCGAGCACCGACCTGACCGTCACCGGCACGATCACGCCCAGTGCTTGCACACCGTTGCTGTCCAACGGCGGGATGATCGCCCACGGAAAAGTATCGGCCAGCAATCTCAACCAGAATCGATTCACTGAGATAGGCACTCATCCATTGCAGTTGACGGTGTCCTGCGATGCAGCCACTCAATTCGCATTGAACGCTATCGACAACAGACCCGACACTTCAGACAGGCCGGCCCAGTTCGGCCTGGGATTGACCGACGCGGGCGAAAAGCTGGGCCGCGTCGAGATCGAAATCAAGCACGCTACAGCAGACGGTCAGAAAGGGTTGACGATTGAATCCTTCAACAATGGGGACACATGGAACCGTTCAGACGTCATAGAGCCTGGATATCTCATAGCGCTCAGCCCAACTTACTCCCCACCGACCCCCGGAGCCTGGAAGGACGTTGTCCTGGACCTGCAGGTCCGCACCCTGATCCACCGTGCCGATGAGCTGACGCTAACCAACGACGTCGCCATCGACGGCTCCGCGACATTTGAAATGCATTACCTGTAAGGCCGTAGACGACCTTGCCCGGAGTCATGCTCCGGGCAAGGACTTTTTCCGCTGACCAACCATAGCGAAACCTGCCCCATGAAAAAATTGCCACACGCCCTGACGATGGCGCTCATCGTCCTGACTTCACCGCTCGCCTTCGCCGCATCAAGCACTGACCTGACCGTCACCGGCACGATCACACCTGCGGCATGCACACCCAGTCTGCCCACTGGCGGGACCGTTGAATACGGCAAGATTCCAGCCCGGGATTTGAAGCAAACCAGCACAACCGTCCTCCCACGCGCCATATTGCAATTGAAGGTGGATTGCGAGGCAACAACACCCATGGCGCTCAGGCTCATTGATCACAATCCCAACGACGACACCTTCTCAAACATGGGATTGGGCAAAACACCGGCCAATGAAAATATCGGCTACGCCGCCGTTCTCTTTTCCAACACTGTTGTCGACGGTATTCAGGTGCAAATGAGCGATTCGGCAGACAATGGACAGAGCTGGAGGAAATCCCTCGCCTTCTTTCGCCACTGGCTGTATGCACCGAGCAGCATTGCCGACCACAGCGTGCCGATCTCTAGCCAAAACTATTCGACGAATCTCGAGGTAGTAGGATTTATCTACCGCGCAGACAGCCTGACCCTGACAGATGAAGTGCCACTCTACGGTCATGCAACCATCCAGGTGGAATACCTGTAATGCTGAAGTCGATCCTGTCCAGAGTCATGCTTCGGGCAAGGACTTATTTCTCTATCCTTCCATAACGAACCCATCTATGAAGAAGAATCCACACGTGTTGGCGATGGCGCTCATCGTCCTGACTTCACCCTTCACCTTCGCCGCTTCGAGTACTGAGCTGACAGTAACCGGCCTCATCACCCCGGTGTCTTGCACGCCCAGTCTGTCCAACAACGGCCTCATCGATTTCGCCAAAATCTCCCGGCAAGACCTCAGCGTCGACAAGCGCACGCGACTGCGCGACCGGACACTCGACCTCAACATCCAGTGCAATGCGCCCGCGCGTTTCGCCCTGCTGATGCGCGACAACCGCGACGGCTCGGCGATCGTCAACAGCGAGATTTACTACGGGCTGAATCGCGACAGCAGCGGCAATAAAGTCGGCCTGTATTCATTGAACTTCGATCCGGCCACCACGGTGGTGGACGATCTGCCGCAGGTCTTTCGCACGGACTCCACCACCGGTGGCATAGCCTGGAGTTCATCGAACAGCCGCTCCATCCCGATTGGCGCCAGAAGTTACCTGGGGTTTACCAACGTGGCCGGTAGCAACGCCGGCCCGATTGCCATCCAGAGCCTGACAAGCCGGGTCACCCTTGAAACGGTCATCTCGCCAACTTCCGAACTGGACTTGAGCACCGAGGTGCCACTCGACGGCTCGGCGACACTGGACGTTGTTTACCTGTAGTCAGACCTTTTCGCTGACCACCTGTACGTACAGCGAACGCCCGGCACCGAGACCGGCGATGATCGCGCCGAGGCCAATAACCCCGAAGATCCAGCCCAGCGCAGTCCAGCCGCCGGTCCAGTCATGTACCAGACCGACTGCAAACGGCCCCATTGAGGCCAACGTATAACCGAACCCCTGGGCCATGCTCGACAGATTGGCCGCCACATGGGCATCGCGCGAACGCAGTACGATCAGGGTCAGCGCCAGGCTGAACGTACCGCCCTGCCCCAGCCCGAGCAGAATCGCCCAGCCCCACAGCCCTTCGATCGGTGCATAGAGGCAGCCGAACAGACCGCCGAGGGTCAGGAGCATGACGATGACGATTGCCAGTCGCTGATCCTTGCCGCGCGTCGCCAGCCACGGCGCGGCCAATGAGCTGGCCAACTGGATGATCACCGAACCGGACAGCACCAGCCCGGCCTGGGTCGGGGTCAGGCCACGACCGATCAGGATCGACGGCAACCAGCCGAAGACGATGTAGGCCAGCGAGGATTGCAGGCCCATGTACAAGGTCACTTGCCAGGCCAGCGGATCACGCAGCAAACCGCGCACCCGATACGCCACATTGTGCGCGCCGTGTTTCTGACCGACTTGCGGCAACCAGAACAGCGCGGCGACCAGCGCCGGAATCACCCAAAAGCCCAGGCCGAGCGCCCAGCTTTCGTCGAAATGCTGGCTCAAGGGCACCGTCGCACCCGCCGCCATGGCTGCGCCCAGGCACAGGGCCATGGTGTAAACGCCGGTCATGGTGCCCGCGTGTTTGGCAAAATCACGTTTGACGATGCCCGGTAGCAACACGCCAATCACACCAATGCTCGCGCCGGCCAGAACGCTGCCGGCAAACAGGCCGATCTCACCGAACGAACTGCGCAGAATGATCCCGCCAGCCAGCGCCAGCAAAATTCCCAACACCACCCGCTCCGCGCCAAAGCGCCGCGCCAGCAGCGGTGCCAGTGGCGCGAACAGCCCAAGGCAAAGCACCGGCAAGGTGGTCAGCAAACCCGCCTGGGCCGCCGACAGCCCGAGGCTTTTCGACACCTCGCTAAGCAGCGGCGCCATGCTCGACAGCGCCGGGCGCAAGTTCAGCGCCACCAGAATCAGCCCCAGCAGCAACAACCACGGGCGACGCAAAACCGGATGACTTTGCTGGACCTGTTCGTCATCGGCCTCGGCATCGATCAACAGCTCTTCGAGCTCAGCCGTGCGTTTGAGTGGGGTCGTGCTGTGGGTATTCGCCTGCTGGCTGGACATGAGGTTCTCGGTTTCAAGGTTCATTGATCAACTGCCGGGAAATGGCTTTGGCCCGCTCCGGATCGCGCTGCTCGACGGCATCGAGCAGTTCGATATGCAGGTCGAACACCTCTTGACGTCTGGGAGTGATGTTGAGGGTCTGGCGCAGTTGCGCGCCGATGATGCTGGAGAAATAGCGATACAACTCGCTGAGCGTCGGGTTATGCGCAGCGTCCACCAAACGACGATGGAACACCAGGTCGCAGGCAATGTAGCTGTCGAGATCACCGTGGTAGTGGCTGCCGCTGACACCCAAGGCTTCACGCAGTGCGATGAGGTCTTCATCGGTACGACGCAACGCCGCCAGACCGATGGCCTCGACCTCGAGGATGTGCCGGGTTTCCCGGGCCTGTTCGTGGGAACAACGGGACAAGGCTTTCATCGTGTCGAGCGGGTCGACGACCGCCCGCAGGTAACTGCCGTCGCCCTGCCGGATCTCGATCAGACCGGAAAACGCCAACACTCGCATGGCTTCGCGCACGGTGTTGCGGCTGATACCCAGCTCGGTCGCCAGTTCAGGTTCAGTGGGCAGGCGTTGGCCGACTGACCAGGTGCCGTTGTTGATGCGCAGGCGCAACTGTTCAAGGGTCTGATCGACCAGAGAACGCTTCACCAGTGGGGATGTGTCTGTCATTGAATTCGCCCTTTCATCCAATCATAGGATGAATTTTCTGACATGTTAGTCAGCTTCGTCCGAGAGGGCAACGGGCTAGGGTTACAAAGCTGGAAAAGGAGCGGGATTTTCGATTAGTCAAAATTACCCTGTAAGGGTAGTTTCAGAGACAGGGTTCGTGGTTTCTTATGGAAAAGAGCACACCCCATTACGACTTAGCGGTGATTAAGGCGGATGTCAGACGGCTTGGGGGCAAGGCATTCACTAGCACTGCAAAAAGCGGCGGCTGGATACTCGGCTTAAGCGTTGTGGAAATGCAAGAGGTCATCTTCGAGCTCCAACGACAGATGTTGTTCAAGTCGATGACCACCTATGACGATCATCGCGTCTGGCAAGACGTCTATCACATCAACTCATACGGTCTGGAGATTTACATCAAAGTGACATATCGCCCCGGCGGTGGCCCACCAGTAATCTCCTTCAAGGAGAAATCCCAATGAAAACCCAGCAGTGTTTCAGCTGCGGAGCGCGGGAAGGAATGCGACATTTCGAAGGTCGCGGCGAAACCATGAGCGTCAAAGGAATGGAGCGCCGCGTAGATGATCTATCTGGCTGGGAATGTCAGATATGCGGCGAAGTCGAGTTCGATCCCGGTTGTTCAGAGCGTCATTCGGCTGCGGGTGACGAACTGGTCATGGCAGCAAGGCAGATGATAGGCACCGAGATGAAGCGTATCCGCCGCAAACTGCATCTATCGCAAAAAGAAGCCGTGCAATTGTTGTCCGGCGGTGGACACAACGCGTTTTCCCGTTATGAGCGTGGAGAAATACTCCCGCCAAAGCCATTGATACTGCTGATGCGCCTGCTTGATCGCTATCCGTATTTGCTCGCCGATGCGAAGTCACTGGGTGAAGAAGCAGACTTGAGGAGCTTCAAGCATACCGTGCACAAGGAGCTCGAAACCCTCACGGTTTCCTGATCAAAAAAACAAACCCGGCACGAGGCCGGGTTTCTTTTTTGCGAGTCAGCCCGGCATCAATGCAGGATCTGGCTCAGGAACAGCTTGGTGCGATCATTCTGCGGGTTGTCGAAGAAGTCGTTCGGCGCAGCCTGTTCGACGATTTCGCCCTTGTCCATGAAGATCACGCGGTTGGCCACGGTCCGGGCAAAGCCCATTTCGTGGGTTACGCAGAGCATGGTCATGCCGTCTTCGGCCAAGCCGATCATGGTGTCCAGAACCTCTTTCACCATCTCTGGATCGAGTGCCGAAGTCGGTTCGTCGAACAGCATGATTTTCGGCTTCATGCACAGCGCGCGGGCAATCGCCACACGCTGTTGCTGACCACCGGACAATTGCCCCGGAAACTTGTGCGCCTGCTCTGGAATGCGTACGCGCTCCAGGTAATGCATGGCAATTTCTTCCGCCTTGCGCTTGGGCATCTTGCGCACCCACATCGGTGCCAGTGTGCAGTTCTGCAGGATGGTCAGGTGCGGGAACAGGTTGAAGTGCTGGAACACCATGCCGACTTCGCGACGAATCGCCTCGATCTGTTTCAGGTCGTTGGTCAGCTCCACGCCATCGACCACGATGCGGCCCTGCTGGTGCTCCTCCAGACGGTTGAGACAGCGAATGGTGGTCGACTTGCCGGAACCCGACGGCCCGCACAAAACGATACGCTCGCCTTGCTTGACGTTCAGGTTGATGTCTTTCAGTACGTGGAACTGGCCGTACCACTTGTTCACGCCCTGCATCTGAATAATGCCTTCAGGGCTCACAGGCTGTTTGATCGCTTCACTCATAAACTACGCTCCTAACGCTTGTGGCCTGTGTCCAGCTTGCGTTCCAAATGCATGGAATAGCGGGACATACCAAAACAGAAAATCCAGAACACCAGGGCCGCAAACACATAGCCTTCGGTAGCCATGCCCAGCCATTTCGGGTCGGCGGCTGCTTGCTTGACGCTGTTGAGCAAGTCGAACAAGCCGATGATGATCACCAGGCTCGTGTCCTTGAACAGCGCAATGAAGGTGTTGACGATACCCGGAATCACCAGCTTCAGGGCTTGCGGCAGAATCACCAGGCCCATGCTGCGCCAGTAACCGAGGCCCATCGCTGCTGCGGCTTCGTACTGACCTTTGGGAATCGCTTGCAGACCACCGCGCACCACTTCGGCGACGTAGGCCGACTGGAACAGGATCACCCCGATCAAGGCCCGCAGCAACTTGTCGAAGTTCATGCCTTCAGGCAGGAACAACGGCAGCATCACCGAAGACATGAACAGCACCGTGATCAACGGCACGCCGCGCCAGAACTCGATGAAGGTCACGCAGACCACACGAATCGCCGGCATGTTCGAGCGACGCCCCAGGGCCAGCATGATCCCCAGCGGCAACGCACCGACAATACCGACCGTGGCGATCACCAGGGTCAGCATCAGGCCGCCCCATTGACTGGTCGCAACGTTGGTCAGGCCAAGAATGTCACCGTGCAGCAGGATGTAGGCAACAATCGGATAAAGCACCAGAAAGCTCAGCCCGTACACCGCTTTACGCGGGAAGCGCGAGATGAACAACGGTGCCACGCCGATGATCGCCAGCCACACGGTCAGGTCGACACGCCAGCGCAGTTCGGGCGGGTAATACCCGTACATGAACTGGCCAAAACGCTGCTGAATGAAAACCCAGCAAGCGCCTTCCTTGGTGCAGTCGGCGCGCGTGGTGCCCACCCAGTTGGCATCCAGAATCGCCCAGTGCAGGATCGGCGGCACTACCAGATAAATCAGGTAGAACGCGAACAGCGTGAGCAGCGTGTTGATCCAACTGGAGAACATGTGCTCGCGCATCCACGCCAAGATACCGATTCTGGTACCCGGCGGTGGCATGTCAGGTTTGAAAATATGAGTCGTCATGCGCGTTTCCTCACCGCTCGATCAGCGCAATGCGCTTGTTGTACCAGTTCATCAGCAGGGAAATGCTGATACTGATCGCCAGGTACACGCTCATGGTGATGGCAATGACTTCGATCGCTTGCCCGGTCTGGTTCAGCACCGTGCCGGCAAACAGCGAAACCATTTCCGGATAACCGATACCGGCGGCCAGCGAGGAGTTCTTCGCCAGGTTCAGGTATTGGCTGGTCAGTGGCGGAATGATCACCCGCAAGGCTTGCGGGATGATGACCTTGCGCAGGGTTGGGCCGTTGCGCAGTCCAAGCGAACGGGCCGCTTCGGTCTGACCATGGCTGACCGAGTTGATCCCGGAACGCACGATCTCGGCGATGAACGCCGCGGTGTACACCGTCAGGGCCAGGGTCAGGGCCAGCAGTTCCGGAATCAGCACCCAGCCACCGACAAAGTTGAAGCCTTGCAGCTTCGGCATTTCCCAATGCAGTGGCACACCGAAGATCAGCGCGCACAAGGCTGGAATCACCAGAAACAGCGCCAGGCCGACCCAGAACTTGTGGAACGGCTCGCCGGTCGCTTCGAAACGCTTGTTGGCCCAACGGCACATCAGCACGATAGCGACGATTGCCACCACGATGCTGATCACAAACGCCCAGAACCCGCTGGCCATCTGCGCGGCCGGCATGTTCAGGCCACGGCTGCTGACAAAGAAGGTGTCGGCGAAGTTATGGCTATTGCGTGGCCCTGGCATGGTCAGGAACACCGCGAAGTACCAGAACAGGATTTGCAGCAGCGGCGGAATGTTACGGAAAGTCTCAACGTAAACGGTTGCCAGCTTGTTGATGATCCAGTTCTTCGACAGCCGTGCCACGCCAACGATGAACCCCAGAATCGTCGCCAGGATCACGCCGATAAAGGTCACCAGCAAGGTGTTGAGCAAACCGATGACAAACACCCGGGCATAGCTGTCCGATTCGGTGTAGTCGATCAGGTGTTGCGCGATGCCGAACCCGGCGCTGCGCTCCAGAAAGCTGAAACCGGAGGTAATGCCCCGGTGTTGCAAGTTGGTTTGAGTGTTGTTGAACAGGTACCAACCCATCGAGATCACCGCGATAACCGTGATGATCTGAAACAGCCACGCACGCACTCGCGGATCGCTGAGGCTGAGCCTCTGCTTTGGTGCGCCGATTGAATTTTGCATGAAGTGCCCCAGAAATAATGGAACAGAACATCACCCGGTGGTTGGCCCACCGGGTGATAGAACCATCAGCGCACTGGTGGTGCGTATTGAATGCCGCCGTTGGTCCACAGCGCGTTCAGGCCACGGTCGATTTCCAGCGGAGTGCTCTTGCCGAGGTTTTTCTCGAAGACTTCGCCGTAGTTACCGACCTGCTTGACGATTTTCACCACCCAGTCTTTCGGCAGCTTCAGATCCTTGCCGTACTCACCGTCAGAGCCCAGCAGACGGGCGACGTCCGGGTTCTTGGTCGACTTGGCTTCTGTTTCGACGTTTTTCGACGTGATACCAGCCTCTTCGGCGTTGAGCATGGCGTAGCCAACCCAACGAACGATCGCCAGCCACTCATCGTCGCCATTACGCACGACTGGACCCAGAGGCTCTTTGGAAATGGTTTCTGGCAGTACCACATAATCTTTAGGCGAAGCCAGTTTGCTGCGTTGTGCATACAACTGGGACTTGTCGGAGGTCAGCACGTCGCAACGACCGGATTCCAGCGACTTGGCGCTTTCATCGGAGGTGTCGAAAGTAATCGGGGTGTACTTCAGGCCGTTGGCACGGAAGTAGTCGGACACGTTCAGCTCGGTGGTGGTACCGGCTTGAATACAGATGGTCGCACCATCCAGTTCCTTGGCACTTTTCACGCCCAGCTTGCTGTTGGCCAGGAAGCCTACGCCGTCGTAATAAGTAATGAAGCCAGGAAACTTCAGGCCCATGCCCGCATCACGGGAACTGGTCATGGTGGAGTTACGCGACAGCATGTCGATTTCGCCGGATTGAAGCGCGGTGAAACGCTCCTTGGCATTCAACTGGCTGAATTTTACCTTGGTCGCGTCGCCGAATACGGCAGCGGCAACGGCGCGGCAGTAATCAGCATCGATACCGACGATCTTGCCGGTGGAGTCCGGAACCGAAAAACCTGGCAAACCGTCGCTCACGCCACATTGCACAAAGCCTTTCTTCTGTACCGCATCCAGGGTTGCACCCGCCTGAGCGAACCCACTGACACCGAGTACTGCGGCCGCAGTCACGACTGCCAGGGTGGATTTCAACATCTTCATTCAAACCTCCAGTTTTGCTCTTGTTGTGTCGGAGCTTGAGTCCTGCCGCACCCTTATGAGGCGCTGTTGACCCGAGTTGGCATTTCTTTGGGTCAAGCGGCGTAAGACCTTAGCTATGAGTCTAGTAGGAGAAAATCCACATAATGGAAAACTCACTTCTCACCAATCGGCCGAACGGGCTGTAGCCCCTTTTACGTTCGCGAAGCCCGTAACGGCCACTGGCGAACATCCATCACCGGATTCTTGCTATCCCACAGCCGACAGTGACTGATAGTGTTACCGCCGTGGCTGAGAGCAATCACTCGTCTTCCCCATAGCAAGGCCCGTACCACAGTTGCGGCTTAAGCGTTTCAGCCATGGGTCAATAGAAAAACTTATAGATTCACGACATTTTATTAACCAATAAACCAGTCGCGCCCCATCTTCTCGCACCGCACGGGAGTACGCGCACCACAATGGAGCAACCATGACCGAGCCCTTGATTCTTCAGCCCAGCAAGCCTGTCGATGCCTGCGTTATATGGCTGCACGGCCTGGGCGCCGACCGCTATGACTTCCTGCCGGTGGCCGAAGCCCTGCAGGAAAGCCTGTTGACCACCCGCTTCGTCCTGCCCCAGGCGCCGACTCGCGCAGTGACCATCAATGGTGGTTACGAAATGCCAAGCTGGTACGACATCAAGGCCATGAGCCCCGCCCGGAGCATCAGTCACGAAGAGCTGGAGGTGTCGGCCCAAACCGTCATAACGCTGATCGAAGAGCAGCGAGCCAGCGGAATAGACGCCTCGCGGATTTTTCTTGCGGGTTTTTCCCAGGGCGGCGCAGTCGTACTGCACAGCGCTTTCCTGAGATGGCAGGGACCGCTGGGGGGCGTGCTTGCCCTCTCCACCTACGCGCCGACGTTCAGCGATGAACTGGAGCTTTCAGCCAGCCAGCAGCGGATCCCGGTGTTGTGCCTGCATGGCCAATACGACGATGTGGTGCAGAACTCCATGGGACGCAGTGCGTACGAGCATTTGAAGACCCGTGGTGTCACCGTGACATGGCAGGAATACCCAATGGGTCACGAAGTGTTACCCGAAGAAATCCGCGATATTGGCGTCTGGCTCGCGGACCGCTTGCGCTAATACGGAAACTTCCTGTAGCTGTATGAGCAACACACTACGCCGCGCCGGTTTCTTGCATTACACTGGCCGGCGTACATTCCTTAACCAATTGATGAGATGACCGTGCTCAAAGCACTCAAGAAAATGTTCGGTAAAAGCGAGGCTGAGCAGCTCGCGCCCAGCTCCAGCGCACCTTCCCACACACCCAGCAGCCGCACCGACGGTCATCAGCCTGGCCGGACCGCAGCTGTCGCGGCACCGAAACAAGAGCCTGTGAACACCGCGGCCACCGAGCCTGTTGCGGACAAACCGCGCAGCGAGACGCCAAAACCTGCGCAACCGCGCCGCGAACGCGCGCCGAAACCGCCGCTCAAAGCCTGGAAACTCGAAGACTTCGTCGTCGAACCCAAGGAAGGTAAAACCCGCTTCCACGATTTCAAACTGGCCCCGGAACTGATGCACGCCATCCAGGACCTGGGTTTCCCGTACTGCACGCCGATCCAGGCACAGGTATTGGGTTTCACCCTGGCCGGCAAAGACGCCATCGGTCGTGCCCAGACCGGCACCGGCAAAACCGCCGCGTTCCTGATCTCGATCATCACCCAACTGCTGCAAACCCCGCCGCCGAAAGAGCGCTACATGGGCGAGCCTCGGGCGCTGATCATTGCACCGACCCGTGAACTGGTGGTGCAGATCGCCAAGGACGCGGCCAACCTGACCAAGTACACCGGCCTCAACGTCATGACCTTCGTTGGCGGCATGGACTTCGACAAGCAACTCAAGCACCTCGAAGCCCGCCACTGCGACATCCTCGTTGCGACCCCGGGCCGCCTGCTGGACTTCAACCAGCGCGGTGACGTGCATCTGGACATGGTCGAAGTGATGGTGCTCGACGAAGCCGACCGGATGCTCGACATGGGGTTCATCCCACAAGTGCGTCAGATCATTCGCCAGACCCCACCGAAAAGCGAACGTCAGACCCTGCTGTTCTCCGCCACCTTCACTGAAGACGTGATGAACCTGGCCAAACAATGGACCACCGACCCGTCCATCGTTGAAATCGAATCCGAGAACGTTGCCAGCGAAAACGTCGAACAGCACATCTACGCCGTTGCCGGTGCCGATAAATACAAGCTGCTCTACAACCTGGTCACCGACAACGGCTGGGAGCGGGTGATGGTCTTCGCCAACCGCAAGGACGAAGTGCGGCGCATCGAAGAACGCCTGGTGCGTGATGGCGTCAACGCAGCCCAGTTGTCGGGTGACGTTCCGCAGCACAAGCGCATCAAGACCCTGGAAGGATTCCGTGAAGGCAAGATCCGCGTGCTGGTGGCCACCGATGTCGCCGGTCGCGGGATTCACATCGACGGCATCAGCCACGTGATCAACTTCACCCTGCCGGAAGTGCCGGACGACTATGTCCACCGCATTGGTCGTACCGGTCGCGCGGGTGCCGATGGCGTGTCCATCAGCTTCGCCGGTGAAGATGACTCCTACCAGCTACCGTCCATCGAGGCATTGCTGGGTCGCAAGATCAGTTGCGAAACCCCGCCGACTCATCTGCTACGCCCTGTAGAGCGCAAGCGTCCGTAATTTTCGGCCACACAGCTCTCCCCAAAAGAAGGCGCAGCCGGAAACGGACTGCGCTTTTTTTACGCCTGGATATTGCCAAACAGAACAATAAGTCCACAATGGACAAATTAGTTTACTTGCAAATCCATGGAGCATCCGCATGCCCAGCACACCTTATGTGATCGCCAAACCCCAGGCCCGCGAACTGCTTGAGCAGGTCGACGTGCCGAAGATCCTGCGCAAGCTGTTCCGCGATCTGGCCGCGGGTCAGGCCGTGCAACCGGCCCAGCAATGGGTGGAGTTTCCGCAAGGCGCCGGTGACTTCATCAACTACCTCGGGGTGTTGGCCGAAGACGGTGTATACGGTGTGAAAACCTCGCCCTACATCGTGCGCCAGGACGGTCCGCTGGTGACCGCCTGGACGCTGCTGATGTCGATGCAAACCGGCCAGCCGCTATTGCTCTGCGATGCCGGTGAACTGACCACCGCGCGCACCGCCGCGACCACTGCCGTTGCTATTGATGCCCTTGCCCTGCCGCAGGCCTCGCGCCTGGCAATCATCGGTAGCGGCCCGGTTGCCCAGGCTCACCTGCATTACGCGAGGAACGTACGGGAATGGCAAAGCATCAGCCTCTATTCGCCGAACCTGGCGAGCCGGGATCCGCAATTGCTCGCACAACTGACGGCCATCGACTCGCGCCTGAAGGTGTTCGATAGCCGCGAAGCCGCGATCCAGGACGCCGATGTGATCATGCTCTGCACCTCGTCCGCCGGCCCCGTTATCGATCCACGGACCTTGAGCAAACCGACACTGATCACCTCCATCAGCACCAACGCAGTGCGGGCTCACGAGGTGCCGCCTGCAACGCTCAGCGAGATGCAGGTCTATTGCGACTATCGCCTGACCACTCCAGGTTCTGCCGGCGAAATGCTGATCGCCAGCGAGCAACACGGCTGGGACAAAAACTCGATTGCCGGCGACCTGGCCGAACTGTTGAGCGAACAGACGCCACGTCCGGCTTATGATCGCCATGTGTTCTTCCGTTCCATCGGTCTGGGCCTGGAAGACATCGCCCTGGCCAATGCCCTTTATCAGTTGCAACAGCAGAACTGAAACGAAACGCTTTCCCTTGTGGGAGCGAGCCTGCTCGCGATTGCGTCACCGCTGTTTGCCTGACGGATTGCGGCGCCTGCATCGCGAGCAGGCTCGCTCCCACAGGGGACCTCTACAACTTCGGCATTTACGCCCATCAGGAGACGTTCATGACCCAGGCAGACTTCATCATTATCGGCGGTGGCATTGCCGGTGCTTCCAGCGGTTTTTGGCTGTCACAACACGGTCGGGTCATCGTGCTCGAACGCGAATCCCACCCGGCCTATCACTCCACCGGGCGTTCGGCCGCTTTGTACTCCGCCGCTTATGGCACGCCGCAAGTACGCGCGCTGACCCAGGCCAGCCGGGATTTCTTCGATGCGCCGCCTGCCGGTTTCTGCGAACACCCGCTGCTGACCCCGCGTGGCGAGATGACGGTCGACTTCACTGGCGACCCGGACGAGTTGAACAATCAGTACCTGAGCGCCAAGGCGACCGTGCCGCAGATGCAACTGCTCAGCGCCGAAGAAGCCTGTGCCCGCATCCCGATCCTGCGTCGCGAGAAAGTTCACGGAGCGATCTACGACCCTACCGCCACGGACATCGACACTGATGCCCTGCATCAAGGCTACCTGCGCGGCATCCGCCGCAACCAGGGCGAAGTGCATACCGACAGCGAAGTCCTGAGCCTGACGCGCGATGCCGACAATCTCTGGCAAGTGAAAACCGCCCAGCAGACCTTCAGCGCACCGATCATCATCAATGCAGCCGGCGCCTGGGCCGACCAACTCGGTGAAATGGCCGGCGCCAAGCCTCTGGGCCTGGTCCCCAAGCGTCGCGCCGCCTTCATCTTCGCCGGCCCCGAAGGCGTGGACACCCACGACTGGCCGATGCTGGTCAGCCTCGACGAATCGTTCTACATGAAGCCCGATGCCGGAATGTTCCTCGGTTCGCCAGCCAACGCCGACCCGGTCGAGCCGCATGACGTGCAGCCCGAAGAGCTGGACATCGCCATGGGCATTTACCAGATCGAAGAAGCCACCACCCTGACCATCCGCCGACCGACCCGCACCTGGGCGGGTTTGCGCAGTTTTGTCGGCGACGGTGATCTGATCAGCGGCTTCGATCCACACGTGCCGGGTCTGTTCTGGGTGGCCGCGCAGGGTGGTTACGGCATTCAGACCTCGCCCGCCATGGGCCAGGCCAGTGCTGCGCTGGTACGTGGCGAAGCCTTGCCGGAGCAACTCAGCCACTTTGGCCTCAGCGCAGCGGTGCTCTCCCCTTCCCGCCTTGGCTGAACCTGCCTGCGGGGTGACGTCTGCGCCCGATTACGGCAAACTCCCAGCGCCCTTTTTCTACAGGGCGCTGATTGCCTGGAGCAACACCCATGACCCCACCTCTTCAAGATCCTGCACTGGATAACTTCCGGGCGATCGCCGACGCCATTGCCACGCTGTTTTTCCCCCACGCCGAGGTGGTGCTGCACGACCTGCGCACGCAGAAAATCGACTACATCGCCAACAACCTGTCCAAACGTGAAGTCGGTGACGATGCCGCGCTGGAAGACATGCTCAGCGAAGAAATCAGCGAGCGGAATATCGGTCCGTACGAAAAGCTCAATTGGGACGGGCAAAAGATCCGCAGCCTCAGCAGCGTGCTGCGCGACAGCGAAGGGCGTCCGATTGCCGTGCTGTGCATCAACCTGAATATTTCGCTGTTTGAAAACGCCAAGGCGGCGCTGGATCTGTTTCTCTCACCGAGCAAGTTGATCCCGCAACCTGACGCGCTGTTTCGCGACGACTGGCAGGAGCGCATCAACACCTTCCTGCATAACTGGCTGCGAGAGCGGCAACTGGGCCTGAATATGCTGACTCGCGAGCACAAACGCGAGCTGGTGTTGGCGTTGCACGCCGAAGGGGCCTTCAAGGGTAAAAGCGCCTCCAACTATGTGGCCAATGTGCTGAACATGGGACGGGCGACGGTGTACAAGCATTTGAAAGAATTGAAAGGCTGAAACCTGACCTGAGAGATGTGTTGGCTGGTAGGGCCTCATCGCGAGCAGGCTCGCTCCCACACTGGTTCTGTATCGATCACAAAATCTGTGTCTTGTGGAGATCAAATGTGGGAGCGAGCCTGCTCCGGGCGGCGTTCCGACGATGGCGATCAATCAATCGCCGTAGATATCCGACTTGAAGTACTTGGCTTCGATCTTCTGGTATTCGCCGTTGGCGCGAATGCCGTCGATGGCATTGTTCAGTTGGCTAACCAATTCAGTATTGCCCTTGCGCACCGCAATCCCGGCGCCCTCGCCCACGTATTTCGGGTCCTTGAGCTCCGGTCCGACAAACGCGTAGCCCTTGCCGCGCGGCATCGACAGGAAGTCGCTCAGCGGAATGGTATCGGCGAAAACGCCGTCCAGACGCCCGGCGGCCAGGTCCATGTAGATTTCTTCATTGTTGCCGTAACGCGCCACCTTGATGCCCTTGGGCTCGAAGACTTCCGTGGCGTAACGGTCGGTGGTGGTTGCCCGTTGCACACCAATGGTCTTGCCCTTGAGGCTTGCGTACTGGTCATCAACCACCGCACCGTCCTTCATCACCAGCCGCGATGAGGTGAAGTAGTACTTGTGGGTGAAATCCACCGACTTTTTACGGTCTTCGTTAATAGTCATGGACGACAGCGCGGCGTCGATTTTCTTCACCTTGAGCGAAGGAATCAAACCGTCGAACTCACCCTCGACCCACTCGCACTTGACCTTCATCTGCGCGCACAACGCGTTGCCGATGTCGTAGTCGAAACCGGTGATTTTTCCATCCGCAGTCTTGGAGGCAAACGGCGGATACGCCGCTTCGATACCGATGCGCAGGGTTTTCTCGGCGGCAAACAGACTGCTGCACGCCAACAGGCTCAGGGCCAGGCCACCGATCAGGGGGAGCTTCTTCATGTTCATTTTCTCGCGGGTTGTTGTTGGTTTGGCAAGACAGAAGAAAGTGAAACGGGAAACAGCTTTTTTGTACTTATAATTCCATACTGGACTTTTATGTATTTCCCGTCAATCGGGCGCGCACAGTTCTTTCAGCCTCTGGTCGGTGAGGTGAATCTGGAGGAAATTCGGTGTTGTTGATGGCCCTATCGCGAGCAGGCTCGCTCCCACAGTGAATCTTCGTCATACACAACATCTGTATCTGATCGAGATCAACTGTGGGAGCGAGCCTGCTCGCGATAGCGGACGGACAGCCAACAAAAAAACAGCAGGCGACTGACTACTTCCAGCGATCC
Source organism: Pseudomonas sp. 05N36 (assembly GCF_056397385.1). Classification (NCBI taxonomy): domain Bacteria; kingdom Pseudomonadati; phylum Pseudomonadota; class Gammaproteobacteria; order Pseudomonadales; family Pseudomonadaceae; genus Pseudomonas; species Pseudomonas sp. 05N36. The sequence continues at coordinate 314,378 of NZ_JBFTNH010000012.1, read as the reverse complement.
GCCGCCGCGTGATCGCTGTCGCGCCCTTCCACCCAACGCGGGCCGTCGCTGGTGTTTTCTTTTTTCCAGAACGGTGCACGGGTTTTCAGGTAGTCCATGACAAAGGCGCAGGCGTCGAATGCTGCCTGGCGATGGGCACTTGCCGCACCGACGAAGACGATCGGCTCGCCCGGCTCCAATGCGCCGATGCGATGCAGCACTTCCAGTTTGAGCAACGGCCAGCGTTGCTCGGCCTCGACGGCAATCTTGCCGAGAGCCTTTTCGGTCATGCCCGGGTAGTGTTCAAGAAACATCCCGGCCACATCGAGCCCGTCGTTGAAGTCACGGACATAACCGACAAAACTCACCACCGCACCGACGCCGACATTCGCCGCGTGCATCGCATTGACTTCAGCGCCGGGGTCGAACGCCGTGGACTGCACGCGAATCGCCATGGATCAGCCTCCGGTAACGGTGGGGAAAAACGCCACTTCATCGCCATCGACGAGCGGCTCGTCGAGCTGGCACAAGTCTTCATTACGCGCGCACATCAGGTTCTGCTCGCTCAGCACCTCGGCGCCCTCGCGTTGCGCCAGCAGCAAACGCACATCGTCGACCGAAGCGAAATCACCTTCGACGCTCAACGAATCAACACCCAGCGCCTCGCGGTAACGGGCAAAAAACTTCACGGTCAGCTTCATTGATCGGCCACCTGATAGTGCCCGCTCTTACCGCCGAGCTTCTCCAGCAGGCGCACGGTTTCGATGACCATGCCTCGGTCCACGGCCTTGCACATGTCGTAGATCGTCAATGCGGCGACACTGGCCGCGGTCAGTGCTTCCATTTCCACCCCGGTCTGCCCGGACAGTTTGCAGCGTGCCACGATGCGCACCGCATCGAGGCCTTCGGCACTGAGCTCGACCTTGACGCTGGTGAGCATCAGCGGATGGCACAGCGGGATCAAATCAGAGGTTTTCTTCGCCGCCTGAATGCCGGCGATGCGCGCCACAGCGAATACATCACCTTTGGGGTGACCACCGCTGACAATCATCTGCAGGGTTTCAGGGAGCATACGCACAAGCGCTTCGGCCGTGGCTTCACGGAACGTCACGGCTTTTTCGGTGACGTCGACCATATTGGCGCGACCTTGGGAATCGAGATGAGTCAGCACAGCCTTACTCCTGATCAGGAGCACCGATTGTAAACCCGTGGGTCAAATTTTCGCGAGTTTGATTATTAAGGCCGTCCACGTACTCGTAGCAGCTGGCGAAGCCTGCGTTCGGCTCGGTCCGCGTTCGGGCGCAGCAGTCGTGAATCAGTCGCTGCGTTCCTTCAGAAACAACGGGTGTTCCGGATGGCGACCGCTGCGCGCTCGAACGCAGGCTTCGCCAGCTGCTACAGGGGAATTCGCTGTGCAATAAAAAACCGGGCGGCTTTGGGGCCGCCCGGTTTGGGTGAAGGTTACAAATGAGATTCGGCGTATTCGGCCAGAATCGAACGTGGCACCCCTTGCAGGGTGATGTGCACCCCGTTGGGGAAGTCCTTGAAGCGTTCAGTCAGGTAAGTCAGCCCGGAGCTGGTCGCGGACAGGTAAGGGGTGTCGATCTGCGCCAGGTTGCCCAGGCACACCACTTTGGAACCGGCGCCGGCACGGGTGATGATGGTTTTCATCTGGTGCGGCGTGAGGTTCTGGCATTCGTCGATCAGGATCAGGCTTTGCTGGAAGCTGCGGCCCCGGATGTAGTTGAGGGATTTGAACTGCAACGGCACTTTGCTGAGGATGTAGTCGACGCTGCCATGGGTGCTTTCGTCATCCATGTGCAAGGCTTCGAGGTTGTCGGTGATGGCGCCCAGCCAAGGCTCCATTTTTTCCGCTTCGGTGCCCGGCAGGAAACCGATCTCCTGGTCCAGGCCCTGCACGCTACGAGTGGCGATGATGCGCCTGTAGCGCTTGCTGACCATGGTCTGCTCGATTGCCGCAGCCAGCGCCAGGATGGTTTTACCCGAACCCGCAGCACCCGACAGGTTGACCAGGTGGATGTCCGGGTCGAGCAAGGCGTACAGCGCCAGGCTCTGATAGATGTCGCGTGGTTTCAGGCCCCAGGCTTCCTGGTGCAACAGGGGTTCCTGATGCAGGTCGAGGATCAGCAGCTTATCGACCTGGATTTCCTTGATCCAGCCGACAAAACCCTGTTCGTCGATGATGAACTCGTTGATATGCACGGCTGGCAGGTTATCGATCAGTTGCACCTGGTGCCAGGTGCGCCCATGGTCCTGACGGGTTTCGACCTTGCTCACACGGTCCCAGAACGAGCCCGTCATGTTGTGATACCCGTTGGGCAGCAACGACACGTCGTCAACCAACTGGTCAGTGCTGTAGTCCTCGGCCGCAATCCCGCAGGCCCGGGCCTTGAGGCGCATGTTGATGTCTTTGGTCACCAGCACCACACGCAATTCCTTGTCACGCGCGTGCAGGTCGATCAACTGGTTGATGATGATGTTGTCGTTCAGGTGTTCGGGCAGAACAATGTTCGGCTCGGTGCGTTTGCTCATCAGAATCGACAGCAAACCCTTGGGCCCGCTTTTTCCACGCTGGATCGGCACACCCTGTTCAACGTCTTCGGGAGAGGCATCGCCCAGCGTGTTGTCGATCAGGCGAATGGCCTGGCGACATTCGGCCGCAACGCTGTGATGGCCGCTCTTGAGCTTGTCCAGCTCTTCAAGGACGGTCATCGGGATGGCAACGTGGTGTTCTTCGAAGTTCAGGAGCGCGTTTGGATCGTGGATCAATACGTTGGTATCGAGTACATAAAGGATTGGCAGGTTGGAGGGGCTACGTCCGTGATCATCCATACTCGGTCACCTTTGTGGGAGCCAGTCGACGCAATACCATGACGGTGCTGCGCCTCGAAGTGGCCACCGAATTCACCTGCCGTACTGAAATGAACTGCACGACTCAAGTGAACTGCACACACGGGGTCTTGGAAGACGCCACCTGTGTTGCAGGTTTCGGCGGTCTGTCTTCGTAATACTCCAAAACCCATGACAGAAAAAAGCACTTTGACGCTTTTTTGAAGTTTATTTTTCAGAGTGACGAAAAGCCCTTGGCGCGCCGCGCCGGCACCGTTAAAGTCGGAAGTCCGTCTGTATCGAAATCCCTCCTGAAATTCCCCCTGCCCCAGTGTTTCCGGCTTTTTTTTGGGGAAAGGCGCGTTTCAGCGAAAAGCATCCTGACAATCTTCCCAGCCGATCCCGCTTTGCGCAGTGTGCGTCAACAGCCAGGGCAGCGCCGTTTTCACCACGTCCTGTTTGGCGTTGAAATTAATCACCCCGTGGCGCCACAACAGCATCAATGTCAGCACCCGCTGCGCGCTCTGCTCAGCCGTGAGCTGACGACTGCCGTCCGCAGGATCGATATCCCACAGCGCCACCTGCAACCCCTGAGCCTTGAAGAAACCCTGCGCATCGGCGCGACGCTGGCCATTCGGTGGGCGGAACAACGGCACGAAGTTCTCCGGCAGTTTGCTCTTCACCAGTTCGACGCTGCGAGTCACTGAATACTGCCAATCCTGCCAATGGCTGTGGGAGCGGAATTCCCAGCCCTGCACGCCAATGCATTGCTTTGAGTACAACCCTTGCAACTCGGCCACCGAGTGCTGTGCCAGGCGGTTCTGGATATCGCTGCCCAGCACAAAGAAGGTTCCGCTCAGGTTCGCCTTGCGCAGGTACTCGGCCAGCCACGCGGTGTTGTCCGGCGCAAGGTTGGCGGCGCTGTCGAAGCTCAGCACAAACAGCCGATCGTTGAGCTCATCACCGTTACGCTCGTAGTCGCCGAACAGTTCGACTTCGCTGCTGGTCTGCGGAAACAGTGCGGCCTTGCGCAATTGTTCGTCCAGATAGCGCTCGTGAAAACGCCGGCTCGGCGCGGCCCATCGGGTGTAATAGGAATCTTCGCCGAGTTCGAACTTGGCGGCCTGCTCGCGCAGAGTGTCCATGTCTTCGACCAGAAAACAGAAGGACGCATCCTGATCGCAGCTGCGCTGGGCAAAATTATAGTTGGCAAGCAAGCGTTGCCACATGCGCGCGCGCAGCGTGTTGATCGACTCGAGGTTGATCATCCGCAACCCCAGGCGCTGCTTTAAAGCTGCCTCATCCAGCGCTTCACTGGCGAGCAAGGCCCGGGCGAAGGTGAGGATTTCCGCGCGTGAAGCGACATCGAACAGCGTCGGGTTGCCGAGTTGCTCTGGCCAGGTGCTGCGGTCCAGCGTGGCGAGGTCATTGGGCGCGGCATAGGCACTCACGCTGAACAACCAGGCACAAAACAGTAAAGCGATACGCAAAGGGATGTCTCCATAACAAAACCCGCGCGGCACTATAGCTGATCTTGCGACCCTCCCTGCTGCGCCTGCGTACCCAATGTGGCGAGGGAGCTTGCTCCCGCTCGATCGCGAAGCGGTCGCAAAGCCAGCGACCACGATTTGCCTGACATGATGAAGTTGCAAACTTCAGGGCCGCTTCGCAGCCCAACGGGAGCAAGCTCCCTCGCCACAAAGGACTCGACACCACCGATCAGCTATCACTTCCATAGCTGGAGTCAACCGGGACAACCCCCTAGAATCCCCGCACGATCAAAGGAGACGACTTCATGCTGATGGTGATTTCCCCCGCCAAGACCCTCGATTACGAAACACCGCCGGCCACCCAGCGTTTCACTCAACCGCAATACCTGGACCATTCCCAGGAGCTGATCCTGCAATTGCGCGAGCTGAGCCCGGCACAGATCAGCGAGTTGATGCACGTTTCCGACAAGATCGGCGGCCTCAACGCTGCACGCTTCGGCAGCTGGACCCCGGCGTTCACGCCAGCCAACGCCAAGCAGGCGCTGCTGGCGTTCAAGGGTGACGTGTACACCGGCATGAATGCCCAGACCTTCAGCGAAGCCGATTTCGACTATGCCCAGCAACACTTGCGCATGCTCTCGGGCCTCTACGGCCTGCTGCGCCCGCTGGACCTGATGCAACCGTATCGGCTGGAGATGGGCACCAAACTGGCCAATGCCCGCGGCAAGGATCTGTATGCCTTCTGGGGCACGCAAATCAGCGAATGGCTGAACGAAGCCCTGGCAGAGCAAGGCGATGACGTGCTGCTCAACCTGGCCTCCAACGAGTACTTCTCGGCGGTCAAACGCAGCGCCTTGAACGCCCGGATCATCAACACCGAGTTCAAGGACCTGAAGAACGGCCAGTACAAGATCATCAGCTTCTACGCGAAGAAAGCCCGCGGGATGATGAGCCGTTTCGTGATCCAGGAACGCATCAACGACCCGGCTGCGCTCAAGCAATTTGACGTGCAGGGTTACCGCTACAGCGCCGAACAGTCGAAACCCGACAACCTGGTTTTCCTGCGCGACCACGCCCCCGAATAACGCATCACGATGGCGCACGACATTGATCATGTGCGTGCGCCGAAACGTGGTTTCCCCCTGCATCTCCCCCGCCTAATTCGTCATTTTTCTGGCGCCAAAAACACATAAATTCCATTTATGAAATTTCTTTCACTCGACAAGCGTGAATTTTTTCAGTAGTGGCACGCATTTTTTTCAAGCGTAGTGGCAAAAAACTATTCACGTTAATTAACTCCCCATTAATAAAGGTCGAAACGGCAAGTGCTATCAATATGAGAGCAGTGCCATCTTTTGCAATATTTCAGGAAATTTCAAAAATCGGGATAAGCCGCCATGAACTATCTGAAAATACACCGCTCATACCACCGGCAACGATTATCTCCGAGCGTGTACGAGATAACTTACACAGCGTGCAGGCCCTATCGCCAAGTTGTCATATTCAACTTGGCTTTCAGGTTACTTATTTGGAGAAGCAGGAGATAACGCACCATTACTATCCCCTACAAGGCCAAGGCTGCCCCCCTGTAAACGTGCTCACCCGAGCACCTGAGTGCTTGATATTGCTGGCTTTACGCCAACTTTCAAGTACCACCAGCCTTTTGCACCACGGTATTCAAAAGAAATGCCGGCTGCAGTTCAGGGCACGCCTTCACTGTCAGGCCAAGTTTCGCACACCTTGAGTGCACTTATTTAGACACTCGGAATTGAGTATGCCTGCACACGGTATTGTGGCGCCTGCCATCCACACTTCCGAGTGCACTTCGACCGCTGAACACTATTAACTTCGCGCCTTTAATGGCGTGATCAATACAGAGGTAATTGCGATGCGCATCAGCATATTTGGTTTGGGTTACGTCGGCGCAGTCTGTGCCGGTTGCCTGTCTGCACGAGGCCACGACGTGGTTGGCGTGGACATTTCCAAAGACAAGATCGACCTGATCAATGCAGGTCGTTCTCCGATCGTTGAACCGGGTCTGGGCGAGCTGCTGACCCAGGGCATTCAGACCGGTCGTCTGCGCGGCACCACCCACTTCGCAGAAGCCATCCGTGACACCGACCTGTCGATGATCTGCGTCGGTACGCCGAGCAAGAAGAACGGCGACCTGGAACTCAACTACATCGAATCGGTGTGCCGCGAGATCGGCTTTGTCCTGCGTGACAAAACCACCCGCCACACCATCGTGGTCCGCAGCACCGTGTTGCCGGGCACCGTGAAGAACGTGGTAATCCCGATCCTCGAAGACTGCTCGGGCAAAAAGGCCGGCATCGACTTCGGCGTTGCCGTGAACCCCGAGTTCCTGCGTGAAAGCACCGCGATCAAGGACTACGACCTGCCACCAATGACAGTCATCGGCGAGTTCGACAAGGCCAGCGGTGACGTTCTGCAATCGCTGTACGAAGAACTCGACGCGCCGATCATCCGCAAGGACATCGAAGTCGCCGAGATGATCAAGTACACCTGCAACGTCTGGCACGCCACCAAAGTGACCTTCGCCAACGAGATCGGCAACATCGCCAAGGCGGTCGGTGTCGATGGTCGCGAAGTGATGGAAGTGGTCTGCCAGGACAAGACCCTCAACCTGTCCCAGTACTACATGCGCCCGGGCTTCGCATTTGGTGGCTCGTGCCTGCCAAAGGACGTGCGCGCCCTGACCTACCGCGCAAGCTCCCTGGACATCGAAGCACCGCTGCTCAACTCGCTGATGCGCAGTAACGAATCCCAGGTGCAGAACGCCTTCGACATCGTTTCCAGCCACGACAAACGCAAAGTCGCCCTGCTCGGCCTGAGCTTCAAGGCCGGCACCGATGACCTGCGCGAAAGCCCGCTGGTGGAGCTGGCGGAAATGCTGATCGGCAAGGGTTACGACCTGAGCATCTACGACAGCAACGTCGAATACGCCCGCGTCCACGGTGCGAACAAGGACTACATCGAATCGAAGATCCCTCACGTCTCGTCCTTGCTCAACTCGGACTTCGACTCGGTGATCAACAACTCCGACGTGATCATCCTCGGCAACCGCGACGAGAAGTTCCGCGCTCTGGCCGAGACCGCGCCGCACGGCAAGCAAGTGGTCGACCTGGTCGGCTTCATGTCCAAAGCCACCAGCGTCAGTGGCCGCACCGAAGGTATCTGCTGGTAACCGCCGTTCCCCGTGGGCGCAGGCTGCGCCAGCGCCCACGGACTGCTCATCGCCGAAACACAATGGATGCAGATTATGCACAGGCTAAAGCACCGCCTACTTCAGGCTGCCGGTTGGCTGTTTTACCTCAGTTTATTGATGGGCATCGCCATGGCGCTGCCTGTGAGCACCTTCGACTCGCAGTCCAAGGACTTCATTTTCCTGATTGGCGTCGTCGGTATCTGGCGCTATTCGATGGGGGCCACGCACTTTCTGCGCGGCATGCTGTTTCTCTACGTGGTCTACCCGCACCTGCGGCGCAAAGTGCGCAAGCTCGGCAAGGCGGCAGACCCGTCCCACGTCTTTTTGATGGTCACCAGTTTTCGTATCGACGCGCTGACCACCGCCCAGGTCTACAGCTCGGTGATTCGCGAAGCGATCGAGTGCGAGCTCCCGACCACCGTGGTCTGCTCGATCGTGGAAATGTCCGATGAGCTGCTGGTGAAAAGCCTCTGGGCCAAAATGAACCCGCCGGAGCGGGTCAAGCTCGACTTCGTGCGCATCCCCGGCACCGGCAAACGCGATGGCCTGGCCTTCGGTTTCCGCGCCATCTCGCGCCACCTGCCGGACGACCGCGCGGTCGTGGCGGTGATCGATGGCGACACCGTGCTCGCCGAAGGCGTGGTGCGCAAAACCGTGCCGTGGTTCCAGCTGTTCGGCAATGTCGGCGGCCTGACCACCAACGAATTTTGCGAAGTGCGCGGCGGCTACATCATGAGCGAATGGCACAAGCTGCGCTTCGCCCAGCGCCACATCAACATGTGCTCGATGGCCCTGTCCAAGCGCGTGCTGACCATGACCGGGCGCATGTCGGTGTTTCGCGCCAGCGTGGTCACCGACCCGGACTTCATCGCCGACGTCGAAAGCGACTCGCTGCAACACTGGCGCCTGGGCCGCTTCAAGTTTCTCACCGGCGACGACAAGTCCAGCTGGTTCAGCCTGATGCGCCTGGGTTACGACACCTTCTACGTGCCGGACGCGGCGATCAACACCGTTGAACACCCGCCGGAAAAGAGCTTCATCAAGGCCAGCCGCAAGCTGATGTTCCGCTGGTACGGCAACAACCTGCGGCAGAACTCCCGGGCACTGGGCCTGGGGATGAAACGCCTGGGCCTGTTCACCTCGGTGGTGCTGTTCGACCAACGCGTGTCGATGTGGACCTCGCTGTTGGGCCTGACCGTGGCGCTGATCGCCAGCTTCAAATACGGCACTGCGTTCATCCTCGTGTACCTGCTGTGGATCGGCATCACCCGCCTGATTCTGACCCTGTTGCTCTCCTGCTCGGGACACAGGATCGGCCCGGCCTACCCGGCGATTCTTTATTACAACCAGATCGTTGGCGCGCTGGTGAAGATCTACGTGTTCTTCCGCCTCGACCAACAGTCCTGGACCCGTCAGGACACCAAATTGACCCGTGATCTGGAAAGCGCACAGCGTTTGTTCAACACCTGGTCGTCTCGGACCATGACCTTCTCCGCCGGCAGCATTTTCGTCGCCGTGCTGCTGTTGATGGTCTGACCTGCCTTGCCTGAATTAACGAGGAAATACCCCCTATGAATACCGCCGCGAACATCAACGTAGTGCATGAATCCGAAGCCCAACGCCAACACGCCCGCGTGAAAATCCCGGCCAAGCTGCGCTTCTTCGGACCCGACCGTACGCCCGTGGACGCACGGCTCATCGACCTGTCCGCCGGTGGCCTGAGCTTCAATGCCGGGCAGATACCACTCAAGGTCGGCGACGTGCACAAGGGCCGGCTGCAATTCTTGATCGACAACCTCGGCCTGGCCATGGACGTCGAGATACAGATTCGCTCGTTCGACCGCCAGACCGGCCGCACCGGTTGCCAGTTCCAGAACCTTGAACCGCAAGACATCTCGACCCTGCGCCAGCTGATCACGTCGCACCTGTCCGGTGACATCGTGACCATGGGCGATGTGCTGGCGACCCTGCAACGGGACAACTTCACCAAGGCGCGCAAGGTCAAGGACGGCGGTCACGGCATGACTGCTTTCGGGCGCTTGCGGGCAGTGACCTTCAGCCTGGGGATTTTCGTCGTCGGCCTCGCAGCGTTCGGCTTCGTTCTCAAATCGGTGTACGGCATGTACTTCGTCAGCCACGCCCAGGCCGGTCTGGTCAGCGTTTCCGGCATGAACGTCACCATGCCCCGCGACGGCACCGTGCAAAGCCTGATCAAAACCGATGGCGTTGCAGCCAAGGGCGCGCCACTGGCGACGTTCAGCACCAGCATGCTCGACGTGCTCAAAGGGCATCTGGACGAAAACCAGTTGCAGCCAGCCAAAGTTGAAGAGCTGTTCGGCAAGCAGATGACCGGCACCCTCACCTCGCCCTGCGATTGCACCGTGGCCCAACAAATGGTCGCCGACGGTCAGTACGCCAGCAAAGGCGACGTGATCTTCAAACTGGTGCCGCAGGGCAGCCAGGCCAGTGTCGAAGCACGCTTCTCCTATCGCCAGTTCGCTGACGTGCGTCCCGGTACGAAAGTGAGCTTCCAGATCACCGGCGAAGACGTTGCGCGCACCGGCACCATCGTCAGCAGCACCAGCCTGAAAAGCGAAGACCTGTCGTCCGACATCCGCGTGCAGATCAAACCTGATGCGCCGCTGGACAGCACCTTCGCCGGTCGCCCGGCAGAAGTCAGCAGCAACCGCGGCCCGTCCTTGAACTGGCTGATCGACAAAGCCATGGCCGCGGGTCTTTAAGCGGAGGACATGCCTGTGATCACTCCACCTCTCCTCAATACACCGCCTACCCTGTGGGAGCGAGCCTGCTCGCGATGGGACCAGCGCGGTCTGCCTGATGCACTGAGTCGCCCGCATCGCGAGCAGGCTCGCTCCCACATGGGAACACTGTGCGCAGTCGCCCTTGCGGTGAGCCTGGCCGGTTGCGCCGGCCTGCCCGACCAGCGTCTGGCCAATGAAGCCCTGAAGCGCGGCGACACCGCGCTCGCGCAGCAGAACTACAAGCAACTGGCCGACCTGGGTTACAGCGAAGCACAGGTCGGGCTGGCCGATATCCAGGTGGAAAGCCGCGACCCGGTGCAGATCAAAGCCGCCGAAGCCACCTACCGTGCCGCCGCCGATACCTCGCCGCGAGCGCAAGCGCGCCTGGGTCGTCTGCTGGTGGCCAAACCGGGATCGACCGAAGCCGAGCAACACGAGGCCGAAGGCCTGCTGAAGAAAGCCTTTGCCAATGGCGAGGGCAACACGCTGATCCCGTTGGCCATGCTGTACCTGCAATATCCCCACAGTTTCCCGAACATCAACGCCCAGCAGCAGATCAACCAATGGCGCGCCGCCCGCTATCCGGAAGCCGGTCTGGCGCAAGTGCTGCTGTATCGCACGCAAGGTACTTACGACCAGCACCTGGATGACGTCGAGCGCATCTGCAAAGCGTCGCTGAACACCACCGACATCTGCTACGTCGAGTTGGCCACGGTCTATCAGAAACGTGCCCAACCGGAGCAACAGGCGCAACTGCTCAAGCAACTGCAAGCAAGCTACAGCCTTGGCAAGGTATCAGCCCAACGCATGGACAGCGTGGCCCGCGTGCTCGGCGATGCCAGCCTTGGCAAACCGGACGAAAAAACCGCGCAAGCCATGCTCGAGCAGATCGCCCCCGGCTACCCGGCGTCCTGGGTCAGCCTGGCGCAGTTGCTCTACGACTTCCCCGAACTGGGTGACGTCGCCAAGATGATGGAATACCTCGAAAACGGCCGCGCCGCCGATCAACCGCGCGCCGAACTGTTGCTGGGCAAGCTCTACTACGAAGGCAAGTGGGTGCCGGCCGACGCCAAGGTCGCCGAAGCACATTTCCAGAAAGCCGTGGGCAAGGAAGTCGCCGCCGATTACTACCTCGGCCAGATCTACCGCCGTGGCTACCTGGGCAAGGTCTATTCGCAAAAAGCCCTGGACCACTTGCTGACCGCTGCGCGCAATGGCCAGAACAGTGCCGACTTCGCCATCGCCCAGTTGTTTTCCCAAGGCAAGGGCACCCAGCCCAACCCGCTCAACGCCTATGTCTTCAGCCAATTGGCCAAGACACAAAACACCCCGCAAGCCACTGAGCTGGCGCAAACACTCGAAGCCCAATTGCCGCCTGCGCAACTGGCCGAGGCCCAACGCCTGTTGAAACAGGAACAGGCCACACGTGGCGCCTTGAGCCATAGCACGTTGCAAGTCGAGGCCCTGCAAGAAAAAGACGGCGAGGAATCCCTATGAAGCTCAATCCATTCGTTCAAGCCGGAATCGGCCTGACCTTCACCCTGTTGTGGTCCTGCCCGACACTGGCCGCGATGACTGACACCAGGAACTACGGCCTGGAAGTGAAAGTCACCGGCCAGTCAGAAGACGACAGCGACCTCGGCACCAAGCCCGGCGGCGACGTCAATGGCGTTGCCCTGGACCTGCGTCCATGGGTCTACGGTGAAAGCGGCAACTGGAGTGCCTACGCGATGGGCCAGGCCGTGACCGCGACCGACATCATCGAAACCGACACCTTGCAGTCCGATACGCAAGGCGCCCAGAGCAGCGGCAACAACGGTCGCCAGAGCAAGAAAAACTACCTGGCGATGCGTGAGTTCTGGATCGGCTACAGCGGCCTGACGCCCTACCCCGGCGAGCAGCTGAAACTCGGTCGCCAACGCCTGCGCAACGACGATGGCCAATGGCGCGACACCAACATCGAAGCGTTGAACTGGACCTTCGACACCACCCTGTTGCGGGCCAACGTCGGCGTCGCCGAACGCTTCAGCGAGTACCGCACCGACCTCACCGAACTCGCGCCCAAGGACAAGGATCGCCTGCACGTGTTCGGCGATATCGCAACCCAATGGACGCCCGGTCAGTGGGTTGGCCTGCGTGCCCATCACACCCATGATGACGGCAAGCTCGACTTCCCGACACCCGGCGAAGCCCCCGACTCGCTCGCCAAGAAACAGAACGGCGACCTGAGCTGGCTCGGTGTCGAAGCCAACAGTGACGCCTACAACTGGCGCAACACCAACACCGTCAACTACTGGGCCAGCCTCACCGGCATGAGCGGCAACCGTGACACCGTCAATCCATTGAATGCCGATGGCAGCCGCCCGATCGATGCCTCGAAAAACGGCGACGTCAGCGGCTGGGCCACCGACCTGGGCGTGCGTCTGCGCCTCGATCCGCAATGGCAAATCGGCGCGGCCTACGCCCGTGCCAGCGCGGACTACGAGCAAAACGGCCTGCAAAGCAACCGCTCGAACTACACCGGTACGCGCTCGCGGGTTCACCGTTTTGGCGAGGCCTTCCGTAGTGACATGAACAACATGCAGAGCGCCACGCTGTTCGGCTCCTGGATGCTGCAGGACGATTACGACGCCAGCCTGGTCTACCACAAGTTCTGGCGCGTCGACGGCAACAAACCGGTCGGCAGCAACGGCATTAATGCAGTCGAGAACAACTACGACGACGTCACCGGCGCGCTGCTGTCCAGCACCTCGTTACCATTGGTGGATGGCAAGACCGACCTCGGCCAGGAAGTGGATCTGGTGGTCACCAAATACTTCAAGCAAGGCCTGCTGCCGGCCGGTTTGAGTCAGTCGATCGATGAGCCCTCGGCGCTGGTGCGCTTTCGTGGCGGCGTGTTCAAGCCGGGCGATGCCTACGGCAAACAGGTCGACTCGTACATGCACCGCGCGTTCATCGACGTGATCTGGCGCTTCTGATGCGAGCCGCCAAGGGAGTGCCCCAGATGAACCACCCAGCGCTCAAAGGCTCGCTCAGCCTGTTGGTCGGCGCGATGCTGCTGGCGAGCTCAGCGGTGTTTGCCAACGTCGAGCCGCCAGCACCGGTGCCAAAAGGGCCGCAAGCGACTGTGGCCAAAGGACTGCAACAGGCCAAGACCTACACCGTCAGCAGCGCGCCGACCGCATCACTGGAACTGGTGGCACCAAAACTGCCCGACCTGTCCGGCTACACCGCGCAAGCCGTCGCGGCGAAGATCGTGCGCAGCAAGGCCGGCAAGGTCAGCGTGCGCCGGATGATGCAGGAAGACGCCTTGAAGGACTTCATCGGCGGCGATAACAAGATGGCTGAATGGGTGGTACGTCAACACGGCATTCCCCAGGCGATCTTCATCGACGACGGTTACGTCAACCTCAAGGACCTGACTCAGAAGCTGCCCAAGCAATACTTCAGCGAGACCTCACCGGGTGTGTTCCTCGCCAGGCTGCCGATCGTGGTCGGGCAAAAAGGCATCCTCGAAATCGACCAACAGACGCAAGAGTTGCGTCTGTCCGAAGAGGCCGGTTCGTTCATGGTCAACGACGGCCAGCTGTTTGTGCGTGACAGCAAAATCACCGGCTGGCGCGAGAAGGACAATGGCCCGGCAACCTTCCGTTCGCCCAAGGACTTCCGTCCGTTCCTGCTGTCCTGGGGCGGTACCCAGACCTACATCGTCAACAGCAGGCTGGCCAGTTTCGGTTACTCCAACAGTAAGTCCTACGGGGTGAGTGTTTCCCAGTACACGCCGAACATGGCCAAGGTACTCAAGCGCCCGGAACCGACCGGCTGGATCATCGGCTCCGAGTTCTCGGACATGTGGTACGGCTTCTACTGTTATGAAACCCGCGACTTCGTGGTCAAGGGCAACACCTACCGCGACAACATCGTCTACGGCATCGACCCCCACGACCGTTCCCACGGCTTGATCATCGCCGACAACACGGTGCATGGAACGAAGAAGAAGCACGGCATCATCATTTCCCGCGAAGTGAACGACAGCTTCATCTTCAACAACCGCAGCTACGACAACCACCTCTCGGGGCTGGTGATCGACCGTAACAGCGTCAACAACCTGATCGCCTACAACGAGATCTACCGCAACCACACCGACGGCATCACCCTCTACGAGAGTGCCGACAACCTGTTGTGGGGCAACAAGGTGATCAGCAACCAGCGCCACGGCATCCGCATTCGTAACAGCGTGAACATTCGCCTCTACGAAAACGTCGCCATGAACAACGGCCTGACCGGGGTCTACGGGCACATCAAGGACCTCACCGACACCGACCGCGACATCAAGCTCGACCCGTTCGATGCCGAGGTCTCGCTGATCGTCGTCGGTGGCGAACTGGCGGCCAATGGCAGTGGACCGCTGTCCATCGACTCGCCATTGAGCGTCGAGCTGTACCGGGTGTCGATGCTCGCCCCGACCAAATCCAGCGGCATCAGCTTCTCGGGGATCCTTGGCGAACGCCAGGACGAAATCCTCGACCTGCTGGTGCGCCAACAGAAAGCCGTGCTGATCGACCCCGTCGAACGCCAGACCGAAATGCGCGACTGAGGATGACTTTCATGAAAGCCCATTTGATCAAACTGTTCAGCCTCGCCGGCTTGACTGCCGCGATGTCTGCCGCAAGCTTTACGGCGAGTGCAGACGACGCCAAGGCACCGAGCTTCAGCGCCGAACCCTGCTGCAACCTGTGCCCGGAAGCGCACGACGCGAAGAACTACACCACACGTTATCAGCAAAACTTCACCACCCTGGTGCAAGCGCAAGGCGACTGGCTATTCCGCACCCAGGAAGACTTGCGCACCGAGTTCAACACCACACCCGAAGGCTATCGCCGGCTCAAGCAGTTGCACGACGCGTTCAAGAGCAAAGGTGTTGAACTGGTGGTGGTGTATCAGCCGACCCGTGGCCTGGTGAACCGCAACAAGCTCAACCCGCAAGAGAAAGCCGCGTTCGACTACGACAAGGCGCTTAAAAACTACCAGGGCATGCTTGGGCGTTTCGCCGAAATGGGTTACGTGGTGCCGGACCTGTCGCCGCTGACCAACGAATCGCTGCCGGACACCCTGCCCGCCCACGATTTCTACTTCCGTGGCGACCAGCACTGGACGCCTTACGGTGCCCAGCGCACGGCGAAAATCGTTGCCGAGAAGGTCAAGCAGCTCCCGGCCTTCGCCGGCATTCCCAAGCGCGAATTCGAGACCAAAAGGTCCGGGCGCATGGGCAAGACCGGCACCCTGCACAACATGGCCGGGCAGCTCTGCGGTACCAGTTACGCGATCCAGTACATGGACCAGTTCACCACCGAGCCTAAGGGTGAAGCAGCAGACGGCGACCTGTTCGGCGATTCCGGCAACCCGCAAATCACCCTGGTCGGCACCAGCCACAGTGGCAAGAACTACAACTTCGCCGGGTTCCTCGAAGAGGCCATCGGCGCTGACATTCTCAACGTCGCTTTCCCCGGCGGAGGCCTGGAAGGCTCGATGCTGCAGTACCTGGGCAGTGAAGACTTCCAGAAGAAGCCGCCGAAAATCCTCATCTGGGAATTCTCGCCGCTCTATCGCCTCGACCAGCAAACCATCTACCGCCAGATGATGGCGCTGCTCGATAACGGCTGCGAAGGCAAAGAGGCACGGATGTCCGGCAGCACCACGTTGAAGCCGGGAAAAAACGAGTTGATGGTCAACAGCAAGAACATCGACCTGCGCAACAGCGACCATCAGGTCGACATCCGTTTCGCCGATCCCTCGGTGAAAACCCTGCAAGCCACCCTCTGGTACATGAACGGTCGCCACGAAGACATCAAGATCGACAAACCCCACACCGCAGATACCGACGGGCGTTTCGCCTTTGAGTTGCGCACCGATGAAGACTGGGCCACGCAGAACCTGCTGGCGGTCGAAATCCAGGGCCCGGAAGCGGGTGCTGCGCCACAAAAAGTCGAAGCGAAAATCTGCAAACGCAACGTGTTCCCGGGCGCCGAGCAACGTACCGCTCAGGTCGGACAATGAGGTCTGTTATGCGAAATCAGAAACTGAAAACCCTGCTTGCCCCCACGCTCTTGAGCCTGGCGATGTTCGCCGGGGCGACCCACGCCGCCACGCCGTTGCGCCCGCCGCAGGGTTATTTTGCGCCTGTGGATAAATTCAAGAACGGCGACAACAGCGAAGGCTGCGATGCGACGCCGACGCCGTACACCGGCGCCCTGCAATTTCGCAGCAAATACGAAGGCTCCGACAAGTCCCGGTCGACCCTGAACGTCGCATCGGAAAAAGCCTTTCGCGACACCACCGCCGACATCACCACGCTCGAACGCGGCACCAGCAAACGGGTGATGCAGTTCATGCGCGACGGTCGCCCGGAACAGCTGGAATGCACGCTCAACTGGCTCACCGCCTGGGCCAGGGCCGATGCGTTGATGTCCAGGGACTTCAACCACACCGGCAAGTCGATGCGCAAATGGGCGCTGGGCAGCATGGCCTCGGCCTACATCCGCCTGAAGTTCTCCGACTCTCATCCGCTGGCAACGCATCAGCAGGAAGCCCAAGTGATCGAGGCCTGGTTCAGCAAGATGGCCGATCAGGTGGTCAGCGAYTGGGACAACCTGCCGCTTGAGCAAACCAACAACCATTCGTACTGGGCTGCCTGGTCGGTGATGGCGACGTCGGTCGCGACCAACCGCCGCGACCTGTTCGACTGGGCGGTGAAGGAATACAAGGTCGGCGCCAATCAGGTCGACGCCCAGGGCTTCTTGCCCAACGAACTCAAGCGCCAGCAACGGGCGCTGGCCTATCACAACTACGCCCTGCCACCGCTGGCGATGATCGCCAGTTTTGCTCAGGTCAACGGTGTCGACTTGCGCCAGGAAAACAACGGCGCGCTGAAACGCCTCGCTGACCGGGTGCTCGCCGGGGTGAAAGACCCGCAAACGTTCGAGCAGAAGAACGGCAAGGAACAGGACATGACCGACCTCAAAGTCGACTCGAAATTCGCCTGGCTCGAACCCTTCTGCACGCTCTACACCTGCCCGGCGGATGTGCTGGAACGCAAGCATGCGATGCAGCCGTTCAAGAGCTTTCGACTGGGTGGGGATTTGACCAAGGTCTACGACCCGAGCCATGAGAAAGGCAACAAAGGTTCATAAGCCGAACACAAATCCCCTGTGGGAGCGAGCCTGCTCGCGATGACTGAGTGTCAGTCGACATCGACGCTGAATGTTGAACCGCAATCGCGAGCAGGCTCGCTCCCACAGGTTCGGTGCAAGACGTGAGTCGAGTGATATGCCCCCAGAGTTTCACGGGGGGTTTGGGGGGGCCGTTGGCCCTTGACTGTTGGTTACACAAGGAGAGATCAGGATGGTGTTTTCATCCAATGTGTTCCTGTTTTTGTTCTTGCCGATCTTTCTCGGCTTGTACTACTTGAGCGGGCAACGCTATCGCAACCTGCTACTGCTGATCGCCAGCTATGTGTTTTATGCCTGGTGGCGCGTGGACTTCCTGGCACTGTTCGCCGGCGTCACGTTGTGGAACTACTGGATCGGCCTGAAAGTCGGTGCCGCCGGCGTTCGGACCCAACCGGCGCAGCGCTGGCTGTTGCTCGGCGTAGCGGTGGACCTGTGCATCCTCGGCTACTTCAAGTACGCCAACTTCGGGGTCGACAGCCTCAACGCGATCATGACCTCCATGGGCCTGTCGCCGTTCATCCTGACCCACGTGCTGTTGCCGATCGGTATCTCGTTCTACATCTTCGAGTCCATCAGCTACATCATCGACGTCTACCGCGGCGATACCCCGGCGACCCGCAACCTGATCGACTTCGCGGCGTTCGTGGCGATCTTCCCGCACCTGATCGCCGGTCCCGTGTTGCGCTTTCGCGACCTGGCCGATCAGTTCAACAACCGCACCCACACCCTCGACAAATTCTCCGAGGGCGCGACGCGGTTCATGCAGGGTTTCATCAAGAAGGTCTTTATCGCCGACACCCTGGCGGTGGTCGCCGACCATTGCTTCGCCCTGCAAAACCCGACCACCGGCGATGCCTGGCTCGGTGCTCTCGCCTACACCGCGCAGCTGTATTTCGACTTCTCCGGCTACAGCGACATGGCCATTGGTTTGGGCCTGATGATGGGGTTTCGCTTCATGGAGAACTTCAAGCAGCCGTACATCAGCCAGTCGATCACCGAGTTCTGGCGCCGCTGGCACATCAGCCTGTCGACCTGGCTGCGCGACTACCTCTACATCACCTTGGGCGGTAACCGCAAAGGTACGCTGATCACCTACCGCAACCTGTTCCTGACCATGCTGCTCGGTGGCCTGTGGCACGGCGCGAACATCACCTACATCGTCTGGGGTGCGTGGCACGGCATGTGGCTGGCGATTGAAAAAGCCATCGGCCTGAACACCTCGCCACGCAGCTTCAACCCGATCCGCTGGGCGCTGACCTTCCTGCTGGTGGTGATGGGCTGGGTGATTTTCCGTGCGGAAAACCTGCACGTTGCCGGCCGCATGTATGGCGCGATGTTCAGCTTCAGCGAGTGGTCGCTGTCGGAACTCAACCGCGCCAGCCTCACCGGTCTGCAAGTCGCGACCCTGGCAGTGGCGTACGTCACGCTGGCGTTCTTCGGCCTGCGGGACTTTTACCGCAACCGGCCTGCGGCGCGGATCGATGTAACGGCGAACAACCCTGTCAGCGGCGATGCCCAGGTGTTGGCGACCAGTTGGGTCGCGGACTGGCCGCGTTATGCCACGCGTGCGCTGGTGCTGCTGCTGTTCATCGCGTCGATCCTGAAACTCTCGGCGCAAAGCTTCTCGCCATTCCTTTACTTCCAGTTCTGAGGGATCTGACCATGACCCGCTCATTACGTCTGTTCTACATCGCCCTGTTCCTGGTGACCCTGTTGGTCCTGGGCCTGTGGTCGATGCGCAGCTTCTTTGGTTTCAACACCAACGCCGACGCAACCGTGCTCAACGGTCGCTGGAGCAAAGCTGTGGAGACTCACTACGACGACCACTTCCCGATCAAACGCCTGGGCACCAACCTCTGGGCGCTACTTGATTTCAAACTGTTCAACGAAGGTCGTCCGGGCGTGGTGCTCGGTCGCGATCAGTGGTTGTACAGCGATGAAGAATTCAACCCGGTGGTCAACGAAGAACTGAACCTGCAAGGCAACTACGCGCTGGTCGAAGGCGTACGCCAAACCTTGAAGGCCAAGGGCGTGCAACTGGTGATGGCGATTGTCCCGGCCAAGACTCGCCTGTACCCGGAACACCTGGGTGAAGTGAAACCGGCGCGCATTCACGCCGACCTCTACAAGGATTTTCACGCCCGTGTCGCCGCCGACAAAATCCTCGCCCCCGACCTGCTCGGCCCGCTGCAGAAAGCCAAGCAGAACGGCCAGCAAGTGTTCCTGCGCACTGACACGCACTGGACGCCAGAAGGCGCGCAAATTGCCGCCGAGCAATTGGCCAAAACCATCGCCGACAAAACTCCGCTCAGTGGCCAGCCGCAGCGCTTTGTCACCGAGCCGGCAGAGCAAGTCATCCACAAGGGCGACCTGAGGTTGTTCCTGCCGCTGGACCCGCTGTTCGAAAACCTGATGCCGGCGCCAGAGCCCCTGCAAAAGCGCAACACCCACGTGGTTGAGAACCCGCCAGCCGGTGACGACGCGCTGTTCGCCAACAACGAAGTGCCGGTGGCGCTGATCGGCACCAGCTACAGCGCCAACCCGAACTGGAACTTCGTCGGCGCACTCAAGCAAGCGCTGCACAGCGACGTGGTCAATTACGCCGAAGACGGCCATGGCCCGATCCTGCCGATGCTCAGCTACCTGAACAGCGACGCCTTCAAGAACAGCCCGCCACAAGTGCTGATCTGGGAGTTTCCTGAACGCTATCTGCCTGTGAACAACGAAATCGGCGACGCCGACCCGCAGTGGGTCGCAGAGCTCAAGCAAGCCGGTGCTCGCCAGCAAAACGTAGCAATTAACCGCAAATCCGAGACGCCCGACCGGGCGCAAAACTGAAAGAGGTAACTCCTATGACTTTCACCAAAACTCCTCGTCGTCTCGCCAAGACCTTCGTCCTCGTAGCCGGTATGGGTCTGCTGTCCCAGGCCTTCGCCGGTGGCGACGCGGCGCTCTACGGCCCAGTCGCGCCGAAAGGCTCAACCTTTGTGCGCATCTACAACGCCAGTAATGCCGAAGTCAGCGCCAGTGTCGGCAGCACCGCTATCAGCGATGTCGCGCCACTGGGCAGCAGTGACTTCAGCTTCATGCCCGGTGGCGACTACAGCGCCAAGGTCGGTAGCCAGAGCCTGCCGCTGAAACTCGCCGCCGACCACTATTACACCCTGGTCAACAACGCCAGCGGCCAGCCGCTACTGATCGAAGAACCACCGTTCAAGAACAAGCAGAAATCCCTGGTCCGCGTGCAGAACCTCAGCGACAAGGCACTGACCCTGAAGACTGCCGACGGCAAGACCGAAGTGGTCCAGGCCGTCGCTGCCAAGAGCCGTGGCGAGCGTGAAATCAACCCGGTGAAAGTCAGCCTGGCGCTGTTCGATGGCGACAAGAAAGTCAGCGACGTGAAACCGGTCGCCCTGGAGCGCGGTGAAGCGGCAGTGCTCTACGTCACCGGCAACGGCAGCAGCCTGTCGCCAGTCTGGGTAAAACGCCCGGTCTCGACGCGCTAATTAATTTTCCAGATTGACGCATTCCCTGTGGGAGCGAGCCTGCTCGCGATTGCGGTCTGACATCCAACATCGATGTTGACTGGCACTCCGTCATCGCGAGCAGGCTCGCTCCCACAATGGACCGATGCGTCAATTCGGACACGAAATAAGAACAAGAGTGAAACGACAAAACCTCGTCGCTCTAACCCATTACGATTTTGAAGGAGTAACACCATGATTCCAGTGATCTTGTCAGGTGGTAGCGGCTCACGTCTTTGGCCGCTTTCGCGCAAACAGTTCCCCAAGCAATTCCTCGCCCTGACGGGGGAACAAACACTGTTCCAGCAAACCCTCGAACGCCTGGTGTTCGACGGCATGGACAGCCCGATCGTGGTCTGCAACAAAGACCACCGTTTCATCGTCAACGAGCAACTGAGCAACCGTAAACTGGAAGCCCAGCGCATCCTCATGGAACCCTTCGGCCGTAACACCGCGCCGGCGGTGGCCATGACCGCGATGATGCTGGTCAATGAAGGTCGTGACGAACTGATGCTGGTGCTGCCGGCCGACCACGTGCTGGAAGACCAGAAAGCCCTGCAACGCGCCCTGGCCTTGGCTACCATCGCCGCCGAGCGCGGTGAAATGGTGCTGTTCGGCGTACCGGCAACCAAACCGGAAACCGGGTACGGCTACATCAAGTCCACCAACGATACCTTGCTGCCCGAAGGCGTCAGCCGGGTCTCGCACTTCGTCGAAAAACCCGACGTGAAACGCGCCACCGAGTTCGTCGAGGCCGGCGGTTATTTCTGGAACAGCGGCATGTTCCTGTTCCGCGCCAGCCGCTTCCTCGAAGAGCTGAAAAAGCACGACCCGGACATCTACGACACCTGCCTGCTGACCCTGGAACGCAGTGAACAGGATGCCGACACCATCACCTTCGACGAAGCCACCTTCGCCTGCTGCCCGGACAACTCCATCGACTACGCGGTCATGGAAAAAACCCGACGCGCCTGCGTAGTGCCGCTGTCCGCTGGCTGGAGCGATGTCGGTTGCTGGTCGTCGCTGTGGGACGTGCATGAAAAAGACGCCAACGGCAACGTCACTAAAGGCGACGTGGTGATCCAGGACAGTCGCAACTGCATGATCCACGGCAACGGCAAACTGGTGTCGGTGATCGGCCTTGAGAACATCGTCGTGGTCGAGACCAAGGACGCCATGATGATCGCCCACAAGGACAAGGTCCAAGGCGTCAAGCAGATGGTCAACACCCTCAACGAACAGGGCCGCAGCGAAACCCAGAACCACTGCGAGGTCTACCGTCCGTGGGGCTCCTACGACTCGGTGGACATGGGCGGGCGCTTCCAGGTCAAGCACATCTCGGTCAAACCGGGCGCGTGCCTGTCATTGCAGATGCACCACCACCGCGCCGAACACTGGATCGTGGTCAGCGGCACCGCCGAAGTGACCTGCGACGAAAACGTGTTCCTGCTCTGTGAAAACCAGTCGACCTACATTCCGATCGCCTCGGTCCATCGCTTGCGTAATCCGGGGAAGATTCCGTTGGAAATTATTGAAGTGCAATCGGGCAGCTATTTGGGTGAGGACGATATCGAGCGGTTTGAGGATATTTATGGTCGGTCCACACCGATTGAAAGAGGGGTGTCGGTGAAGACTATTGCGCAGTGATTAACCGGTAACACAAGAAGCCCCCGTCCAGCCTGCTGCGCTCCCCATCCGCAGTGGGTTGGGCGGGGGCTTTTTCCAAAATATTGATTGCCACCTCTCCCGTAACAACTATCAACTGGATAACGAAGCGACACCCAAAGCCTTTTTTTGGCTTGTAGCTACTCCACCCTGCCTTACTTACTCGACCAATAGACTTCCGACCATATTCATCATCAGCATACTTTCCAAAAGATTTACGTACAGAATACTTACCACTTGAAAGCTCCGCCGCGTAACTCTTTTAAAATTACCAGCTAGCACTGGTCGACAGCCATCTTCCACACCTCACCTTTATATTTTCGTGATATTTTTCTTCAGCTCTAAAAATTAGATCGGCAATTGATGTTTGTTTTTCCGCGCAAAAATCTTTACTACTGAAACTTGCCCCCCTGTTTTTCGCCCCCACAAACCTAGTCAAGCCCTGAATAGATCCATAATTTCCACGCTTAGATTTTAGATCATCTTCCAGTTATCCAACATCATCCCCATCGAGGTACCTTGCCAAGTAATCACCATGTTTGCTCAGCCCCCAACTAACTCAAATAGCCTTTACCCAGCATACTTGCCAACCCAACAATCAGATTGCCGCGCGCATACTTAAACAAACCCTTGCAGTTACTTTGCCTTCCATCTAGATAATGGAGGTTGACTAAATTGATTCGAATCACGCAATAGCACCGTAGATGTAACACTCAAGGTCATCAAGGCCGAAGTCGCCCTCAAGCTTCCGCTTGTAGCCGATAACTGCCTTGAGCGGGGGGACGAAATGGTTTCATAAATTCCTAATAACCTGTCATAGCCGCCAACGACGTTTGACGCGAAATCAGTTAGTCGATGTCAAGTCGCTTCAGTCGAGCCAGGCCCTGATTGATATGACCTGAATTTTCCTCAAGCATGTGAAGTGCTTCGCGCACATTGTCACCCACGTCCGCCGAATCCCGCTGTTCTACCCATAGCGTCAGCTCCATCACGGCCGCTTCCAGAGCCAGTTGGTTGTCATAGATCCTTTTCAGCAAGTCCGATAAGGAATATTCGTTCGGCATGGTGTCGCCTCCTTTCGAAAAAACTCAAGCATAGCATTGACAGTGCCCACAGCTAGAACCTGAAGGAGGTTGCTTAAAATTTTCTATATCGAAGGTCGGAAGCTGGGATCTGAGAGCGATGTGAATAGCATTGGTACGAAAGAGGGACAGGACACTGGATGAGACTCTGGAAGCCTTTATTTATGGGGCTTTAGTGGCTAGCCCTACCAACCCTTCATGGTGACACGAGGGGCGCTACTGAATAGTTTCCCTTTCGGCTGTCGATTCAGCCGATGGATGCAACACACTAAACACTGTGTAGGCAGGCAGATTCCATCTGCGACAAATCATACTCCACGGATATTTAGAACCATAAACAACGAGAACGGCAATACAAAAATAATTATCACTATTGCATAGCAAAAGCTAAAATCTTTTTTAAATAAAAATCACCCACTGCAAATTTATAGCCGACACACCCATTTATTAAAGCAGATGTTACGAATCCAATTACTAAAATCAAGGGCACCTTGTAGCCTGGAGCAAACATCGGAACGATGTACCATCTCGAAGGTTGGGGCAGTATTTTTCCGGGAAGAGTCAGCAATGCCTTAGGCAAGACTACCTGAGAACATAAATGACGGAAGTTCGCCCTGGTAATCGGGGCTATTTTTGAAGCACTCAACGGTCTTTTTCGCACGGGAAAGGGCGTTCCTCGTTACCCCACCCGCCTGCTCTCCTTCCAGATACTGTGACACCGAACCGCCCATCGCCAATCCCATCTACGCTTAGGTAGCATGACGGTCTTCCCTTCCCGAGGTTTCGCTTCATGTTCATCGGCGTCCTGCTGGTCATTACCTGGCTGTTCCTGCTGTTGCGCTACCCGGCCAAAGCCTTGCCGGTGTCCCTGGCAGCAGCTGTCGGATTGGCCATGGTAGCGACGTGGGTGGTCTGGCTGGATAATCGCGAGGCCAAGCAACTGGCGCGGCTGGAATTGCGCATCACCTACGCACCGGAACACTGCCCGGCGGATCGTCCGCTGGAACTGAAGCTGAACAACGGCAACGACGTACCACTGACCGAATTGCGCTGGCGGATCGCCGCCTATGCGCCGGGCGATACGGTCAATCTGGCGGACAATCAATACACCGCGCCACGCTACCGTGGCCCCGGCGAATTGCAGGCCGGCGCCAATTGGGAAGACTGCTTGCCGATGCCGCCGCTGCGTCCTGGCTATCGCCCGCAAACCCTGGAGTTTCGCGCCGAGCATTTGCAAGGTAGTTTCTCTGACTGATCCTTCCCTCCCCCCTTCTACTTGCACAAGGACCGCGCCATGCCCGTCGCGTTAATCACCGGTTGCTCTAGCGGCATTGGCCGCGCCCTGGCTGACGCCTTCAAAAACGCCGGGTTCGAGGTCCTGGCCACCGCGCGCAAGGCTGAGGATGTGGCGATACTCGCCGCAGCCGGGTTCACTGCGGTGCAACTGGACGTCAACGATGAACCGGCGCTCGAACAATTGAGTGAGCGGATCAACCAGCAATACGGCGGCCTCGACATCCTGATCAACAACGCCGGTTACGGTGCCATGGGGCCGCTGCTCGACGGCGGTGTCGCGGCGATGCAACGTCAATTCGAAACCAACGTGTTCGCCGTGGTCGGTGTGACCCGTGCGCTGTTTCCCGTGCTGCGTCGCGCCAAGGGATTAGTGATTAATATCGGCAGCGTCTCCGGCGTTTTGGTCACGCCGTTCGCCGGCGCCTATTGCGCCTCGAAAGCCGCCGTGCATGCCTTGAGCGACGCCCTGCGCATGGAACTGGCGCCGTTCGGCATCCGGGTGATGGAAGTCCAGCCCGGCGCCATTGCCTCCAGTTTTGCCAAGAACGCAGGCGTTGAAGCCGAGCTGTTGATCA
Organism: Pseudomonas sp. 05N36; assembly: GCF_056397385.1. Taxonomy (NCBI): domain Bacteria; kingdom Pseudomonadati; phylum Pseudomonadota; class Gammaproteobacteria; order Pseudomonadales; family Pseudomonadaceae; genus Pseudomonas; species Pseudomonas sp. 05N36. Next base: position 288,700 of record NZ_JBFTNH010000012.1, on the reverse strand, counting down.
GCGAACAATCACCCTGGTGGCCGCTGCGCGAGGGAATTCGTGCCCGGGCCAAGGCCTCTCAGAACAACCCGACCCCGGCGAGCACGTTTGCCGGGGATCTGCTCAAAGCCGTGCAGAAAAGCAAACCGCCACGACTGCTGCGTCTGGGCAATGGCAGTCGGGCGTTGCCATTGCTGGCGGGGTTGCTGCCCAAGGGGTTGCTGGAAAGCGGGCTGATGAAGCGGTTTGGCCTGACTGTGCACCTTTAATCAATAGAAATAACAGTGATACTTCAAGGAGCGAATATGACCGACTACACCCTCTACTTCAACGAAGTGACCCAGACCCTCGTCGACATCGAGCAATGGTTTTGCGGCACCGCCGACAAAGGCCTACTGACGCAGTTGCTGGCACGTTTCTCGCCGCAGTTTTCGATGATCGTGCCCGGCGGCAATGTGCTGGATTATCCGGGTTTGAGCGAACTGTTCGATAAACTCGGCGGCGCCCGCCCGGGCTTGAAAATCGGCCTGAGCGAATGGCGCGGGATTGACCAACACGCCGGCGGCGCCACCGTCAGCTACCGAGAAGTGCAGTCCGATGCGAGCGGCGTGCTGAACGATCGGCGGGCGACGGCGGTGATTGAAAAGCTGCCGTCAGGTGCGTTGCAGTGGCGGCATTTGCATGAGACATATTGCCAGGGTTGAACAAGGCAGGATCGCTCCCACGTCGAACCGTCGAACCGTCTGCGTGGTAGCACGATGCATTCCTTTGCTGCGCGTGGGAACGATCAACAAACTTTTGTGACGAGGGAGCTTGCTCCCGTTCGGCGGCGAAGCCGTCGTAAACCTGGGTACGCGTTGTAACTGACAGAATGGAGTTGCGACCTTTTGGGGCCGCTTCGCGACCCAGCGGGAGCAAGCTCCCTCGCCACAATCGATCACCCGGCGATAGATTTCAGTTAACTGACAGGCATTAGGGCAAGCTCCCTCGCCACAGGGTTACTCCACGCCGTCCTGCTTCACCACCACCGTGCACGTAATCCCCGCCGCCAACAGCACCCCGTCCGGCACTTCATCAATGTGAATCCGCACCGGCACCCGTTGTGCCAAACGCACCCAGTTAAAGGTCGGATTCACGTCAGCAATCAGCTCGCGACTTTCGGGGTTATCGCGGTCGTAGATACCGCGCGAAACACTTTCGACATGGCCCTTGAGCACTTCACCGCTCATCAATTGCATGTCGGCCTTATCGCCGACCTTCACATGCGGCAACTTGGTTTCTTCGAAGAAGCCGTAGACCCAGAACGAGTTCATGTCGACCACGGCCATTTTCGCTTCGCCGATGCGCGCGTAGTCGCCGCGATGGACGTTGAGGTTGGTGACATAACCGTCCACCGCCGCCAGCACTTTGGTGCGTTTGAGGTTCAGCTCTGCCGCCTCAAGCTGAGCCTGGGCCTGTTGATAATCGGCCAGCGCCGAGTCGGCGATGTTGCTGGCGTCGTCGCGGTTTTCCTTGGAGATCACCAGGTTGTCGAGGTCGGCGCGGCGGTGTGCATTGACCTTGCGCATCTCCCAGGTGGCTTTGCGCGAAGCTACCAGCGATTGCGCCTGTTTCACCGCGATCTGGTAGTGCTCGGGATCGATCTGCATCAGCAGGTCACCCTTTTTTACCAACTGGTTGTCACGCACCGGCACGTCGACCACTTCGCCGGTGACGTCGGCGGCGACGTTGATGATGTCGGCGCGCACCCGGCCATCGCGGGTCCACGGGGTGTCCATGTAATGCACCCAGAGGGTCCGGCCGATCCACAGCGCGAGGGCCAGTACCAACAAGGTCGCGAGCAGGCTGAAAAGTTTTTTCATCGAATCGGTCTCAAGGATAAACAGTCAGCGCGAGGGCGCCGAACAAACAGGTGAAGAGGCTCAGGCGCAGCAGCGCCGGGTGCCAGAAGAAGCGGTACAGATCAAACCCGGACAAAAACCGGTCGAGTGCCCAGGCCACTGCCGCAGCGATGAAAAACATCAGGGTCATGGTCGGCATGTACACGCCGTGGAAGGCGATTTCACGAGGCATGGTCAGGTCCTTGCGGGGCAGCGAGCGCTGCCAACGGTGATTGCGGATCGAGCAACGAGGTGCGGATGAAATGCAGGTAGCTCTTCACCCGGCGCAGAGCCGAGGTGTCGAAGTGCGGGGCGAAGGGTTCGTCGGTGGCCTGGACGCGGCTGATGGCGTGGTCGACCGCCACCAGGCTGCGCTCCAGATTGCTTTGGCTCGGTTGCAGAAATAGCCGCACCAGCGAGCGGCCCATGACCCGGATCGCCTGGCGCCACGGTTGGGTTTCGGCATAGGCCGGGTGCACCGGCAAGATCGCCTGTTCCTTGCGCAACTCGATGATCGCGTGACCAACTTCCAGCACCACGAACATCCAGCGCAGCAGATCGCGTTGCACCTTAGGTTGTCCGGTGGCCAGGCCATAAGCCTGGTGCACCAGATCGCGAGTGCTGCTTTCAAAACCCGATGCCAACCCCTTGAGCTTGCCGCTGATGGCGAACACCACTTGCCCGCGCAAGTCCTGCTCCAGACGCCGCCACAACCAGCGACTGTTGGGCGGCAGAATGATCGCCCCGGCTGCAGCGCACACCAACATGCCCATGATCATCGCGATGTAGTCGTTGATGAAGGTGTACGGGTTGTAGACCGTCAGGTTGTCCGGTACTGAACCGGTGCTGAAAAAGATCAGCAAACCCAGGCCGACACCGGCGTACTGCGGCCGTGAGGTGAGAAACGAACCGAGTACGATCACCGGCGCCAACATCACACACAACAGGGGGAAACCGTCGATCCACGGGAAGATGAAAAACATCTCGACGAAGCCGATCAGCGCACCGAGCAACGTCCCGCAGGCCATCTGGAACGCCATGCGCTTGGGGTTTGGCGTGGCCGCCGAGAGACCGACCGTGGCGGCGGCGATCATGGTCATGGTCGCGCCGCTCGGCCACGCGGTGGCGACCCAGTAACTGCCCAACACAATCAGAATGAACGACGCCCGAATGCCCGCCGCGGTCGACGCCAGCCAGTTGGTTTTCGGGGTGTAGGGCTCATCCCATTGCTCGCGTTCGTGGCGGTGCTCGGCCAATGAGGCGTGCGTCTGCGCATAACTGTGCATTTCGTCGACGAAGCGGTAGAGCAATTCGTACGCGGTGTGAAAATCCAGCCGCTCGGCGTCGCTCGGTTCGCTCTCCTGAAAGCTCACCCGCAAGCTGCGCACCCGCGCCGGCAAGCCCTCTTTGTAGGCGGCCAATTGCGCCGCCAGACGCGCTGCGTCGGCATGCGTCAGCGCGCGACCCGAGAAGCCATCGAGCACTTCGGCCAGGTCCTGCAACCCGGGTTTGATCGCCGCCACCACCTGTTCGGTGCCGCTGCTGCGCAAGCGTTCGAGCAATTGGTGCAAGGCGTTGAACCGGGTGGTGATGCCCATGAATTCGCTGTTCAGGCGACTGAGCCGACCATTGCGCCGACGCATGTGCGGGTCTTCGAACACGGTGACGCTGCGCAAGCCTTCCAGGCCCACGGCTTCGGCGATAAACCGCACGTTGCCGGCTTCGAACGCGTCGCGTTGGCTGCGCCCGCGCAAGCCATCGGTGACGAACAGCGCAAACACTCCGAAGCGCTGATACAAGGCGTTGCGCATCGCGGCGCTGGCGGTTTGCGGGAGAATCGCGGCGCTGACCAGGGTCGAGCAGAGAATTCCCAGGGAGATTTCCAGCACCCGCCAGACCGCCGCCATGAACGCTCCGTCCGGATGCGCCAGTGCCGGCAAGCCGACCATCGCCGCAGTGTAACCGGCGAGCACAAAACCATAAGCGCGGAAGTTGCGATAACGCGCGGCACCGGCCGTGCAGATGCCGACCCAGATCGCCAGCGAGCCGAGGAACAGTTCGGTGTTCTGGGCGAACAAGGCAATCAGCGCGACCATCACCGCCGAGCCGGCCAATGTGCCGAGGAAGCGATAGAAACTCTTGGCGAACACCTGGCCGCTCTGCGGCTGCATGACGATGAACACGGTGATCATCGCGGTGCGCGGTTGCGGCAATTCCAGGCGCATGGCCAGCCAGAGGGTCAGGAACGCGGCGATCAGCACCTTGAAGATGTAGACCCAGGTCACGCCATCACTGCGTGCCCAGTCGAAAAAACCCCGGCGCCACTCAAGGGAATACAGCCAGCGCAAAGGTGCGGGCAAGGGAGTCATGAAGTCCTGCTCAGTGAAATTAAGTCCAGACTCAGGACCTGTGGGAGCGAGCCTGCTCGCGAAGACGGAGTGTCAGTCGATGCAGATGTCACCTGACCCACCGCTATCGCGAGCAGGCTCGCTCCCACAGGGTTTGTTTTCAATTCACGATGCTCTTGAGAAGAGCCGGGGTTTTCGGCGCCTGGACTTTACTGTCTGGCGGCACGTCGTTACCGGCGCCGAGCCCGCCGCCTAGGGCCGTGACCAGTTCGGCATGGGCACTCAAACGTGCAGCCTGAACCTGCTGTTGCACTTGCTGCTGCTTGAACAACAGGCTCTGGGCATTCAGCACATTCAGGTAATCGGTGAGCCCGCGCTGGTAGGCGATCATCGCGATGTCGTAGGTTTTCTGTGCGGTGGCCACCGATTCCTCAGCGAAGGCTTGCTGCTTGTCCATGGACTCGCGGCGGATCAACTGGTCGGAGATGCTTTTGAGCGCATTGACCAGGGTCTGGTTGTACTTGGCCACGGCGATGTCATAGCCGGCCGAGGCTTCCCCCAGTTCCGAGCGCAAGCGCCCACCGTCGAAGATCGGCAAGGAGATCGCCGGCCCGACGTTGTAGTTGAGCTTCTTGCCGGTCAAAAACTCCAGCGCCCCGCCACCAGTGGCCATGTAGCCAAGGCTGCCGACCAGATCGACATTGGGGTAGAAACCGGCGTGCGCGACGTCGATCCCGCGCGCCTGGGCCGCGACTTGCCAGCGACTGGCGACCACGTCCGGGCGTTGGCCGAGCAACTGCGCCGGCAATGCCGAAGGCAGTTTCAGGGCGCTGCCAAGGGACAGCGTCGGACGCTGCAACTGTGCGCCCTCCCCTGGACCTTTGCCCGCCAGTGCGGCGAGTTGATTGCGGCTCAGGGCGATTTCTTCGTCCAGGGCATCCAGTTGCCGATGGGTTTCCGGCAGCGGAGTTTGTGCCTGGCTGACTTCGAAATGGGTGCCGATGCCGCCGTCCAGGCGCTTTTGCGCGAGGTCGAGAATTTGCTGTTGCTGCTTGAGGGTCGCGGCCACGATGTCCCGCTGCGCGTAATGCAGCGACAGCTGGATGTAGGCGCGGACCACATTGTTCTGCAATTCGAGCTGAGCCATGCGCGCCTCGGCGGCGCTCATATGGGCCATGTCGACGGCGCGTTCGGTGGCATTGCTTTCACGGCCCCAAAGGTCGAGGGCGTAGCTGAAGCCTAGGGCCGCGTTGTTGTCCCAAGTGGTGGTGTTGGCCAGTTCGCCCGGACCGTAGAACTGGTCGGTCGGCCAGTTATGGCGTTTGAGCGTGGACTGGCCATTGACCTGCAACGACTCGGCCGACTCGGCAACACCGGCCATGGACCTGGCCTGACGCACACGGGCAGCGGCCATGGCCATGCTCGGGCTGCCTTGCACGGCGAGGTCGATCCAGTGATTGAGTTGCGGGTCGCCATAGGCCTGCCACCATTGCGCGGTGGGCCAGTGAGCATCCTTGGCGGCGCTCTGGATGGCCTCGTCGGTGGCCAATGTATTGGCGTCGAATGCCTTGCCCTGTGGGGCAATACCTCCGGTTCCGACGCAGCCGCTGATTGCTAACGATAAAGCCCAAACACTGAGAGTCTTCAACTCTCTGCTGATGCGACGCGGCACTGCTGAAAATTCCTGGAAGTAGGGGGAGGTACGAGGTCCTGTGGACACTGACTTAACTGTGGGAGCGAGCCTGCTCGCGATGCAAACAACTCGGTGCATCAGGTACACCGCACCGATGCCATCGCGAGCAAGCTCGCTCCCACACACCAGTAACGGCGTAATTCTAGGGGTGGGCCTGAGCAGCGATAAGCCGGGATTCCTGTGAATCTTTGTTACCGTTAACGAGGTAATCCCTTGGTCGGGGTCACAGCATTCCGTAACTTCGTGTCACAATTTGTCATCGCACCCGAGAGCACCCCATGGACACTTTGCAAAACATGCGCGCCTTCAGCTGTGTCGCCGAAGCCGGCAGCTTCACTGCCGCTGCCGTACAGCTCGATACCACGACAGCCAACGTCTCGCGCGCGGTCTCCAACCTGGAAGCCCACCTGCAAACCCGTTTGCTCAACCGCACTACCCGTCGCATCGCCCTGACCGAGGCCGGCAAGCGTTATTTGCTGCGCTGCGAACAGATCCTCGCCTATGTCGAGGAAGCCGAGGCCGAGGCCAGCGACGCCCATGCGCGCCCGGCCGGGCAACTCAAGGTGCACACCATGACCGGGATCGGTCAGCACTTCGTGATCGATGCGATCGCCCGCTATCGCAAGTCCCACCCGGACGTGACGTTCGACCTGACCATGGCCAACCGCGTACCGGACCTGCTGGACGAGGGCTACGACGTATCGATCGTGCTGGCCAGCGAACTGCCGGACTCGGGTTTCGTCTCGCAACGGCTGGGCATCACTTACAGCATCGTTTGCGCGTCGCCTGCTTATGTAAAAGCCAACGGCTGCGCGCAGAAGCCCAGCGACCTGCTGAATCACGCCTGCCTGCGTCTGGTCAGCCCGGTGATTCCACTGGAAAAATGGCTGTTCGACGGCCCGGAAGGCCAGGAAATGGTCACCATCAACAGCTCACCGTTTCTGGTGAACTCCGCCGACGCCATGAAGACCGCGATCATCAGCGGCATGGGCGTCGGTGTGTTGCCGGTCTATGCCGCCATCGAAGGTCTGCGCAATGGCAGCCTGGTGCGGGTCATGCCCAACTACCGCTCGCAAGAGCTGAACCTGTACGCCATCTACCCGTCGCGTCAGTACCTGGATGCGAAGATCAAGACCTGGGTCGAGTACCTGCGCGGCTCGCTGCCGGAGATTCTCGCGGCGCATCAGGCGGAGTTGGCGGCGTATGAGTTGAGTGGGAGTCTGGGCGGGGCACGGGTGGCCAATTGACTCTAAGGATTGACGCGCTCCAGTGTGGCGAGGGAGCTTGCTCCCGCTCGAGTGCGCAGCGCTCGCAATCGCGTCAATGAGCTAATTCAGGTAAGTCGAGATTGAAAGGCTGACGACTGCTGCGCAGCCGAGCGGGAGCAAGCTCCCTCGCCACAGGGTTGTGTTCGCCCACAGCCTGTGGCTCTCGCAAAAACCCGTCAGAGAATGTTAGCGTGCTTGGCATTCTCCTCCGCCTGACGAGCCTTCCTGCGATGAAAAAGACCGTACTTGCCTTCAGCCGTGTCTCGCCCGAAATGGTCGAGTCCTTGCGACACGACTTCGAGGTGATCGTGCCCAACCCCAAGCTGGGTGACATCAATGCACAGTTCAACGAAGCCCTGCCCCACGCTCACGGCTTGATCGGCGTCGGTCGCAAGCTCGGTCGGGCCCAATTGGAGAACGCCAGCAAACTCGAAGTGGTATCCAGCGTCTCGGTCGGCTACGACAACTACGACCTGGCCTACTTCAACGAACGCGGGATCATGCTCACCAACACCCCGGACGTGCTGACCGAAAGCACCGCCGACCTGGCCTTTGCCTTGCTGATGAGCAGTGCCCGACGTGTCGCCGAGCTGGACGCCTGGACCAAGGCCGGGCAATGGCAAGCCACGGTCGGTGCGCCGCTGTTTGGTTGCGATGTGCATGGCAAGACCCTGGGCATCGTTGGCATGGGCAACATCGGCGCGGCCATCGCCCGACGTGGTCGCCTGGGCTTCAACATGCCGATTCTGTACAGCGGCAACAGTCGCAAGCCCCAGCTTGAACAAGAACTCGGCGCGCAGTTTCGCAGCCTTGATCAGTTGCTGGCCGAAGCCGATTTCGTTTGCCTGGTGGTACCGCTCAGCGACAAGACCCGGCACCTGATCAGCCACCGCGAACTGGCGCTGATGAAGCCCAGCGCGATTCTGGTGAATATTTCCCGTGGCCCGGTGGTCGATGAACCAGCACTGATCGAGGCCTTGCAGAACAACCGGATCCGCGGGGCGGGGCTGGATGTCTACGAGAAGGAACCCCTGGCCGAGTCGCCGCTGTTCCAGCTGAAGAACGCCGTGACCTTGCCGCACATCGGTTCGGCCACCCATGAAACCCGCGAAGCCATGGCCCACCGCGCCTTGGCCAACTTGCGCAGCGCACTGTTGGGCGAGCGGCCGCAGGATCTGGTGAATCCGCAGGTGTGGAAGGGTTGATAGAAACAGGGCACGTTCCAGCTGAACGCGCCCTGTCCCCTGTTACGACAACGCATCACGTCATTCGATGACATCAAAGTACTTGAAATTAGACGGTGTCGTTTCATTCACGAAGTACAGTGCAAATGCCGTTTCGCCAATTAATTTCTTGATATATTCTTCAGGCACTAACGCCTCGATTTTCTTCTCTTCTTCCAGCGTATATTCGGCTTCATAATCGACAATTCCGGGGGTGGCACTCCCCAGATAAAAACGGACTGCGTCGCGGGGCTGGAATTCATCATAACCAAGCTCCACCCAGAGCCCATCCTTCGAAACACGCCCATGACTCAACTTGCCATTAGCATCCAGCAACGGGATAAATGGTGCCGGCGGCAACGCCGCATTCGGATAACTCTGATTATTTAAAGACTCACGAATATTCGCGATGGTTGCAAGTTGATCTTTATTCATGGGAATTCCACCTGAGATATTGTCGAGACGCCTTCCAGAACCCGGACCACGCTAAACAGAACGCACTCAGGCGTCTACTGTCACATCTGACAGTAGACAAACCTGAGATAACAGTGACCACCCAAGCACACAACGTACGCCAGGACACAACTTGCAATTCAGTCCTCTGCCCGCCATTTTTTTCGCGTTATAAACTCCTGCCCCAATTGCCTGCACAGTGCAGGACCCGGATATGGAGAGTACGCACCATGATAAATTTCACCACTGCCTGCCTGATCAGGCGCAGTAAGTTGGCCCTGGTTTTAATGGCGGGAGGATTTGGCTTGCTGGTTGTATTCAGCAATGTGACTGACTACGCCACCAACTACGAATTTGTTGGACATATCCTCAGCATGGACACGACCCGGCCCAACGACGCCCTACGCTATCGCGCCATCACCTCCCCCATGCTGCACCATAGAATCTACTGGATGATGATCACCCTGGAGACAACCTACACCGCCTGTTGTTTATTGGGGGCCTATCAGCTTTATACAAAACTCAATGCGCCACGCAAGGAATTCCACGAGGCAAAGAAATACGGAATTGTCGGTTTGATGATCGGCATTTTCCTGTATTACTTCTGCATACAAGTGATCGCCAATGAATGGTTCGACATGGACAGTTCCACAGAATGGAATGCCATGGCCTGGACCCGAAGCATTATCGGCTACATGATGACGGCGCTTATTTATCTGTCACTGAAAACTGACCATTAATAAACGCCGTACTGTTGAACCCGATAATGCACAGTGCAACTTGATCGATCACGCCAACTTGCCACTTCCCACTGCCACCCGAGCCTTGGGTTTGCGAAACACCAACACGTTACCCAACATGACCAGCACCAGTCCGGCCAATGCCGGTGTGGTCCATTGGTAGCCTTCGGCGAAGGCCGACACGTTCAATGCCACTACCGGGAACAGCACGGTGCAATAAGCCGCACGTTCAGGGCCCATGCGCCCGACAAGGGTCAGGTACGCGGTGAAACCAATCACCGAACCCGGAATCACCAGGTACAACAACGAACCGATGTAACGCGTGTTCCATTCAATGTCGAAGGGAATACCTTTGACCAGGCAATACATCGACAGCATCGCGGCGCCATAGGCCATGCCCCAGGCGTTGGTGGTCAGCGGCTTCAGGCCGGCTTTCTGTTGCAGGCTCGAAAGCATGTTGCCGGCCGAGAAACACAGCGTGCCCAGCAACGCCAGGCCCAGGCCAAGCAAGGTGTGCGGGCTGGCGGTATGGCCGACCAGTTCCGGCCAGAACAACAAGCCCAGCCCGATCAACCCCAGCGCGCCGCCCATCAGCACATTGCGGGCTACTTTCTGACCGAAGAACACCCGCGCATTCAACGCATTCCACAGCGTGGCGGTGGAGAACACCACGGCGACCAGACCGCTGGGGATCCACTGACTGGCGGTGAGGAAGCACATGAAATTGATGCAGAACAGGCATAGCCCCTGGGCCAGGCAGATCAAGTGCCCACGCCGGTTCATCACTTGCAGGCGTCGGCTGAGCAGTAACATCACGAACAGCACCAGCGATGCCAGGCCGAAGCGATAAACGATCGACACCGGAATCGCCACCACCCCCAGTTGCAGTTTCAAGGCGATCCACGTGGTGCCCCAGATCAGCACCGTTAGCAGGTATAGCGAGAGGTTCATGTCGGCAACTCCTGAAGATGGCCTTCAGTCTGTTCCCGAGGCAGATCGTGCACTTGCATAAACTTGCGCTTTTGTCAGGCAACGGGCTGGCAGTGTCGAGGCGACGGAGTAGGATGCAAGGCGTTGGAGAGAACCGATCATGCCCGCACTGGAAACCCTGCAAGTTTTTCAAGCCCTCAACCGCTCGCCGAATGCTCGCCTTGAGCACAGCGCCGAGCTCGGTGACGGCATGGCTGCAGCCCTGTGGAGCAACCATCACGACGCCCAGGACTATGAAGCGCCGGGGCATCACACTCTCTCCTGCTACATCGCCGGCGGCACCGGGACCTTTCGCCGCGAGCAGCCCGGCACCAAGGGCGGCCYGGACAAACTCTGCATCCTGCCCGCCGAACACCAGTCGGCCTGGGTGATCAACGGTGGAATCCGCCTGGCTCACCTGTACTTCAGCCCCGAGCAATTTGCCCTTGGCTGCGTCACTTTGCTCGACCGTGAACCGCGTGAACTGCAATTGCAGGAAAGCACCTTTCTCGAAGACCCGGTGCAGGCCCGACGTTTCCGTCAGTTGATTGAATTGAACTGGGACGAACCCGGTGAACGCCTGCTGACCAGCAGCCTCGCGCATGAAATGCTCAGCCACACACTGCTCAGCCAGGTCGGCCTGCGCCAGGGTTTGCGCCTCAAGGGTGGGCTGGCGGCACATCAGCGTCGGCAACTGATCGAGTACATCGACCAGCAATTGGCCGAGCCGATCAGCCTGGGTCAGTTGGCCGGCTTGTGCGCCTTGTCGGAGTACCACTTCGCGCGGATGTTCCGCGAAAGCTTCGGCCTGCCGCCGCATCAGTACCTGTTGGCCCGCCGCCTGGCTCATGCCCGGAATTTGCTGCGCAACACCTCACAGCCGCTCGGTGAGATTGCGCTGGCCTGCGGCTTTGCCAGCGCCAGCCATTTCACCAATCGCTTTCGCCAGGCCATGAAGGGTACGCCCGGCGAATACCGCCAGGCGTTTTTGCGTTAGGCACTATTGCATTCGTTTATATTAAATTTCTTTAATTTCGAAAAACATAAAAACAATTGAATACCTGTTAATTCTGACAGTAGCAGAATTGATAAATAAATCGGAGACTTCGGACTCAACCTCAGGAGTTTCATGACATGTCAAAAATATACGACGCCCCAACAAAATCTGTTATTTCCGCCCCGGATCATTTTGCATCGGGCTCCTTGATCGCGACGATTGAACAGCAACCCGCATTTAACAGTAGCCGCGTTTTTTTTCGATCTACATTACCTATCAGTCCCCACATTGAAATTTCAGCTGTAGACGATGACAGGCACTGGGTTTTCAATTTCGATGAAAATATCAAGCCCCAAAAATATCTTATTAACGACAAGGCGATTAACAGGATCCGGTACACCCGACGAATCCCAAACGACCCCAGTGGCGTAAGCTATGTTTTTACGCTCCATCCCCATATCACTGGAACAATAGATATAAAGAAATTCGATTCCACGGAAGGGATATTCGAAGCTGTTTTTGATTTTTCCATATGGCGTGAATCAGAAGGTCAAAGCACAATTGCCAAAGCAACCGGAACAATCAATGTGTGGGACATGGATAGACCGGTGCCCACCTCTCGCTGACACTCAATACTCTTGTCGCCAACGCGACAAGAGTTTTCGCTGCCAAACCGTAGTGAGCGGTCGGCTAGCTTTCATCAGAACTCCAGGGTGCTCGACAACGACACCTGGCGCGAATCGCCCATCGACACAAAGAACCGGTTGACGGCCGAGGTGTAGTAGGTGCGGTCGAAGAGGTTTTTCACGTTGAGCTGGAACTTGACCTTCTGCCCGTCGAGCTTGGTGTCGTAGGTGGCGAAGGCGTCGGCCACGGTGTAGCTCGGCAGGTCGAAGTCGTTCACCGCGTTGCCGGCCCGCTCGCCGACATACCGGGCGCCCGCGCCGACCCGCAACTGGTCGCCACCGACGATGGTGCCGAAGTCATAGACCGCCGACAGCGAGCCGGTGTTTTTCGCCACGTTTTGCAGTCGCTTGCCTTTGTAGTCCGGATCTTCGGTGACCTCGGCGTCGGTGTAGGCGTAGCTGCCGATCATGCTCCAGCGATCACTCAATTGGCCGGTCAGGTCGATCTCCAGGCCTCGGGAACGCACTTCGCCGGCCGTACTGTAGGTGGTGACCAGCGGGTTCTCGGAGTTGGACACCAGCACGTTGCGTTTCTTGATGTCGAACAGCGCGATGTTGCCGGTCACGCGGCCCGGCATGTCGAGCTTGGCCCCCAGTTCCCAGGACTTGGCTTCTTCCGGCGCAATGCTGCCATCAAGCACGATCGAGCTGCCGCTCAATGGCGCGATGGTCGAGTTCGGTTTGAAGGATTCGGTGTAGCTGCCGTAGAACGACAACTCGTCGGTGTAGCGATACACCAGGCCGGCGCGCGGCACCCATTTCTGACCGTTGCTGTCGGTGTTGGCCTTGAACGGACGGCCCTTGCCGGCGTACTGGTCGTATTCCTGGAAGCGTCCGCCGGCCACCAGAATCCACTGGTCGTTCAGGTGGATCGAGTCCTGCAGGAATACCGAATCGCTGCGCAGCAGATCGGTCTGGTTGCTGTCCGCAGCGCTGACCGTGGTGCCGGCCACTTCACGACCGTAGACCGGGTCCAGATAGCTGAAGGACGGGAACCGGCTCTTCTGGCGGATCAGGTCGGCGCGGTAGATCTTGCGGTATTCGTCATCCACACCGAACACCAGATCGTGTTGCATGCCGGCCACATCGACCTTGCCTTCGAGGCTGGCGGTGGTGAAGCGGTCGGTGGTCAGGGCACCCTGGGTGCCGTCCATGCTGCGGGTCAGCGTGCCTTTTTTCGGGTCGATGGCGGTGATGCGAACCTGGCTGGCGTCGTAGGTTTCGCGGTTCCAGCTGTAGCCGAAGTGGGCTTTCCAGTTGTCATTGAGCTCGTGGTCGGCTTCGAAATGGTACAGGTCCGAACGGCCTTCCATGTCGTTGAACGGCTCGTCGAGGCGGCGACCACGGGGGATGTCCAATGGATGATTGGTGCGCGGGTCAATGGCCGTGCCACGGTCGAACGGTGCAAGAAACTCGCGGTGCTCATAGGCAAACAACAGCTTGGTGCTCTCGCCGAACCAGGCGAGAGACGGCGCGATCAGCGTCTCGCGATGGGTGCCGAAATTGCGCCAGTAGTCTTCATCTTCGTGGTCCAGCACCATTCGGTAGGCCAGTCCGGAGTCGCCCAGTGGTCCGGTGCTGTCGAGGCTGCCGCCGCTGCCGTTCTTGCCGTTGCCATAGCTCGAGCCGCGCACGGTCAAGGCGTTGTATGGCTGCAATTCGGGCTTCTTGCTGACCATGTTCACCACGCCGCCCGGGTCCTGGATGCCGTAGAGCAACGAGGCCGGCCCCTTCAGGACTTCAACCCGATCCACCGAGGCGTTCAGGCCACGGCCCTGCACCAGCGGCATGCCGTCGCGCATGATCGAGCCGTTGCGGTTGTCACCGAAACCGCGAGTCATCACCGAATCCTGGGTGCTGCCCAACGTATTGCCCTGGGTGATGCCGCTGACATTGGCCAGCGCATCGTCCAGGTTGCGCGGCAGCTGGTCACGCAACACCTGAGCCGGGATCACGTTGATGGTCTGAGGGATTTCCTGAAGCGAGGCCGATGAACGTGCCACTGAGGTGGTGGACGGCGGCTGATAGCTCATCGGTTGCTCGACCGCCGAGGTGATGGTGGTTGCACCGAGATTCAGCGCGCCTTCGGTGGGCTGTGGTTCAAGGGCCAGCGTGTGGGCGTCGGTCTGGCGGAAGGTGAAACCGGATTTGCTCAGCAAGCGTTGCATGGCGTGCTCGGCACTCATCTCGCCCTTGATGGCCGGTGCACTGAGACCGTAGGGCGCTTCATCGGTGTAAACCACGCTGATGCCGGTGACCCGGCTGAAGTCGCTCAACGCCTGGGGCAAGGGTTTGCTGGCAATGTTGAAGCTGAACAGCGCACGGTGTTGCTCACTGGACTGCGCAGCGCACGCCACGCTCAACGGCAACAAGGCCAACACCGAAACGGCCAGCGCAGAAGCGCCAAACCACTGTTTAACCGAACCGCCTGCCGCCGATTTTGCCCTGGACTTCATTGCTCGTGACCTGTGTGTAGAAATGCTGCGGATGCGAATGAATCGCACTTTCACCACTACACGGATGTCACTCGGGTTTACCTCACATTAAAATTGAAAATAGTTTCAAAGCCCCTTACGCAACCAGGCATGCCGCGCTATTTCACCTTCACGATGCGCCCTGCACTCTTCGCAGAACCAACGGGTTTGCCTTGTTGATCCATGCGGTGCAGGTAATCGATCAGGCTATCCAGGTCCGTTACTTCCAGATCACTACGATTCACTCCCTGTTTGAAAAGACTGAAACGATCGCCACCGTCGGCCAGGAAGCTGTTCAGCACCACGCGATAATTGCGCTCGGGCTGCACCGGCTTACCGTTAAGACGAACACTGCCGGGGATCACCCGACTGTCCAGCGGGCGCGTGGAATCCCAGCGATAGCTGAAGCCCCTGGAAACCTGCAGCGCATCAAAACTGCCTCCGGCCTTCCATTGCTGATTGAGCAATTGTTCGAGTTGCCGACCGTTCAGGTCGAAGGCGACCAGGGTGTTGTTAAACGGCTGCACCGTCGCCACCTGCCCATAATTCAGGCGTTTGAGACCTGGCTCCAGGGCCAGGTCGCCACGAATGCCCCCCCTGTTCATAAAAGCGATCTGTGCGCCATGCGCCGCGCCAGCCGACAGTTGAGCATCGGCGATCAAGTCACCCAAAGGTGCCTCCCCCGCCGCATTGGTACGTCGAGTGATCGGTGAAGCCGCGATGGCACCGACAGGTTTGAGCAGCACGTTATTGCTGCGTGCTTCAACTTCCCGCTGCAAGGCGAGCATCTGTGGATCGGCTGGATAATGCGCCGGATCGGCCAACAGGTTAGTCGCGTGAATGCCCGTGACCCGATGTTGGCCGGGAGTCACGTCGAGCGTCAGGCGGGTCATCAGATGCCCGTACGAACTGCCCTGAGTCACCAGCAGAGGACCGACCTTGCACAGATAGCCTTGATGGGAATGCCCGGAGATCAGCACATCGACCGCCGGATCGAGTCGCTTGGCCACATCAACGATATCGCCTCTCAGCTGGCTGCAGTCCTGTTTGTCGTAGGGCTCGGGGGTTGAGCCGCCCTGGTGCACCACCGCGACAATCGCATTGACGCCCTGGCGGTTGAGTTCGGGGATCAGCCGATTGATCGACTCGGCCTCGTCCTCGGTACGCAAACCCTGCAGGCCCTTGGCGCTGACCACGGAGGCAACATCGCGCAGGACCGCGCCGACAAAGGCGATCTTCTGGCCTTTAACCTCCTCGATACGGTACGGCGGCAACAGGGTTTTGCCGGTATCGGTGTCGATCAGGTTTGCCGCCAGGTACGGAAAACCGCTGCCGGGATAGTGGGCGCGAAACTGGCAGGCCTTGGTCGGACGATTCGATTCGCAGCCGCCATTGAGCTGGCGCAGGAACTCCGCCTTGCCGTTGTCCAGCTCATGATTGCCGATGGCGCTGAGTTTCATGTCCATGTACCGCAGCGCTTCAAGCGTCGGTTCGTCGGCCCACATCGCCGACAGTGGTGGACTGCCACCCACCAGGTCACCGGCACCGATGAACAATAGCTGCGGATCGTCCTTGCGCAGTTGCGTCAGCATCCCGCCGAGGGTCGCGATGCCCCCGGCCTTGAGCATGCGCACACCGTCAGCGGCCGTGCTGTCGCGAACCGAATACGGGTTGGCCTGCAAGTAACCGTGCAGGTCGTTGATTGCCACGATGTTCACGGCAACCGGTTGGGCTGGCGGCTGAACATGGGCGCAACCGCCCAGCACGGCGACAGCCAGGGCGACTGCACTGAGCAGCCTTGGCAGGGAAAGACGTGACATGAGTTCATCCTTGTTCGCTAGTCGAAATCTGTAGAAGTGTGGTGCTCAGGCCGGTTGCATCGCTTGCGGCACTTCAACTTGTTTCAGCGTAGTCTCCATCCCTGCACGCAGCAGGAGGATTTTCAGGCGATCGGTCATGCGCTCGCCCCTCAGCGCAAAATGATCATCCGTCCCAATAGATGGTGCTGCTCGAACCCCAACACCCCTTGCAGGGAATCGAGCACTGCTTGCGGGTCTTTGCTCGCAAAGCTGCCGCTGATCCGTCGTGCGGCCAGGTCGTCGTTGAGCACCACGATCCTTCCCGGGTAATACCGGCCGAGGTCTTTCACCACATCGGCCAAGGGTGACGTGTAGTAATTGAGCCAGCCCTGACGCCACGCCAGTTGCGCTTCACTGTCGACGGCGTGGAGTTTTGCTGTGCTGCCGGCGCCGTAGGCCACTTGCTGGCCGGCCGTCAGCACCTGCTGCCCGGCGCCCTTGGTCGGCGTGACAGCGACGCGTCCAGAAAGCACCGTCACCTGCGCGCCTGCCGGTTGCAATCGCACTTCGAACTGCGTCCCGAGCACCCGCGCCTCGCCTTGTTCTGCGTCGACCACAAAGGGTTCGCCGGTATGGGTCACGCTGAAAAAGGCCGCTCCGCGACGCAGCCGAACGTGCCGTTCACCGCGGCTGAAATCCACGGCAATGGCGCTGTCTGCATCAAGGGTGACTCGGGATTGGTCGGCCAGGGTCACGTTGCGCACTTCACCCGGCGCCGAGACATAGTCCGCCGCTAAATCATCGAGCCAACGCGATGGTTGCCAGCCGGCACCTATCGAGACGATCAGCAGCAAGCAGGCGGCCATGGCCAAACCACCAGACCAGCGCCGCACACCGGAACGCCTGGAGCGGTTCATTGCATTGAGGTAACCCTGCAAGGCAAAGGCCTCTTCCTCGGCCAGGGTGCGAGCCGGTACTTCGCTCAATTCCCAGACCATTTGTGCCTGGGCGTAGGCTTCGGCATGCGCCGGATCGGCCTGCAACCAACGGCTGAACGTGGCGTGATCGCCGCGGCTCGGTTGGTCGTGCAACAGGCTCAGCCAGGCCAGTGCGGCCTGCTCCTGAGCCGGCGTCGGAGTGACGTTGGCGGTGTGATTCACGGGGCTGTCCCTGGCGTGCGTGATGTGGGGGCCCTCAGACTGGCCTTGCAGGCTTCGAGGGCGCGCATCATGTGTTTTTCCACGGCGCTTTGGGAAAGTCCCATGGCTTTGGCGATTTCGACGTACGTGCGCCCGTGAATGCGGTTGAGCAAAAAAATCTGCCGGGTACGTTCGGGCAAACCGCGTAATGCCGCCTCGACATGGCGCAGGTCATTGCCGGCTTCCAGCGCTGCTTGTGGCTCGACGCTGAGATTGTGCTGTTGCTCGGGCAACCAGCCTTCGTTGAGCCTTACCCGCGCACCTTCGCTGCGCAGATGATCGATGGCAATGTTGCCGGCGCAGCGCAGCAGGTAAGTGCTGAGCTCTTCGACGTGCACCAGCGGTCGGCGCCAGAAACGTAAAAACAGGTCCTGCACCAGGTCTGCGGCAGTCGCCCGACAACCCACGCGCCGACTGACCAACGCTTCCATTTGCGGACGCTGGGACAAGAAGACCTGCAGAAAATACGCGCGACTGTCCGGGCTGTCGGAGCCGTCGATGTTCTGGGATTCGGGTGGGGTATTGATCATCAAAGGTCGACTCAACGTGGTCCATGCCCTACGCAGGGTCAACGGTGCGCCAATATTAATGATAAATATTCTCATGCGCAAAAGACTCTGATGAGAGCTCTCTACTCAGTCGGTCTGCACTGATTGCCGAATGCTGGGATTGGCGGCGCTGGAGCCAGGCAGCTCCCGTGTGATGGGTGACAACAAGGGTCAATACGCGGGGTCAGGAACAGGCGGTTTTCAACGCGGGGGGATCCAGTTGGTCACGAAACGCCAAGTAGTGCTTGAGCACCTGGATCGGCGCCTCGATTTGCGGGTAATGACCAATTCCGCGTAGCAATACCGTGTCCGGATTGGGGATCAACTGGCGGTAGCGTTCGACCATGTGGGCTCCCGACACCGGGTCGTCTTCGCCATCGATCACCCGCATCGCAACGGTGCCCGCTTGCATGGCCTTGACCCACCTGTCCCGCTGCACACGGCGTTGCGGGATATAGTTGATCAGTTTGTGCATGATCCGCGTGCCGCGGTTGTTGTCGATCAGGCTCCAGAAATCGTCCAGTTCGCTTTCACTCGGACGGGTCCGGGGGCCAAAGACCTGTCGGAAACTCTTGACCAGCCCATCCCGACTGAACGCTCGTCCGATCATCCAGCCCAACGGGCTGAGCAACAGCTTTTGCATCAACACCGGCCGATGGGTTTCGGGAAACAGGCCACCATTGAGGAACACACAACTGCCAATCTCGACACGCGCCTCAGTATGTCGGGCCAACAACTCCTGAGCCACGCTGTCACCGTAATCATGCGCCAGCAGGTGCACAGGCTGCCGGACACCCAGATAGTCCAGCAGTGCCTGCTGCAAGTCGGCCTGCTCCAACAGGCAATACTCATGGTCCAGCGGCTTGGCCGAGTCGCCAAAACCCAGCATGTCGCAGGCGATCACTCGATACCGCTGGGTCAAGGGTTGCCACAGGTAATGCCAGTCCCAACTGGCAGTGGGGAATCCGTGAATCAGCAACAAGGGCTCACCCTGCCCGGCCACCCAATAGCGAATGGTCTGGCCACGGAACACAAAGCTCTGAGCGCGCTTGCGCCAGACGCACAGAGGGATCTCGGCGAGTGGCATCAGAGTCTGTAACCCGGGGCTTGTTGATCGAGCTTGCGCAGCAACGCCGGCCAGGCCAGCGCGCCACCCATCCCTTGAGCACTTTTGGTCACGCCGGCAATCATCGCCTTGGCACCTGCGAGGATCTGCGGTTCGATGGCAATCAGTTCAGCTCCACCGTTCTGCGCCAGCACCTGGATCTCGCAGGCACGCTGGAAGGTGAACATCATCAAAAAGGTGTCGGCAATGCTGCTGCCACAGGTCAGTAGCCCGTGGTTGTGCAACATCAGAAAATTGTTTTCACCGAGGTCGGCTTGCAGGCGCGCCTTTTCCTCGTGGTTGAGTGCAACACCTTCATAGGCGTGATACGCCAGGCTGGACAGCACAAACAGTGATTGCTGGCTGATGGGCAATACGCCCTGCTTCTGCGCGGAAACCGCCACACCGGCCGCCGTGTGGGTATGCAGCACGCACACCACGTCGTGACGCACTTCATGCACGGCGCTGTGAATGGTGTAACCGGCGGGATTGATCTCGTAGGGGCTGTGCATCAGCTTGTTGCCGGCCTGATCGACTTTGACCAGGCTCGATGCGGTCATTTCGTGAAACATCATTCCGAACGGATTGATCAAAAAATCCTCAGTCCCCGGCACCTTGGCGGAAATGTGGGTGAAGATCAGATCGTCCCACCCCTGCAACGCCACCAGCCGATAGCAGGCCGCCAGATCGACACGGGTTTGCCACTCGGCGGCGCTGACCTGGTCTTTTACATCGGATGTCGATTGAACGGGGGTTACGCTCACGGCGAGGACCTCTGGTTCTTATTATTTATTTCGTAGGGGTAAACGCAGTCTAGTCAGCTGTCGGGGTTCGTGTAGTTGCATTCGCAGCCAGCTTACTGACCCAACGAGTCAGCAAGCCTGCGGCCGCTAAAAGACGTGAGCGATGTCACAACACCCGGATCGATAGCGGTGTCGCAAACAGGTGCATGTGTACGGTCAGCCGCGCAGCGCGCTGATCAATTCTGCCAACCAGGGTTCGGCGTCAGTTTCCGGGGTCACGCTTTCGCTGGCGTCCAGGCGCAGCATGGGCAGCACTTCGCGCACGCCCAATTCACCGAACAGCTCGCGCATTTGTTCGCCGCCACCACAGAAGGTGTCGCCGTAGCTGGCATCCCCCAGGCCGATCACCGCTCCCGGCAAACCGCGCCAGGCAGCGGGCAGTTGATCGCGAATCATCGAATACAGCGGTTGCAGGTTGTCCGGCAACTCACCCATACCCGTGGTCGAGGTGACGGCCAGAAAGGCTTCGGGAGCGAACGCCTGGACATCGGCCAGGGTTGCACGCGGGTTGTGCCAGGTTTCAAAACCTGCAGCCTTTAGAAGGCTGGCCGCATGCCGGGCGACTTCTTCAGCCGTGCCGTACACCGAGCCGGAAAGAATGGCGACTTTCATTAATCTGATCCTGATGCAGAGTAAAAGCCCCGAATATTAACAGCTGAGGCAAAAAAGCTGCGAATGCCTTGCAATTAGGTCTGATGGCCAGTGGACAGTCCACAGCCATGTCATAGAATGCAGCTCATCATTCGATGCAGAAAGGACTCTCTGATGATCAATGCCCAACTGATGCAACTGGTAATCAACGCTTCAAATGATGGAATTGTCGTCGCGGAAAGGGAAGGCGAAGACAACATCCTGATTTACGTTAACCCCGCCTTCGAAAAACTGACCGGCTATAGCGCTGAAGAAATCCTGTATCAGGATTGTCGCTTTCTTCAGTCAGGGGATCGCGATCAGGCCGCACTGGAGCTGATCCGCGAAACACTGCGTGATGGGAAGTCCTGCCGGGAAATTCTGCGCAACTACCGTAAGGACGGCACACACTTCTGGAATGAACTGTCGCTTTCAACGGTGTACAACGATTACGACAAGCAGACTTATTTCGTCGGCGTGCAGAAAGACGTCTCTGTTCAGGTCAAGGCGCAACAGCGGGTTGAACAGCTGGAAGCCCAACTGGCCGAAGTCCAGGCAGAGCTTCAGGCACTCAAAGCGACAAACGGTTAAAACAAGCTGTCGAATTAATGGTCATTTACTACAATCACCGATGACTTTGTAATTATTTCTTTCGAGCTAACCATGCACCGCGATGCCCTTCTGACTCAGGATGAACTGGATTTCATCCAGACCATGCAGCACAACCCGCAGCTCAACGTTCGCGATGCAACGTCGAGCCTGCTGGTTAATGGGGGCTCGCAAATCCGTGATTTATTGACACGTCTGGCGGCCAATGAGCAGGTCACCATTCAGGCACATTTCGAAAATCAGCAAATGACCTTTCCGCTACATCTGGTGGAAGATGAGTTTCATGCGCTGCATTTGCGCCTGGGCGTACCCAGCATCTACGAGGACGGGCCGATGGTTCGTCCCTGGCGTCTGGCGCTTGAAGAGCCCGTAGCCCTGGAGAACGCCAAAGGCCAACCCGGGACGTTCTGGGTGCATGAAGTGTCGTTCAAAGGCGTTTTGCTGGAAGTACGCAACCGCACCAAGCCGCCGAAAAGTTTCGCGTTGTGGTTCAGCCCTTCAGGCTACGAACGCATTGCATTGCGCGGGACCTTCGAGCGAGAAACCGAACAGGGTTATTACGCCTATCGGCTCAATCAAAGCGACAAGGATGAAACCGAACGCCTGCGTCAGTTCATTCTTCAGCAACATCGCCTGACACATCCCGCACTGCACATCTGAGCGTCAGGTATCGAGTGTTCCCGCGAGAAATTGCTGCAAACGCTGCTGCATCAACCCCCCTTCACTTCCAATACAGCCAATCGATGATCCTGCCAGGCTCTCCTGCGCCAGATCCGCCGAGCCTCCGGCCAGCATCAGGCGGCAATCCAGGCCCATAGCCAGTCGATTCAGACGGCGAGTGAAGTCAGGTGCAGGTGCTTGATTGGAAAACAATACCAGCGCGTGCGGTTGGATCCTGTCACAGACCAGGGTCAGCTCATCAAATGGTTGCCCCAGTGCCAGTACCCTGACACCTACCAGCGCACTGCTCATGTACAAAGCCGTCAATAGCAACTCAAGCTTATGGCAGTGCGAATCAATGGCAGAAACGATCACCTGCGACGGCTGCCCACCTTGCAACAATGCCAGTCGCTGGAGAACTCTGGCACGAAGAAACATATCCAGCATCGCCCACTCACTGGTTTGTCCAAACAATTCATGATGCTGAAGCAATTGCGTCCACAGCGGCATGAAAATGTCCTGGAACGTCACCGTCAATGAATAAGTGGAAAATACCTGACCGTAAATCCGCCCCAACTCCGCATCGTCAAAATTGCAGATCGCCGCGCTGATCTGCGCTTGCCACTGGGCATAGTCGGCCTGAACCAGTTCATCCTGGATAACGCTCGACAACGCCGGGACTTCGCTGGTCTTCGCCAGAATCCTGCCCACCTTGCTGACTGCCACGCCCCGTCCGATCCAGCCAAGAATGCTCTGAACCCGTTCAATATCGGTCATGGAATACAGCCGATGCCCACTTTCGGTGCGTGTTGGCTGGATCAATCCATAGCGCCGCTCCCAGGCGCGCAAGGTCACCGGATTGACGCCTGTCAGGCGCGCCACTTCACGGATCGGGAACAGTTGCTCTTGCTTCTCCAGACGAGAAAATTGCACGGTCTGGGGAGGATCAGTCGTCGTAATCACGAGTTCTTGGACGTCCGTGTCAGATTGGATCCCATTTATCTCTCATCATATTCCTACATTGCAAGAGCTATATATCCGACAATCTATCGAGTGCATTTGAAAAACCAGGAATAATCCTTGCTTGTGTTTAAACGCAGCCCTTTATCCCGGTGCTGCGTTTTGTACGCCTCCTACCCGGAACCGCGTGCTTGTCCTACGGAGATACACAATGTCTACCTCACCCGTCACCCTGATGGTTGCGCGTCGCGTTGCCAGCGGACGTTATCAGGACCTGATCGCCTGGCTGCGCGAAGGCGAACAACTGGCCACCGATTTTCCCGGCTATCTCGGCTCTGGCGTGCTCGCACCGCCGCCCGGTGATGACGAATTCCAGATTATTTTCCGCTTCGCCAACGAGCAGACCCTGCACGCATGGGAGCATTCCGCCTCGCGCACGGCGTGGCTGGGACGCGGCAGCGATTTGTTCGCCCATCCTTCCGAGCATCGGGTCAGTGGCATCGACGGTTGGTTCGGTGCCGCCGGGCAACGTCCGCCTCGCTGGAAACAGGCCATCGCGATCTGGTTGGCGTTTTTCCCGGTTTCGCTGCTGTTCAACTTCGTACTCGGCCCTCTGCTGAGCGACATGGGCCTGCTGACTCGTGTATTCGTCAGCACCCTGGCCCTGACGCCGTTGATGGTCTACTTCTTTATTCCGCTGTCGACCCACCTGCTGGCCGGCTGGTTGAACAACACACCGGGGCGGCCATTGCCCGCTGCACCGTCCACCCAGAATCGCTGAAAGATCGCAGGCTCGCGGTGAGATTGGGTCGTGTGGGTGTGGGGGCAGCCGGAACCTGCGATCTTTTCAAGGCATTGCGCAAGCTGTCGCTGGTATAGTTTTGCCATACCCGCGATGCGAGCCATCCATGACCTCTTCCTCAGCCCCGATCCTCATAACCGGCGCCAGCCAACGTGTCGGCCTGCACTGCGCGCAGCGGCTGCTGGAAGAAGGTCACCGCGTGATCATCAGCTACCGCAGCGAACGCCCGGGCGTGCAAACGCTGCGCGACCTTGGCGCGATTGCACTGTTTGCCGACTTCTCCAGCGAGGCCGGGATCCTGGCGTTTATCACGCAACTCAAAGCCCATACCCAGAGCTTGCGGGCGATTGTGCATAATGCTTCCGCCTGGCTGGCCGAAACGCCTGACACCGAAGTGGCCGCATTCACCCAGATGTTCAGCGTGCACATGCTTGCGCCCTACCTGATCAACCTGCATTGTGCCGACTTGCTGCAGCACTCCAGCCCCGCCGACATCGTGCATATCAGCGACGATGTCACGCGCAGGGGCAGCAGCAAGCACATCGCTTATTGCGCCACTAAAGCCGGGCTCGACAGCCTGACCCTTTCCTTCGCGGCGAAATACGCCCCGAAAATCAAGGTCAACGGTATCGCCCCAGCCCTGCTACTGTTCAATCCCGATGACGACGCAGCGTACCGCGCCAAAGCCCTGGCCAAATCCGCACTGGGTATCGAACCCGGCAGCGAGGTTGTCTACCAGAGCCTGCGCTACTTGCTGGACAACCCTTATGTCACCGGCACGACCCTGACCGTCAACGGCGGACGGCACGTCAAATAGGCCGCCCCCCGCGAGGATGTTCCATGACCCTATCGCTGCCCCAGAATTATCGTGAAATCTTAATAGGCTTGGGCGAAGACCCTGAACGCGAAGGTTTGCTGGACACTCCGGCCCGAGCGGCCAAGGCCATGCAGTACCTGTGTCATGGTTACGAGCAGAGCGTCGACGAGATCGTCAATGGTGCGCTGTTCGCCTCTGACAACGATGAAATGGTGATCGTCGACGACATCGAGCTCTACTCGCTCTGCGAACATCACCTGCTGCCCTTCATCGGCAAGGCCCATGTGGCTTATATTCCTACCGGCAAGGTCCTGGGCCTGTCGAAGATCGCGCGCATCGTCGACATGTTCGCCCGGCGTTTGCAGATCCAGGAAAACCTCACCCGGGAAATCGCCGAGGCGGTGCAGCACGTCACCCAGGCCGCCGGTGTCGCGGTAGTGATCGAGGCCCAGCACATGTGCATGATGATGCGCGGCGTCGAGAAACAGAATTCGACCATGAACACCTCGGTGATGCTCGGCGCCTTCCGCGAGTCGAGCAACACCCGTCAGGAGTTCCTGCAATTGATTGGACGGAGCAAGTAGCAATGCCACAACTTCAACCAGGAATGGCCCGCATTCGGGTCAAGGACCTGTGTCTGCGGACCTTCATCGGAATCAACGAGGACGAAATCCTCAACAAGCAGGATGTGCTGATCAACCTGACCATCCTCTATGCCGCGCAAGACGCCGTGCGCGACAACGATATCGATCATGCGCTCAATTACCGCACCATCACCAAGGCGATCATCGCCCATGTGGAGGGCAACCGGTTCGCCCTGCTCGAACGCCTGACCCAGGAGATACTCGATCTGATCATGGCCAACCAAAGCGTGCTTTACGCCGAAGTCGAAGTCGACAAACCCCACGCCCTGCGTTTCGCCGAGTCGGTATCGATTACCCTCGCCGCGAGTCGCTGACCGTGTCTGGCACATAAACCGCCAGGCTTTTATCATCCGCGCCACGATTTGATAGCACCGAGCCCATCATGACCGAACAACAACGCCTGGAACTTGAAGCTGCTGCGTTCCGCCGACTGGTCGCGCACCTGGACAGTCGCAAGGATGTACAGAACATCGACCTGATGAACCTCGCGGGTTTCTGCCGCAACTGCCTGTCCAAGTGGTACAAGGCCGCCGCCGACGAACGCCAGATCGAGGTCAGCCTCGATGACGCCCGCGAAGTGGTTTACGGCATGCCGTACGCCGAGTGGAAAGCCCAATACCAGCAAGAAGCCAGCGCCGAGCAGCAAGCGGCGTTCGCCAAAGGAAAAACCCATGATTAGGCGCTTGGGCTAGCTTTACAAACAAGGAGTTAAATAGCTTCAGACGCTATGGCTTAAGCCTCTGACTCTGAGTCCTTTCGATAAGGATTTAAAGTCCTGGCCAAACACTGGTCGTGCCAGAAGCGCATCTATGACTGTACAAAGTCCGTGCTTCAGGCGCTCGGCCGGCGTGGTCTGATTACCCTGATCATCGCTGGTGACGCAGCCACCTTCCCACGCAGCCCTTTCCCGAACAGCAACCGAAAGACAACGGGCGAAACACCGCTATCGAAAGCCCAGCGCCAATCGTTCGCGGATGCGTTTCAACACTCTGGCTGGCAAGAGCCCCCTGACACCAACACTTGATCGCACGTATATTGATTTTATGACGCTCAATCACCGAGCATAGATAACGTCGTCCTCTTGGGTACCAAATTCATGGATCGAACCGAACTGGTACCAGCCACCGACTGGGTCGTGCGAAACGCTCAACCAGGGCGAGTTGAGCGAATCGAGGCCTGGTTCGGCGGTCATGGCTACGATCCGCACCGCCACGATACCTACTCCATTGGCCGAACACTCTCGGGCGTGCAGAGCTTTCACTACAAGGGCGCACTGCGCCACGGTATGCCGGGAAACACGCTAATACTGCACCCGGATGAACTGCATGACGGCATGGCGGGAACAGAGGCGGGTTTCCGCTATCGTATGGCCTATGTTGATCCAGCCCTGATTCAGCAAGTACTGGGTGGTGAACCATTGCCATACATTGTCGGCGGGCTGTCGAACGACCCTCGCCTGTATCAGGCCAGTGAATCTTTTGTGCAGGCAATGGATCATCCTCTCGACGCGCTGGAAGAACAGGACGCACTGTTTGATCTGGCAACTGCATTACGGGCGGTCGCAGGTAAACCGCGCGGGCGCAAGCGCCTGGATTACCGGGCTACCGAGCGGGCAAGGGAATTCATCATGGCTCATCTTCACCTAAGCATTACCCTGGAGATGCTTGAGCACATTAGCGGGCGCGAACGCTGGAGCCTCTCCCGAGACTTCAGGGTCTTGTATGGCACCAGTCCTTACCGGTTCGTGACCTTGCGCCGTCTGGATCAATTCCGCGCATTGATCCTGGATGGATTCACGCTGGTGGATGCCGCTCTTGCGGCCGGCTTCCATGACCAGAGCCATATGACACGGCACTTCACTCGTTGTTACGGCGTCCCCCCATCGTCTTGGCTAGAACGCATCCGAGCACACCGTCAACTTGCAGGATCGTACAAGAATGCCTCAGCGCTCCTTCGCTAGGCTGACGACTCCCGTTTGATAGAGGATCCGTCATGCACCACTCCCATAACGAACCGAACTTGCAAGCCATTAACCTGGCGCACAAAGCCTCGCTCATAGATCAGCAATGGAGCCCGCGGGTCGTCGCCGAAATGAACGACTACCAGTTCAAGGTCGTGCGCATCGAAGGCGAGTTCATTTGGCATTCCCACCCTGAGACCGACGAGGCATTTCTCGTGATCGAGGGAAAGCTGCGTATCGACCTACCCCATGGCTGCGTATACGTAGGTCCAGGCGAGTTGTATGTCGTGCCACGAGGAGTGGAGCACAGAACAGCCGCAGAAGGTGAGGCAAGACTAATGATGATCGAACCTCGTGGGATACTGAATACGGGCCATGAAGGTGGAGAGCGCACGGCCAACAACGACATTTGGATCTAAATAGCTGGCGCCGTCTCGCCAGGGTTTGACGGCGCTCGCCTTTCACAAAAGATCTTTGCCAGTCTTGTGCAGCGAATGGCGGTTTTCAGCCCTGGCTGCGTAAAAACGTTTTTGGGTAACCGCAGTGGATGATCCTGGGCCAGTTAAAAACTGTTACCTATGTGCTTGAACCGTTTTGTTACCTATGTGGGTAAGTCATACCGCTGCGATTTTTTTTCAGTCCTTCGGTTGTTGCCGTAACACCAGCGCTGCCAACCCACACAGGGCCAGGGCAATACAGGACACATAAAACGCATCGCTGTACGCCATCAGGTACGCCTCGCGGCGCACGGTGTGAATCAGGCCCTCGATCACTTGTTGTTGAGCGGGCAAAAGCTGGTTGAATACGAACGCCTCGCTGTCCGCCATGCCAATGCGCAGGCGCTCCTGAAGAGAAGGGGAAAATAAGGTGATGGACTCTCCTACCCGCTCGGAATGAAAGCGTTCGCGCAGAGCGACGATCTGCGTCAGCCCGGCAGTGCCCACGGCACCGCCGAGGTTGCGCAACATGGAGAACAATGCGGAAGCGGAGCCTGCTTCACTTTTGGCCAACCCGGAAACCGCCAGTACCGAGAGAGCCACCATGATAAGGGGCTGTCCGATGCCCCGCACCACGGTGGAAGGAATGATCACGTTGGCCGCGCTGTCGACGTTCAGGTGCGCACCGAGATAGCAACCCAAGGCCATGATGAAAAACCCGCAGGCGACCATGACTTTAGGGTTCAGCCACTTCATCAGGCGCGGCATGAACGGCGCCAGCACCAGTTGCACCATGCCGTAGGCAATCAGGCTGATGCCAATTTCTCGGGCGTTATACCCCTGCAGTTGGGAAAGGTAGTTGGGGACCAGGAACACGAGGCCGAAGGTCGCTCCGCCGAAAATGAACATTGCCGCGCTGGCCACCCCGAAGTTGTAGCTTTTGAGCAAGCGCAGGTTGATAAAGGAACGGCTGCCGTACAGCTGTGACAGTACGAAGTACAACAGTGCCACGCCGGCTATCACCGACATCCAGACAATGAAGTCAGAGCCGAACCAATCCTTGCGGCCACCTTCTTCAAGGACAATTTGCAAGCCGCCCAAGCCGACGATCATGGCGCTAATACCGCCCCAGTCGCCGCGCTTGAGCAAGCTCAATTGCATGGGTTTCGCGTCGATTGACCACGCCACCGCCAGCAGCAAAAGAATGCCCGGAGCCAGCTGTAGATAGAAGATCCAGCGCCAGGAATAGGTGTCGGTCAGCCAGCCGCCGATGGACGGCCCGGCCGCCTGGGCAACGCTGTTGGACAGGGCGAACAACGCCATGCCCATCGCAATCCTGCTGGGCGGCAGCTCGGTGATGATCAACTGAAATGACAAGGGAATCAGCACCGCACCGGCAGCACCCTGAATCACCCGAATAATGATCATCACCTCAAGGTTCGGTGCCCAGGAACAGGCAATGGATGCCACTAGAAATACACATGAGCCCACAAGCATCACGCGGCGCAGGGAGAATACCTGCACCAGCCAGGCGGTCAGCGGGATCATCACGATTTCTGCGACCAGGTAAGCAGTGGAAATCCAGGACCCCTCCTCGAAGGTCGCCCCCAATGAGCCTTCGATTTCCGGCAGCGCCGCGCTCGTCACATGGACGTTCATGCCTGCCATGAAACAACCGAACAGCCCTCCGATCACCGCAACCCATGCGCGAAAGGAAACCGCTTTCTCTTCGGCGTCAGTCATGCGAATCGTCCTGCCCGGCTGGGTGGGTGTCGACGGTCGTGATCACGGACATGCCCGGCAGAATGGGGCCGCCGTCATCGTGCTGATCAATCACAATCTTCACGGGAAAACGCTGCACGATCTTGGTGAAGTTACCGGTGGCGTTGTCCGAGGGCAGCAAGGCAAACATCGCCCCCGAACCTGGCGAGAAACTGACTACGTGGCCCTTGAGCTTGCGCCCCGAATAGCTGTCGACACTGATATCAACCGCTTGCCCGGCACGCATGTCGCGCAGCTGGGTTTCCTTGTAGTTGGCCACCACGTAGGCCTGCTGCGTTGGCACCACCGCCAGCAGCGGTAGCCCCGGCGCGACATATTGGCGAGTACGCACCTTGCGTTGTCCCACGACACCGTCGATTGGCGAGCGGATCAACGTATCCTCCAAAGCGCTAGTGGCCAGGCTCAACTGAGCCTGAGCCTGGCTGCGCCGGGCGATCTTTTGCTTGAGTGAGGCTTCGGCCATTTGACGCCGGGTAATGGCGACATTCAACCGAGTATCTTGCTGACGCTGCATCGCCTGGGAAATTTCCACCGCGGCATTGGCCTGGGCGTAGCTGGCAGTTGCACTTTCCAAACGCTGGGCACTGGCGGCGTGTTCGCGGACCAAGCCTTCGTAGCGTTGCTCATCGAGGCTCGCCCGACGCAGCTCGGCATGCGCGCTGCGCAGGCGAGCGTCAGCCTGGGCAAGGCCGGCCTTCTGCTGGGCGATCAGGCTGTCGGTGACTTGCAGGTTGGCCTGCTGCGCTGCCACCGATGCTTCAGTTTCAGCCAATTCGGCGCGCGCCTGTTCCAGCCGCGCCAGATAGTCTCTATCCTCGATGCGCACAAGCACATCCCCGCTCTTGACGGGCTGATCATCCTCCACCAGCACTTGAGCCACGTATCCGGAAACCCGGGGGCTGATGGGAATCCAATCAGCACGCACATACGCATCATCGGTCTGCTCCAGGTAACGGCCGACCGTCATCCAGTACACGCCGAACGCCACCGCCCCGACCAACACCGCGCCGCCTCCCAGCAGGATCAGATTTCTTTTGCGACGCTGCCTACGCTCATGCATGAGCTGCTGGACCACACTCTCATGCTCATCCTGGAAAGCGGTTTTATCATCAACGGCGATATTCATGGCTGGGTACCGGAAAAGGTGAGGGGAGCGTGAGAAGGCGCATCGACCGGGATCTCAGAGGAAGACGACTGCCAACCGCCGCCGAGGGCTCGAAATAGAGC
Organism: Pseudomonas sp. 05N36; assembly: GCF_056397385.1. Lineage (NCBI taxonomy): Bacteria > Pseudomonadati > Pseudomonadota > Gammaproteobacteria > Pseudomonadales > Pseudomonadaceae > Pseudomonas > Pseudomonas sp. 05N36. The sequence continues at coordinate 258,008 of NZ_JBFTNH010000012.1, read as the reverse complement.
GATCTGGCGCTGCAGCAAACGGCCATCTGCATCGGCCCGCGTGGCCTGCAAGCGGATCAGCTCGCGCTCGCTGTCCAGCACGTCAAGGAAGTCGATAGACCCGGCGTTGTAATTGAGCTGGGCCAACGTGTAGGCCTGGCGACTGCTGTCCAGTGCCTGACTCAAGGCTGCGTGGCGCTGGCGCTCTCCGTCATACAAAGCCAAGGCCTGACGCACTTCCTTGAGGGCCTTGAGTACACTGGCCTCGAATTGCGCCACGTCGACCTGCTCGAGTGCCCGGGCCTGGTTGACCCGTGCGCGATTGACTCGCCAGTTGGGAAACTGCCAGGAAATCAGTGGACCGATACCAAACATCACTGCGCTGCTGTCTCCCAGCTCATGGGGTGTATGGCTGGATGAGGACACCGAAGCGCCAAAGGTCACCTTCGGGTACAGATCGGCCTGAACAATATCCACCTGCAGCGAGGCCGCCCGCAGCGCTCGCTCGGCCTGGCGAATATCAGGGCGACGGGCCAGCAGTTGCCAGCCATCCCCCACGGGAAGCGCAGCATTGAGCTTCGGCACCACTTCACAGGTCGCCGCGCCAGAGCCCTGCTCCAGATCGGCCACACCGGTCAACATCGCCAGTTCGTACAGCGCTGCTTGCCGACGCGCCTCCAGCATTGGCAGAAGGGCCAGGGTTTCCCCCTGCAACGCCTGCATCCGAACATACTCAAAATCAGTCACCACACCGGCCTGACGCTGACGGTCAATCAACGCCAGACTTTGACCAACCACTTCCAGTGAATGGCGCTCGACCTTGGCCCGTGCGCCCAAGGCACAAGCATTCACATAGGCCCGGGTGGTTTGCGCCACGATCGTGACGCGCAACAAGTCTTCAGCATCCTGTGCGGCAGCGGCCTGAACCTGAGCGCGCTCGATGGCGTGCTGAACCTGGCCCCAGATATCAACTTGATACGCCAATTCGAAGCCGGGATTGAACGCCCATTGAGACGGGGCATGGCTGTCGGTGGCCTTGGCGAGTGTCTGGTCATCGGCAGTTTTGCCATAGGCGACTCCCAGTGACGCTTGAGTGGACGGCCAGCGCTCGGCATCGGCCTGCATGATCCCGGCCAGCATCGATTGAACGTGGGCCTGGGCGGCCGCCAGATCGCGGTTGTGCTCCAGCGCCTGCTGCACCAGCGCATCGAGTTTCGGATCGTTGTACAACTGCCACCAACGTTCGGGCAACGCCTGGGCTGAAACGCCTTGGGGCAGGCGGCTCAGGGCATTGATGCGCTCCGGGTGCGGCTGCGCCGGCTGATGAGTCGTCCATGCGGCACAGCCAGCCAAGACAATAGAGGCCATGCCTACAAGCGAAAGACGGCCGTGCCACGCGGTAAAAAAGGGCGAACGCATCGCAGAAATCCAGAGTTCTGAGTAGGGATGCAGGTTATGAGAGCGCAGGACTGCAATTCTCCCGAGTTCCAGACAACTGTCGTTCCGATTGAGACAACGTGCCCTTCGCGACCGCCTTGAGAGCTCCCGAGCCGCAGGCAAGCGCAAGCATGGCCCACGTAAAGTGAGCCATGCTCTGTAAGGATTGTTGACTACAGGAGGAAGCTACGCCGAACGGCAGTGGCTCGGAGTGAAGCCCATGGTGCGCTTGAACATGGCGGCGAATGCGCTGGGACTTTGGTAACCATGTTCCAGTGCCACATCCAGAATCGACACGCCAGAAGCCAACCGCTGCAGGCAGAGAAGCAACCGGGTGCGCTTGCGCCACTCCCCATAGCTCATGCCCAGTTCTTTCTGGAACAGGCGAGCCAGGGTGCGTGAGCTCATGTTGAGCTGTTCAGCCCAACTCTCCAGCTTCGAATCCTGAGATGGATTGTCGATGAAGCCGGCGCACAGCAACTTGAGCCGAGGCTCGGCAGGGATCGGTACATGAGCCAGCACCTTCTGCGCCCTGTCGAGCTCCGAAAAGATCAGCTCGACAATCAGTGCATGGCGCGCCAGAGCACCTTTATCGTCGGGTTGATCGGCTGCCGCTACGATCAGCTCACGCAGCAGCGGCGAAACCTTGATGACTTGACACTCTTGCGTCAGAACGTCGTGGGCGCCAGGTGTAATCAGCAAGGTGCGCATGCGTACCTCGCCAGTCATGCGAATCTCGTGCTCCATACCCGAGGGTACCCACAGCGCATGGCCGGAAGGCACCACCCACGTCGTCCCGGAGACCGAGACCAGCATCACGCCACTGATGGCATACACCAACTGCCCTTCGGCATGCCGATGCGAAGCCACTATGTCCCCATGACCGTAGTTACCGGCGAGCGTCGCCAGGGCTGTACGCGCAGTCATGTCAGCAAGGCACCGCAGCGTTCATTACGCTGAGCAGCCCAAGGCGCGACACGCGATTGACAGCGCTTGCGTTCGGCCTTCATTGGCTCAATCAATGCCTGATTGCCGTCGCGCATATCAAGGCTGCACCAGATAGGCGCAACTGACTGGACGTTGCCGGGCCATGCGCGGTCTGGCGGGTCTACCGTGGTGAAATGCCGATATTTGCTGGGAGGGTCCTTCAGCATCATAGCGCTTCTCCTTTTTAGAACAGTCCGTCTGAGGGCAGGCTCGGCACCTGCCGCCATCGATCACTGAATCAAATACTAAACGAACATGGTTTGACACAAATTGTGTTCTTACACTCAGAACATCAAAAAAATCACAACTTTCACTAAAAATATTAAATTCATGAGTTTTTTATGCTTGATCACGGCAAAAAAGCACAATTTTAATTCTTAAAGGAGGGAGTTCAGCTACATTGCCAGATCGCCGCAGTCCAATGACCGCGAAGCTCTTGTGGTCAAGTGGAGTGCAGTTCCGCACCTTGTGTTTGTGACACTCAAGACTCGTGCCTACGCAAACGTCACGGGTGTCTACACGGAGCAATCAGCAGCCATACGCGAAATACTCCTGAAGCTCCATACACTCTCTCGCCATAACTCAGCAGGTGCTCGGACGAAAGCAAAGGACCGCGTCTGCAAGCTTGCATGTGGTTCGAAATGACCTCAAAGAAAGTAAAAAAAGTTACTATCTGCAACTACCTGAATACACTCGTAAATATCGCATATAACAGTTAAGAAGGATCCGTAAGCGATGACTGATCTGAACACCCTGCGCGCCAGCCTCAAGAGCGGCGAACACGCCTTCGCCGATACCCTGGCATTCATCGCCGCTGGCTATGATTACCAGCCACAAGCCTTCAACAATGGTGGCGTGGAAAACGCCGCCGGACAGAACGAAGGCTCGTGCAAGACCCTCGGCCTGGCGCTGCTGGAAGGCTTGAGTGACGAAGAGGTGCTGCTGGCGTTTGGTGAGCATTACCGCTCTGCAACACACGTGCTGAATGTAAAGCCGCCATCGCGAGCAGGCTCGCTCCCACATTTGAGCTTCATAGCCTGTTAAATCGCGGGCATAAAAAAACCGGCCGAGGCCGGTTTTTTCATTTCAACGATTTCAGAACTTGGCGTTCTGCAGGTCGTCCAGGTAACGCTCTGCGTCCAGGGCCGCCATGCAACCGGCGCCGGCCGAGGTGATCGCCTGACGGTAAACGTGGTCAGCCACGTCGCCGGCAGCAAAGATGCCTTCAAGGCTGGTCGCCGTCGCGTTGCCTTCACGACCGCCCTGCACCACCAGATAACCGTCTTTCAAGGTCAGTTGGCCTTCGAACAGCGACGTGTTCGGGGTGTGGCCGATGGCGATGAATACGCCGTCGACTTTCAGCTCGTCGAAGCTGCCGTCGTTGTTCTTCAAACGTGCGCCGGTCACGCCCATGTTGTCGCCCAGCACTTCGTCCAGCGTCGAGTTCAGCTTCAGGACGATCTTGCCTTCGGCAACCCGAGCATGCAGCTTGTCGATCAGGATTTTCTCGGCGCGGAAGGTCTCGCGACGGTGAATCAGGGTGACTTTGCTGGCGATGTTGGCCAGGTACAGCGCCTCTTCGACAGCGGTGTTGCCGCCACCGACCACGGCCACTTCACGGTTGCGGTAGAAGAAACCATCGCAGGTTGCGCAGGCCGACACGCCTTTGCCCATGAAGGTTTCTTCCGACGGCAGGCCCAGGTAACGAGCGCTGGCACCGGTCGCGATGATCAGTGCGTCGCAGGTGTAAGTGGCACTGTCGCCCGTCAGGGTGTACGGCTTGGCGGCGAAGTCGACGGCGTTGATGTGGTCGAAAACGATTTCGGTCTCGAAGCGCTCGGCGTGTTCTTTCATCCGCTCCATAAGTGCCGGGCCGGTCAGGCCGTGCACGTCGCCCGGCCAGTTGTCGACTTCGGTGGTGGTGGTCAGTTGACCGCCAGCCTGCATGCCCGTGATCAGCAACGGCTTGAGGTTGGCGCGGGCAGCATAGACCGCAGCGCTGTAACCGGCAGGACCGGAACCGAGAATAATCACTCGCGAATGACGTACATCAGACATGACTCACTCCTATCGACCGGCCGGTATTACCTGGCGCGGAACGCCGGATGACCGGCTGGAATTAAAAAAGGACTGTGCAAGCACTTGGGGAAGTGCCGTAGTTGGACAGCCCTGAAAAATAATGGGTGCAGCGTATCGAGGAGGCGAAGATTAAGGAAATACGGAATAACAATCCAGCTCATAGGCGGTCTCTATCCCCAGGAGTCTGATTTAAAGGCGCCTTTGTTACAGTTAATGTCGATGTCATTACCGCGCTTTCGCCTGTGTGGCAAAGCCGGTAAGGTCGGCGCGTTTTCCCATTGCTCGGAGCCCACTATGCCCGCCCCCGTTCTGTCCGGCCCGCAATACCTGCGCGAAGGCCTGAAGCTGGTCTTGAGTCCCGGCCTGCGTTTGTTCGTGTTGTTGCCGCTGGCCATCAACCTGGTACTGTTCGTCGGATTGATCTACCTGGCCGGCCATCAGTTCAGCCTGTGGGTCGACACCCTGATGCCGTCACTGCCGAGCTGGCTGAGTTTTCTCAGCTACGTGCTTTGGCCACTGTTCGTGATTCTGGTGGCGCTGATGGTGTTTTTCACCTTCACCATGATCGCCAACGTGATCGCCGCGCCCTTCAACGGTTTTCTCGCGGAGAAAGTCGAAGTGGTGGTGCGTGGCACTGACGACTTCCCGACCTTCAGCTGGGGCGAACTGATCGCGATGATCCCGCGCACGTTCGCCCGGGAAATGCGCAAACTCGGCTACTTCCTGCCCAGGGCCCTCGCGTTGCTGATCCTTTCATTCATCCCGGTGGTCAACCTGGTTGCTGCACCGCTGTGGCTGGCGTTCGGCGTGTGGATGATGGCAATCCAGTACATCGACTACCCGGCGGATAACCACAAACTCGGCTGGAACGAAATGCTCGCCTGGCTGCGCCAGAAACGCTGGCAGAGCATGAGCTTTGGCGGGATCGTCTACCTGGCGCTGCTGATCCCGGTGGTCAACATCCTGATGATGCCGGCGGCGGTGGCTGGCGCGACGTTGTTTTGGGTGCGTGAGCGTGGCGACCATGCACTGAAGAAAAGCTCCGTCTGAGCAAGAACTGCTGCCGCGGACGGTTGCGTAACGGGCGACGCAGCACTTAAAAAGAAGCCCACGCAAGGATTTTGCGTGGGCTTTTGTTTGAACGACCGCCCTCTATGTCACCGTAAGAGTAACCACTGGGGAAGCTAGCCCAGCAAGGATTTCTTCAACACGGATGTAATGGGTTCCCTTGCCAAGGGTTATGGACCTGGTTTCCTCACCCACCCCATTCACAGAAAAGGGGCCGTCCGAGACCGTAGTGCTAACAATCTTGCCCTGTTTTCCAGGTGTAATCTTCACGGTCACTTTCACACGACCATCCGTGATGATGTCGCCATCGAAGATAGGACATCCTCCATTGGTATAGGTCATCTTGGTGATTTGCGGAGTCACACCGCTTTCCACAGTAACGGTGTAGGTCGCTGATCGCGTCCCGCCGACACCTTGCTCTACGGCTATGAGCTCATACGTTTTTCGAGACAGCACCGACGTCTTGACCTCCCACTTGCCAGGCGCCGTTATCGTGGCTGCCTTCAGCTTGATGGTGCCGTCGTAAATGTCGACGTTCTTACCGGGAGCTACCGTGCCTTTGAGCGTCAACGGTGTTTTGCTGGTCGTGCCGGTATCGCCAAGCAGCGAGCCTGCGTCGTCCCTCACTTCGTTAATTGTCGGTTTCACCGCCGCCGTCACGGTAACGGTCCGAGGCGCTGATTCTGTCCCGCCGACACCTTGCTCTACGGCTTTGAACCTATATTCTCTTAGAGAAGACAGCACCGACGTCTTGAACTCCCACGTGGTAGCCCCCGTCATCGTGGCTTCGCCCAGCTTGTTGGCGCCGTCGTAAATATCGACTTTTTGACCGTCAGCTACCGTGCCTGTCAGCGTCAACGGTGTTTTGTTGGTCGTGACGGTATCGCCAATCGTCGTGCCTGCGACATCCTTCACTTCGTCAATCGTCGGTTGCACCAACTCGACTACGGTAAAAATCCAGACACCCGAATCCACCCCCGGCCTCACCTCGACCCTGATCGGATGCTCTGATTGACTCAAGTCGATCAGCTCGCACAGCCAGACACCGTCCTTTCCAGTCGTGACGCTGTCGATGTGCTGCTCGCCATCAAAAACTTTCAATTCCTGGTAAGGCAACGCTGTGCCTTCAAGTTTTACCCTGGTATCCCTGGTCTTGCTGCCATGGGGGACAGGCTTGCCGTTGGAGTCTGTCACCTTCTCGATCGTGGGTTTGCTGGCCTGCACCGCCACCGTAAAACTCCGCGGTGCGGACTCTGCCGGCCGATCATCGCCATAGCGCCCCACGGCTTTCAAAACATGTTCTCTATTGCTGAACGTCTTCCTCAGCTCCCAGATACCATCGTAAACCCTGAGCAAAGCCACTGAAGTCTTGCGATCAAAGATCTCGACTTCGTAACCATCCTCTGCCTTGCCTTCCAGCTTCAGGTCGCCATCCAGCGTTGTTTCGCCCTCGCCCACAGGCTCGCCCTTGCTGTCTTTCACTGTATCGATGGTGGGTGCCTGCAACTCTTCCACCCGGAATTCCCAGACATCAGACGTCAGCCCCTTGGGCCCCTCGACGAAAATCTTGTGGTCTGACTCGCTTAAGCGTTCGAGCCTGTGCTCCCAATCGCCCTGTTCATTGGCCGTGGGGTTGCCCACAATCGATTCTCCATCAAAAATCTCGAGAAGCTGATTGGGCTCGGCGCGGCCTTTGAGTTTGACCGTGGTGTACTTGGTCGTACCGGGGTTGGATATCTCGACACCCTTGAGATCGGTCACCGTAGTGATCTCAGGCTTTGCTGCCTCGACATTTTTAACGGTATAAATTCGCTCCTCGAAAGGGAACGCCTGAGTCCTGTCGTCTTCCTGATTCAGTGCGACCTCGACGATGACCTTCAACAGCGAGCCATTGAGTAACGCCTTGAAGTAGTCGTAAGGCACCTTCACCTCGCGATAACCTTGATCGAACCAGTCGTCATCCACCGGCTCCGATTCCATCACGGAGTACAGGTGATCTCCACCACCGGCGTTCTTGCCCTCCAGGTCAACCCAGCACCGTTGATTTTTGGCCCACAGCGGCCAGCCTCCAAGATATACCGCGCACTCGGCAGTGTTACTGGTCAGGTCCAGTTCTGGGCCATGACCGTTGTCCTGAGCCTGGGGGATCCGGGCGGCTTTCAACTCTTCTCGGGGCAGGGGGAGCACGTTGAGAATCCGCGGATCAGAGGTTTTTTCGATCTCGTCTTTACGCAGGATGGTGTAGGTCATCCACATTTTTTTGCCCAGAAGAAACGCAACGGCATCATTCCCCAAATTCACACGCCTGGGGTTTGACGACCCTAGACGCACCGTCCAGCTCTTGGACTTTCCACCTTCCGGGGTGCCGGGCTCACCAATCGTTTCGACATAGATCCTGTCATCGGGATCCAGTTTATCCGTAGGTATCAGCGCTCCGAACGCGTCGCTGGTGCTGAATGAGTCCAGATCATCGTCACCCACCGTCGGATAGACGTCAAAACTGTCGAGATCCGGGATAGGGGCGTGTGTTTCGGGTGCGTTAACTTGAGCGGTCATGAGCAATCTCCATTTCGCAAGAGTCGCCGCAACGTGAGCGGCAGCGTTGACGCCATCTAACACCTGGCTCCAAGGCGCTGGCCACTGTCAGAAATAACAGGTAGGCCGCAGTTTCCGACCAGCGGTGAGGAGCGCTTGATAGTTAGATATGAACGGGCAGGCGAAAGCAGCTCCGGGTGATTGCACGCAGAGGCGTGTTCCGGATTTTGTGTAAACGAGCACGTTAAAATGCAGCTTCGCCACTGCACAATGATGCAGACGAAGGGTAACGGCAGACCATCAATCTGCCGTGCTGTACGCAATGAACCAGTGCTACTTCGTCATGAAATACTCAAACATGCGGCTGATGTCAGACGATTCACCCGCAACCACTTGTCTCACCAAAATGTGCTTTCTGCCAGTGCCGAAATCGAAGTCATATTCGAATTCCCAAGTGCCACTGCCTGGCGTCATCTTGGCGGTGCCCAATTCACTATTGTCATGATTCAGCACTCGAACCGATATCGCCTCCGTCCAACAGGTTCCTTTGATCGTATTCCGCCCTACTTTCAAGCGCTGTTGATCACTCGGACTGGTAATCGCCGGTGCACAGCGTGCCTCGGTGACTCGGAACTGACGCAGTAAAGTTGGCTCAGAAGGCACCCCTCCCACGAATTCCACGACCTTGACATGCTTGTCGCCTGCATCCCAAATGCGGCTATAGTACCAATGCGTGATATCGTCACTGTTGATAATGGCATCGGCCAACTTGCTATCGTCATGGTTCCACAATTCAACCCTGGCGCCCGCCGAACACTTCCCCTCAAGATACACACGGCCGACAATGTATGTGCGTCCGTTTAAAGGCGCAATAATCGTCGGCATTTTGAGGGCAGGCGCGACCGCTCCCGTGTCCTCTCCCTCTCCACTGTCAGATAGGCTGGTTGCTGGTTTGTTGGACGTGGGTTCTTCTCGGGCAGTCATGATTTCGATGCTCCTGTTACCCGGCACAATTGCCTGCGGCTTCTGGGGCACTTCTATCTCCGACACACGCGTAAAGCTACCTGTAAAAACTGACAGTCCAGACGAACGGTTATCAGCACAAGCAACGCTGATACCCCCCATGGCGATATTGACCCCGACCTAGTATTTCTTACAGTAGCCAGCCTCAAGCATCAGGTATCCAATGAGTCGCGAGGGCTCACCCACGTCAAGAACCTTCAAGCATTCAGGGATGAGTCACGATCTCAATTTATGGAGAACCGGTTCAATGACAACGTCCATCCAAAGCCCCATCGCCGCCAGCATAGTGGCGTCCAACAATCCCGCTAACGGATATCAAAACCCGCGCTTTCCCTGGCTCAACATGAGTCCCGCCGCACTGCACGCTGAACCTACAGCCGGTTTTGTCTACGTCCTTAGCGCAAGTACGCGCATTCTCATCGACGATGAGAGCCTGCGTCCTTTGGCAACACGGTTGGCGTTCGGCTTCGCCCTCGCCGCCGGGCTCGAAAAACAGCCTGCCATTGTGTCAGGGAATAGCCCTGCGCCGGGTGATGTAAAGCTGACACTGTCCGACCCGGATACCGCCGGTGTTCCAATTCCGGTCAAAGGCGCACCCGAGGCCTACCGAATCGATATCACCAGCACCATCCACGTCACCGCGAAAACCCTGCAAGCCATGGCCCTGGCACTGACGACCCTGCATAAAGCGGCACAGGTTTCGACCAGTCTTGAATCTGCGGAGATAGTCGATGGCCCTGTCTACCCCGAACGCTCGGTGCTGATCGATGTGGGCCGCAAGTATTACAGCGTTGAATGGATGATAGACCTGCTGCATGAGATGGCCTGGAACAAGCTCAACACCCTGTATTTGCACCTCACCGACAACGAGGGGGTACGGGTCATCTTCCCTTCCGCCCCGGACACCGCCAGCCCCGATGCCTGGAGTGCAGAGGACCTCAAGAAAATCCTCGTTACAGCAGCGGCCCTTCACATTGAGGTCGTCCCCGGGATCGAATGGCCTGGGCATATGCAGTGGATTCTGCAAAATAAGCCGGAATTTCAGCTGCAGCTTTCAGGCGGCACGGTCGTGTCAAAAGCACTCGATTTCAGCATCCCCGCCGCTCGCGAATTTGTCATGGGGCTTATCAACGATCTTCTCAAGATGTTTCCGGATTGCACACGTCTCAATTTGGAGGCCGACGAGTACTTCCTCAGTCCGATCTCTCCGAGCAACACGCCACAACTGGCTCGGTACGCGCGGGAAGATTCCGGGCCGTCCAACGCAGACTCACGGGATGGTGTAAGGAAATTCGTCAACGAAGTCGCGAGCTTTGTGCAGCAAAAAGGCAAGGTTGCTCGAATGTGGAACGATGCAGTCGTTGAAAAAGATCAAAAGATTTCTGTGGATAAAAACGTTGTAATCAAGTGCTGGAGTATCTGGGGCAGCAAGCGCAACGAGAAAAATGTGCAAGCGTTGATCGATGAAGGGTACTGCGTGGTAAACGCCCACGGTGACTTTTATAACGTCATTAAGTCTGGCTGGGACAACCTTTTTCATCCCCTGCACTCACCCCACGGTATTTATGATCGTTGGCGCCCCAACATTTTCATGGACGATGCGGGGTCTGGGCATACCGTCATAGATCCAGCCCATCCCGCCGTGCTGGGGGGAGGCATACAGGTATGGGCCGACGAAGCGGCGTACATGACACCTGAAAAGGTCTGGTCGCATCTGAAAGAGTGGATGTTGCCACTGGGGCAGCGCGCATGGGGGTCACCGAATGCCGCTCCAGACTATAAATCCCTGTCACTGATCGCCCGTTCGGTTCGCTATGCCCCACCACGCCCTTGATACCTCGGTGGTCAGCTAGATACTCGGTGCAGCCAAGCGCGCTCACCGTCACAAATCCATCATCGCGCTGACACAATGGCGACATGGCCTCAGTCGACACTGAGGCCATGACGACAGCTCTGCATATCACCCTGATCACCGAAACCTTCCCTCCGGAAATCAACGGCGTGGCCAATACTCTGGGCCGCTTGTTCGAAGGCCTGCGCGCGCGTGGGCATCAGGTAGAACTGGTGCGACCGCGCCAGGGCAGCGATCAAGCCCGCCTCAGCGACGATGAACTGCTGCTCTGCCGCGGCTGGCCGCTGCCGGGTTATCCGGGGATGCAATGGGGCCAGTCGTCGATGCACAAGTTGCTCAGGCGCTGGCAGCGTCATCGCCCGGACGTGCTCTACATCGCCACCGAAGGACCGCTGGGGTTGTCGGCCTTGCGCGCGGCACGACGGCTGGGCATTTCGGTGGTGAGCGGTTTTCATACCAACTTCCAGCAGTATTCCAACCAGTATGGTTTCGGCTTGTTGACCCGGTTACTGACACATTACCTGCGTTGGTTCCATAACCGCTCCAAGTTGACCCTGGTGCCCAGTGCCAGCCAACGAATGGAACTGGAACGTCGGCATTTCGAGCGTCTGGCGCTGCTGTCCCGTGGCGTCGACAGCCAACTGTTCCACCCGGCCAAACGGTTGGGTTCGCTGCGTGAAAGCTGGGGGCTGGATAACGACGACATCGCGCTGATTCACGTCGGCCGGCTCGCTCAGGAAAAGAACCTCGGCCTGCTCAAACGTTGCTACCAAGCCTTGCAGTCAACTTATCCGCAACGACGCATAAAGCTGATCGTGATCGGTGATGGCCCGCAGCGTGCGCTACTGGAAAAAGAACTGCCCGACGCGATCTTCTGTGGCTCGCAGCGCGGAGAAGCCTTGGCGTGTCACTACGCGTCCGGGGATCTGTTTCTGTTTCCGAGCCTGACCGAAACCTTCGGCAATGTGGTGCTGGAAGCACTGGCCTCCGGATTGGGCGTGGTGGCTTACGATCAGGCGGCCGCAGCTCAACACATTCGCCATGGTTACAACGGCGTGTTGGCGATGCCGGGGGACGAAGAGGCATTTTGCGATGCCGCCCGTTGGTTGTTGGAAGAGGCAGAAACCTTGCGCTGCATACGACTGAACGCGCGTCAGCACGCCAGTCGGCAGGGCTGGGGGGCAATCGTCGAGCAATTTGAAGGACAGTTGCGCGGGGCTTGCGAGGTGCAAATCGGGGCACAGCCTTTGATGTCCATGCCCCATTCGATCAAACCAGCGTCATCAACGCCTCACGACTGAACGGCAGGATGCCCTGCTCGCGACCTTCGCGGACTTTCTGTGCCCAGTCCGGGTCGACCAGCAAGGCGCGCCCCACGGCCACCAGGTCGAACTCTTCGTTGTTCAAACGCTCCAGCAGGTTCTCCAGGCTGGCCGGTTGCGCGACTTTGTCGGTGTTGACCATGAACTGCAGGAACTCACCGTCCAGCCCCACGCTGCCCACGGTGATGGTCGGCTTGCCCGTCAGTTTGCGGGTCCAGCCTGCGAGGTTCAGCTCGGAACCGTCGAACTCCGGCTCCCAGAAACGCCGTGTAGAGCAGTGGAAGATATCCACGCCGGCATCGGACAGTGGCTGGAGAAATTCGCCCAACGCCTCCGGGGTTTGCACCAGACGTGCGGTGTAGTCCTGCTGCTTCCACTGCGAGTAACGGAAGATGATCGGGTAGCCCGGACCGACCGCCGCACGCACGGCCTGGATCAGCTCAATGGCAAAGCGCGAACGATTGGCCAGGCTGCCACCGTATTCGTCGGTGCGCTGGTTGCTGCCTTCCCAGAAGAACTGGTCGACCAGATAGCCGTGGGCGCCGTGAATCTCGACGCCGTCCATGCCAATGCTCTGCGCGTCTTTGGCGGCCTGGGCGAAGGCCGCGATCACGTCCTGGATATCCTGTTGAGTCATGCCGTGAACCACGACCTGACCGTCCTTGAGTTTTTCCGAAGGGCCGTAGCCTGGCACGCTCGCATCCGGCTCGGTGCCGATGCGCCGTACGCTGCCGACGTGCCACAACTGCGGAACGATCTTGCCGCCTTCGGCGTGGACCGCATCAACAACTTTTTTCCAGCCGGCCAACGCCGCTTCGCCGTAAAAGTGCGGGACGTTCGGGTAACCGTTGGAAGCCTTGTGGCCAACCGTGGTGCCCTCGGTGATGATCAGCCCCACACCTGCGGCAGCGCGCCGGCAGTAGTACTCGATGACCTTCGAATTCGGCACGCCGCCCGGGGAAAACGACCGGGTCATCGGCGCCATGACCACACGGGTCGGCAGCGCCAGGGCACCGAGGTTGAACGGTTTGAACAAGGCTTTGACGGGCATGGGACGCTCCACGTGAAAATAACTTTATGACGGCGATAATATGGAGACTTGCCAGCCTTGAATAGCACTATTGATTTAGGTGATTAAGGTTCAAAAGACAGGGGGGGGGTCTGTAGGTGCACGGCTTGCCAGCGATGGCGTTCTTGAGATCGCTATCGCCGGCAAGCCGTGCTCCTACGGGAGACAGGTTCAGACCAGGGCTTTTTCGATCGCCTGAACAATCGTCGGATCATCCGGCGCAGTACGTGGCGAGAAACGCGCCAGCACGCGACCATCTTTGCCGAGGAGGAATTTCTCGAAGTTCCAGGTGATGTCACCCGGGAATTCCGCGCCCTCGCCCGCCAACAGCCGGTACAGCTGATGACGGTCGTGACCGTTGACTTCCAGCTTGCTGGACAGCGGAAAGGTCACGCCATAGTTGAGGCTGCAGAACTCTTTGATCTCGCTTTCAGTACCTGGCTCTTGCCCGGCAAACTGGTTGCACGGCAAACCCAGCACACTGAAACCTTTGCCCTTGTATTGCTGGTAGAGGTTTTCCAGAGCCGCGTACTGCGGGGTCAAACCACACTTGGAGGCGACGTTGACCACCAGCACGACGTGCCCTTTGAAGGGCGCCAGAGGTAACTCCTGGCCATCCAAAGTCTTCAATGTAAGGTCGTGAAAAGCACTCATGACGAACTCCAAATTTCCCGTGTTCTTCTCGAAACAGCCTCTTGGCGATGTCGCCAAGGACAGCCGCGGACTAAAAAGGCGCCCCTCGGGCGCCTCTCCAGTTCTCGAAGCTTAGCGCAGAAAATCAGTGGTGATGGCCACCTTCGCCATGGACGTGACCATGAGCGATTTCTTCCTGGCTGGCTTCACGGATGTCGATGATTTTGACCTTGAAGTTCAAGCGCTGACCGGCCAACGGGTGGTTGCCGTCAACGGTCACGTCGTCGCCGTCCAGATCACGGATGGTGACGATTTGCATCTGGCCGTCTGGCGCGGAAGCGTGGAACTGCATGCCCACTTCCAGTTCGTCGACGCCTTCGAACATGCTGCGGCTCAGGGTGCTGACCAGTTCGGCAGCGTATTCGCCGTAGGCATCTTCAGGTTCTACGGAGACGTTCAGTTCGTCACCGACTGCTTTACCTTCCAGGGCTTTTTCCAGGCCCGGGATGATGTTACCTGCGCCTTGCAGGTAGACCAGCGGTGCGCCGCCGGCAGAGCTGTCGATGACCTCACCAGCGTCGTTGGTCAGGGTATAGTCGATGGAGACAGCCTTATTGGCGGCGATCAGCATGGGGCGAGACCTTTTGCATAAGAATATAGAAAGACCAAGTTTAGCGAAGCCATCGTCCGAAAGCGAACAGAACCCGGACGGACGTGTCGCGTCGACAGGGTCGACGATCGAAGGCTTCCATCAGGACGAGGATGGACACTGGGTTGTCGAGCTTTCCTGCGGCCATACCCAGCATCTGCGCCACCAGCCACCCTGGCAATCACGAACCTGGGTTCTGGACTCCGCCAAGCGTATTGAAAAAATAGGCCAACCCTTTGATTGCGGTTGGTGCGCTCAAGGCTCGGTTAGCGATAACCTTGACGTCTGATTTCGGCAGACAGCCAGATATAGGCCATCGCCATTGCCATGCACCTCCAGAGAATCCGCATGCAAACTTTTTTTATCGCGCCCACCGATTTTGGTGTGGGTCTGACCTCCATCAGCCTCGGGCTGGTGCGTACCCTTGAGCGAGCCGGGCTGAAAGTCGGCTTCTTCAAACCGATTGCCCAGCCGCACCCTGGTGACACCGGCCCTGAACGTTCCACCGAACTGGTGGCCCGCACCCACGGTCTGAAGCCGCCGCAACCGCTGGGCCTGGCTCATGTCGAGCGGATGCTCGGCGACGGTCAGCTGGATGAGCTGCTGGAAGAAATCATCACCCTGTACCAGCAAGCCGCCATCGGCAAAGACGTGCTGGTCGTCGAAGGCATGGTCCCGACCCGCAGCGCCAGCTACGCTGCGCGGGTCAACCTGCACCTGGCGAAAAGCCTGGATGCCGAGGTGATTCTGGTTTCGGCACCGGAAAACGAAGTGCTCACCGAATTGTCTGGCCGGGTCGAGTTGCAAGCGCAATTGTTCGGCGGTCCGAAGGACCCGAAAGTGCTCGGCGTGATCCTCAACAAGGTCAAGACCGATGAAAGCATGGAGGCTTTCGCCGCCCGCCTGAAGGAACACTCGCCCTTGCTGCGCAGCGGCGACTTCCGGCTGCTGGGCTGCATTCCGTTCCAGCCGGAACTGAACGCGCCGCGCACCCGTGACGTCGCGGACTTGATGGGCGCTCAGGTGCTCAACGCCGGCGACTATGAAACCCGGCGCATGAGCAAGATCATTATCTGCGCCCGCACCATGCGCAACACGGTCGAACTGCTCAAGCCCGGCGTGCTGGTGGTGACCCCCGGCGATCGCGACGACATCATCCTCGCCGTCAGCCTCGCCGCGATCAATGGCGTGCCGCTGGCCGGGCTGCTGCTGACCAGCGGCACCCTGCCCGACCCACGGATCATGGACCTCTGCCGAGGCGCCTTGCAGGCCGGTTTGCCGGTGTTGTCGGTGAGCACCGGCTCCTACGAAACCGCCAACCAGTTGAATGGCTTGAACAAGGAGATCCCGATCGACGACCGCGAGCGTGCGGAAATCATCACCGATTTCGTCGCCAGCCATCTCGACGCCAACTGGCTGCACCAGCGCTGCGGCACGCCGCGTGAAATGCGCCTGTCGCCGGCAGTGTTCCGCTATCAACTGATCCAGCGCGCCCAGGCGGCCAACAAACGTATCGTCCTGCCCGAAGGTAGCGAACCGTTGACCGTGCAGGCGGCCGCGATCTGCCAGGCCCGCGGCATTGCCCGTTGCGTGTTGCTGGCCAAACCCGAAGACGTACAAGCGGTCGCGCGCGCCCAGGGCATCGAGTTGCCTGAGGGCCTGGAGATTCTCGACCCGGACCTGATCCGTCAGCGGTATGTCGAACCGATGGTCGCGTTGCGCAAGACCAAAAGCCTCAATGCGCCAATGGCCGAGCAACAGCTGGAAGACACCGTGGTGATCGGCACCATGATGCTCGCCCTGGATGAAGTCGACGGGCTGGTGTCCGGGGTCATCCACTCCACCGCCAATACCATTCGCCCGGCGTTGCAACTGATCAAGACCGCACCCGGCTGCACGTTGGTGTCGTCGGTATTTTTCATGCTGTTCCCGGAGGAAGTGCTGGTCTACGGCGACTGCATCATGAACCCGCACCCCAGCGCCAGCGAGCTGGCCGAGATCGCCCTGCAAAGCGCCGACTCCGCCGCTGCCTTCGGGATCACGCCACGGGTGGCGATGCTCAGCTACTCCAGCGGTGAGTCGGCCAGCGGCGAAGAAGTCGAGAAAGTCCGCGAGGCCACTCTGCTCGCCCACGAAGCGCAAAACGCGCTGCTGATCGACGGGCCGTTGCAGTACGACGCCGCGGCCAACGAAGTCGTGGCCCGGCAACTGGCGCCGAACAGTCAGGTAGCCGGTCGGGCAACCGTGTTCATTTTCCCCGACCTGAACACTGGCAACACCACTCACAAAGCCGTGCAACGCAGCGCCGACTGCGTCAGCCTGGGACCGATGCTGCAAGGCCTGCGCAAACCGGTGAATGATTTGCCGCGCGGCGCTCAGGTCGACGACATCGTCTACACCATTGCCCTGACTGCGATTCAAGCCGCCAACCGACCTATGGATGTTTAAATGCTGGATTCTCTACCTGCACCCTTGCGAGGCGTGATCGCCTCGCTGTTGTTGGCGCTGAACACGATCGTCTGCTGCACACCGCTGTTTGTCGTGGCAATCTTCAAATTACTGCTGCCCTTCCCGACCGCACAGCGCTTCACCGACTGGCTGATGAGCCACATCCATGAAGCCTGGATCAGCAACAACAAGGCCTGGATGGACTTGCTCGGGCACACGCACTGGACGCTCAGCGGGCTCGAAGGCCTGGACTATCAACACTCGTACCTGATCACCAGCAACCACCAGAGCTGGGTCGACATCATGGTGTTGCAGTACGTGCTCAACCGCCGGATTCGCCCGCTGAAATTCTTCCTCAAACAAGAGCTGATCTGGGTGCCGGTGATCGGCCTGGCCTGGTGGGCGCTGGGCTTCCCGTTCATGAAGCGCTACTCCAAGGCCTATCTGGAAAAGCACCCGGAGAAGAAAGGCAAAGACCTGGAAACCACCCGCAAGACCTGCGACAAGTTCCGCAATAACCCGGTGGGGATTTTCAACTTCGTCGAAGGCACGCGCTTCACCGAAGGCAAGCATGCGCAGCAGCAATCGCCCTTGCGCTACCTGCTCAAGCCCAAGGCTGGCGGTATCGCGTTTGTGCTGGATGCCATGGGTGAGCAACTGGAAGCCATCGTCAATGTGACCATTCACTACCCGGCCGGGCGCCCCGGTTATTGGGACCTGCTGTGTGGCAACGTGAAAGAGGTGGTGGTGCACTTTCAGGAACTGAAGATCCCGCCGCAGTTCATCGGCAAGAACTACGATCAGGACGGCGTGTACCGCCTGGAGTTCCAGGGCTGGATCAACCAGTTGTGGGAAGACAAGGATGCGCTGCTTGCACAGATGCATCGCGAGTATCCCGGGAAGTAATCAGGTGTCTGTACCGGCCCTATCGCGAGCAGGCTCGCTCCCACAGTTAATTTGTTGTGAATACAAAATTTGTATTCAATAGAAACTCCATGTGGGAGCGAGCCTGCTCGCGATGGGGCCCGACCAGACACAAAAAAGCCCGCAGATGATTGCTCATCTGCGGGCTTTTTATTGGCCGCTAACGCTTAGATCGCGCCGCGTTTACGCAGCAGGTCCAGCACTTGCTTGACGCTTTCTTCCAGCGACAGCGTCTGGGTGTCGACCACAAGGTCGGCGTCCAGCGGCACGTCGTACGGGAAGGAATCGCCCGGGATGTTGTCGCCACCTGCAGCGTACAAACCTTGCGGATCACGTGCGGCGCAGACCATCGGCGACGCCTGCACGTAAACGGTCAGCAAGCGGTCATCACCAATCAGCGCCTTGGCCTGTGCACGGCCTTCGGCGTCCGGTGCGACAAACGCCGCCAGGGTCAGCAAACCGGCTTCGTTGAACTGACGTGCGACGTGAGCCGCACGGCGCCAGTTCTCGGCACGCCCGGCGCGATCCAGCGGCAGACCTTTGTTCAGGTCGTGACGCAGGTTCTGCCCATCGAGTACAAACACCGCACGGCCCATGTCGAACAGCTTGCGTTCAACTGCATAGGCCAAAGTGCTTTTGCCCGCGCCCGAGAGGCCGCTGAACAGCACGGTAGCCGGTTGCTGGCCGAAGCGCTGGGCACGCTCTTCGGTGGCTACATGGGCCAGTTTTCCATGGTGCGTGGAGCTGCCATGCGCCAAAGGCTGGGCGACGATCATGCCGGCGCCGACGGTGCCGTTGGTCAAGCGGTCGATGATGATGAACGAACCGGTGGTGCGGTTGCTTTCATAACCGTCGAGGGCAATCGGCGCGTCGAGGCTGATCTTGACCTTACCGATCTCATTCAGCTGCAAGGCGCTGGCCGGGCCTTCTTCCAGAGTGTTCACGTCGACCTTGTTGACGATGCTGGCAATCGAGCCCGGCACGTAACTGGTGGCGCGCTTGATGTCGTACTTCTTGCCCGGCAGCATCGGCTCTTCAGCCATCCACACCAGCATCGCTTCGAAGCTGTCGGTGACCGGTGGCACGTTGTCGGCATGCACCAGCAAGTCGCCACGGGAGATGTCGATTTCGTCTTCCATGGTCAGCGTCACCGCCTGACCCGGACCTGCGTGTTCCAGCTCACCTTCGAAGGTAACGATGGATTTCACGCGGCTGCTCTTGCCCGACGGCAGCACCACGACTTCGTCGCCCTTCTTGACGATGCCGCTGGCCAGGGTGCCGGCGAAACCGCGGAAGTTCAGGTTCGGCCGGTTGACGTACTGCACCGGGAAACGCAGGTCGGTGAAGTTACGGTCGCCCGCGACTTCCACGGTTTCAAGAATCTCCATCAGCGACTGGCCGGTGTACCACGGCGAGCGCTCGGATTTATTCACCACGTTGTCGCCTTTCAGCGCCGACATCGGCACGAAATGCATGCTGGTAGGCTTCATCTTCAAGCCTTCAGCGAACTTCAGGTAATCGGCCTTGATCGACTCGAACACGCCCTGATCGAAGTCCTTGAGGTCCATCTTGTTGATGGCGACGACGATGTGCTTGATGCCCAGCAACGAGGCAATGAAGCTGTGGCGACGGGTCTGGGTCTGCACGCCGTAACGGGCGTCGACCAGGATGATCGCCAGGTCACAGGTGGATGCACCGGTGGCCATGTTGCGGGTGTACTGCTCATGGCCAGGGGTGTCGGCAATGATGAATTTGCGCTTGGCGGTGGAGAAATAGCGGTACGCGACATCGATGGTGATGCCTTGTTCACGCTCGGCCTGCAGACCGTCGACCAGCAACGCCAGGTCGATGTCGTCACCGGTGGTGCCGACTTTTTTCGAGTCGCGGGTAATGGCTTCCAGATGATCCTCGTAGATCATCTTGGAGTCGTGCAGCAGGCGCCCGATCAGGGTGCTCTTGCCGTCGTCGACGTTACCGCAAGTCAGAAAGCGCAGCAGCTCTTTACGTTCGTGCTGGCCCAGGTAGGCGAGGATGTCCTCGCTGATCAAATCAGATTGATGCGACATGACAGCCCCTTAGAAATAACCTTGACGTTTTTTGTCTTCCATCGAGCCGGCGCCATCGTGATCGATGACTCGGCCCTGGCGCTCGGAAGTTCGCGTCAGGAGCATTTCCTGAATGATGTCCGTGAGGCTTTCGGCCTCGGACTCCACCGCGCCCGTCAACGGGTAGCAGCCAAGGGTACGGAAACGCACTTTCTTTTTGACGATGCGGGCTTTGTCTTCGTCGCTCAGGTGCTCGAGGATGCGCTCGTCGTCGATCATGATCAGCGTGCCGTTCTTCTCGATGACCTCGCGCTCGGCAGCGAAGTACAGCGGGACGATCGGGATGCCTTCAAGGTAGATGTACTGCCAGATATCCAGCTCGGTCCAGTTCGACAGCGGGAATACGCGGATCGATTCGCCTTTGTTGACCTTGCCGTTGTAGACGTTCCACAGCTCCGGGCGCTGGTTTTTCGGGTCCCAGCGGTGCTTGCTGTCGCGGAATGAGTACACGCGCTCCTTGGCGCGGGATTTCTCTTCATCGCGGCGCGCACCACCGAAGGCTGCGTCGAAGCCGTACTTGTCCAAAGCCTGTTTCAGGCCTTCGGTCTTCATGATGTCGGTGTGCTTGGCACTGCCGTGGGTGAAGGGGTTGATCCCTTGAGCCACGCCTTCCGGGTTGACGTAGGTAATCAGGTCAAGGCCCAGCTCTGCGACCATCTTGTCGCGGAAGCTGTACATCTCCTGAAATTTCCATTGGGTGTCGACGTGCATCACCGGAAACGGCAGCTTGCCCGGGAAGAACGCCTTGCGTGCCAGATGCAGCATCACGGCGGAGTCTTTACCGATGGAGTACAGCATCACCGGATTGTCGAACTCGGCGGCCACCTCGCGGATGATGTGGATGCTTTCCGCCTCCAGCTGTTTCAGATGCGTCAGTTTGTCGACCATGGCTACTCACGAAAGCTTTCTTATGAACGGCCAGCGGGCCGTGTTCGAGCGGCGAATGCTAGCACAGCGACCTCTTCTAATCAGGACGCCGACTAGATCGAAAGAGCATATGAATATACCTGCTCGTTCGGGCGCCGCAGGCCCGCTCCCATCGTTGATTTTCGGTTATCAAATCGGATTCGGGCAATCGATGAAAATGTGTTCAAGGGCAAACCGTCGAGCCAGATAATCCCCCAGCGCCTGTACACCGAAGCGTTCGGTGGCGTGATGGCCGGCGGCGATGAAGCTGATGTCGTTCTCCCGGGCGCTGTGGAAGGTTTGCTCGGACGCTTCGCCGCTCAGATACAGATCGACACCGGCCTGCACCGCCTGATCGATATAACCCTGGCCACCGCCCGTGCACCAGCCGACGCGCCGGACCATTTTACTGCCCTCGATCAGCAACGGCTCGCGGCCCATGACCTCTTGCACCTGACGGGCAAAGTCGCGCGCGGTCATGGGTTCGGCAAGCGAACCGACCAGCCCGACCACTTTGAGGTTTTCCGGGTCCAGCGGACCTTCGACGGTAATGTCCAGTTGGCGAGCCAGTTGCACGTTGTTGCCCACTTCCGGGTGCACATCCAGCGGCAGGTGATAGGCCAGGAGGCTGATGTCGTGCTTGAGCAGGGTTTTGAGCCTACGCTGCTTCATACCGGTAATGCAGGGGTTTTCACCTTTCCAGAAGTAGCCGTGGTGAACCAGCACCAGATCGGCCTTGGCTTCGACCGCGGCATCGAGCAACGCCTGGCTGGCCGTGACGCCGCTGACGATACGCGTGACCTGCGGCCGACCTTCGACTTGCAGGCCATTGGGGCAATAGTCGGCAATCCGCGAACTGGCAAGGTAACGATCCGCTTCTTCCACCAGGGTGCTCAGGGCGACGGCCATAAAAGACTCCTAAATATCCCGTTCAGAGGCGCGCGCGGCCTCGTATAATGCGCGACATTATGGGCCGTCCATGGTCCTTCGTAACCTCCCAGGATTTGTTCAATGCTCAAGGGTCTGCGTTTTTTTGGCTGGCCGCTGCTGGCCGGCGTGCTTATCGCGTTGTTGATCATCCAGCGTTACCCGCAATGGGTCGGCTTGCCAAGCCTGGATGTGAACCTGCAACAAGCCCCACAAACCACTCAGACCCAACAGGGGCCGGTGTCTTACGCCGATGCCGTGGTCATTGCCGCACCGGCAGTGGTCAACCTCTACACCACCAAAGTGGTCAACAAAACCAGCCATCCGTTGTTTGAAGACCCGCAATTCCGGCGGTTCTTCGGCGACAATGCGCCCAAGCAGAAGCGCATGGAGTCGAGCCTCGGTTCCGGGGTGATCATGAGTCCTGAAGGTTATTTGCTGACCAATAACCACGTGACCTCAGGCGCCGACCAGATTGTCGTCGCGCTCAAGGATGGTCGTGAAACCCTCGCTCGCGTGATCGGCAGCGACCCGGAAACCGACCTCGCGGTGCTGAAAATCGATTTGAAAAACCTGCCGTCGATCACCGTCGGCCGCTCGGAAAACATCCGCGTCGGCGATGTCGCGCTGGCCATCGGCAACCCGTTTGGCGTCGGCCAGACCGTGACCATGGGCATCATCAGCGCCACCGGGCGTAATCAGTTGGGCCTGAACAACTACGAAGACTTCATCCAGACCGACGCCGCGATCAACCCAGGCAACTCCGGCGGTGCACTGATAGACGCCAACGGTAACCTCACCGGGATCAACACCGCGATTTTCTCCAAGTCCGGCGGCTCACAAGGCATTGGTTTCGCGATCCCGATCAAGCTGGCAATGGAAGTCATGAAGTCGATCATCGAGCACGGCCAGGTGATTCGCGGCTGGTTGGGGATTGAAGTGCAGCCGTTGAGTCAGGAACTGGCGGAATCGTATGGCCTGTCCGGGCGTCCGGGGATTGTCGTTGCGGGGATTTTCCGCGACGGCCCGGCACAAAAAGCCGGCCTGCAACTGGGCGATGTGATCCTCAGCATTGACGGCGAACCGGCCGGTGATGGCCGCCGTTCGATGAACCAGGTGGCGCGGATCAAACCGACTGACAAAGTGACTGTTCAGGTCATGCGCAACGGCAAGGAGCTCAAGCTGACTGCGGAAATCGGCTTGCGTCCGCCACCCGCCCCGGTCAAAGAAGAAGAGTAAGCCCATAGGAGTTGCCGGAGGCTGTGATCTTTTAACGCCTTCGGCAACACCCAATACCTCTGCTGATGCAGACGCGCCCTAAAAGCATACACTCTCATTAGGCATGTTATATTGTTTCAATATCGCTATTGGAACGATCTCATGCCGTCTCGTAAATTTGCTCCTCTGGCAGGCCTGGCCCAGGGCCTGCCGGGGGATCCGGTGTTCATCGAAGCCCCACAACCGCTTGAACCGGACACCATCAGCGTCACCTCCGATTACGCGTCTGCCACCGGCCCGGTGAACGGCTATCGCGCCACGCGATCGTCCTGCGCGACCAAAACCGACAGCGCCATCCGCGATATCCCGCAATCCATCAGCATGATTCCTGCCAGCGTGCTCAAGGGCCCCGCGGCCAGCCTCTATGGTCGCGGTGATCCCGGCGAGCCGCGCAATTTCACCGTCAGCCAGACACTCAACCTGTAAAAGGAAGTCACCATGCAACACCTCAAACCCGTAGCGCTCAGCCTGCTGCTCGGCCTGCTGTTTACCGGCCAGGTCTCGGCCCATGGCCTGTGGACCGAACAACGTCGCGGCAACATCGAAGTCATCTACGGCCACGGCGCCGAAGACAACGCCTTCAAGGCGCAGAAAATCAGCGGCGCCTGGGCCTATGACATCGGCGGCAAGATGATCCCGGTCACCGTAGAACGCCTGGCCGATCACGCGCGCCTGCAACCGCTCAAGTCACCAGCGGTACTGGCCGTGGCGCTGGACAATGGCATGTGGTCGCAGACCGCCGACAAAAAGTGGATCAATCAGGGGCRCAGCAAAGTACCGGGCGCCATCGAATCGACCCAGACGTTCAAGTACAGCCTGGCGATTTATCAGCCGGGAGCAAAGCTGCCTGCGCTTGATCAGATCAAACTGCTGATTGTGCCGGAAGTTGATCCGTTGACTGTTGGCCCGGGCAAATCATTGCCGGTGCGGGTGTTGCTCGATGGCAAACCGGCGGCGGGGATCAAATTGATTGGCGACTATCGCAATGCGCCGAACACCTTGAGCACGGAAACCGATGCTGAAGGCCGGGCACAGGTGCTGGTGCGCAATGAGGGGTTGAATGTGATTGCCGCGCAGGTGGAAATCCCGTTGAAGGACAATCCGGATGTGGCGACGCGAGGGGTGTTCAGCTCGTTGACGTTCCTCGGTGAACCGCATCACGAGTAACCCGCCACCACACAAAACCTGTGGGAGCGAGCCTGCTCGCGAAGAGGCCATAACATTCAGCATTTATGTTGAATGCCGGACCGTTATCGCGAGCAGGCTCGCTCCCACAGGATCGGGGAGGGTTTTAGAGATCGCCGAGGCCGTCGATCAACGCCTGGTTCTGCTCTGGCGTACCGATGGTGATGCGCAGGAACTGGGCAATCCGTTCCTGCTTGAAGTGCCGGACGATCACGCCTTGCTCGCGCAACTTCGCCGCCAGGCCGGCCGCGTCATGCTGCGGGTGACGGGCGAAGATGAAGTTCGCCGCCGACGGCAACACCTCAAAGCCCTTCTCCTGCATGTGCTTGACCACCCACTCACGACTCTCGATCACCAGCCGGCAGGTCTTGTCGAAGTGCTCGCGATCGGCAAATGCCGCTGCCGCACCGACAATCGCCAGGCGATCCAGGGGATAGGAGTTGAAGCTGTTCTTGATCCGCTCCAGCGCCTCGATCAGGTCCGGATGCCCTACCGCCAGGCCCACGCGCAAACCGGCCAGCGAACGCGACTTGGAGAGGGTCTGAGTCACCAGCAGGTTCGGGTAACGGTCGACCAGGCTGATTGCGGTTTCACCGCCGAAATCGACATAGGCTTCGTCGACCACCACCACCGAATCAGGGCTGTCCTTGAGGATTTGCTCCACGGCGTCCAGCGCCAACAGGCAACCGGTCGGCGCATTCGGGTTGGGGAAAATGATCCCGCCGTTCGGCTTGGCGTAGTCCGAGACGCGAATCTGGAACTGCTCGTCCAGCGGTACCGCGTCGAATGGAATGCCGTACAAGCCGCAATACACCGGATAAAAGCTGTAGCTGATGTCCGGGAACAGCAGCGGTTTATCGTGTTGCAGCAAACCGTGAAAGATGTGCGCCAGCACTTCATCCGAACCATTGCCGAGGAACACCTGATTGCCCTGCACACCGTAATACTCGGCCACCGCCTGCTTGAGCAGGTCGCTGTTGGGGTCCGGGTACAGACGCAGGTTGTCATTCAGTTCGGTTTGCATCGCCGCCAGTGCTTTGGGCGATGGCCCGTAAGGGTTTTCGTTAGTGTTGAGCTTGACCAGCTTCGCCAGTTTCGGCTGCTCGCCCGGTACGTAAGGCACCAGGTTCTTGACGAACGGGCTCCAGAATTTGCTCATGTTCAGTTCCCCTGCTTGTCGTCAATGATGCGGTATTCGGCGCTACGGGCGTGAGCGGTCAGCGACTCGCCACGGGCCAGCACGGACGCGGTCTTGCCCAGTTCGGAGGCACCCTGCTCGGAGCAGAAGATGATCGACGAACGTTTCTGGAAGTCATACACACCCAGCGGCGAGGAGAAACGCGCGGTGCCGGAAGTCGGCAGCACGTGGTTGGGACCGGCACAGTAATCGCCCAAGGCCTCGGACGTGTGGCGGCCCATGAAGATCGCACCGGCGTGGCGGATCTGCGGCAACCAGGCTTGCGGATCAGCCACCGACAGTTCCAGGTGTTCCGGCGCAATGCGGTTGGCCACGTCGATGGCTTGCTGCATGTCACGCACCTGAATCAGCGCACCACGGCCATTGATCGAGGTGTTGATGATTTCGGCGCGTTCCATGGTCGGCAGCAGTTTGGCGATGCTTGCCGCCACCTGGTCGAGGAACCCGGCATCGGGGCTGACCAGAATCGCCTGCGCGTCTTCGTCGTGCTCGGCCTGGGAGAACAGGTCCATGGCGATCCAGTCCGGATCGGTCTGACCGTCGCACACCACAAGGATTTCCGATGGGCCGGCAATCATGTCGATACCGACCTGGCCGAACACGTGGCGCTTGGCGGTGGCGACATAGATGTTGCCCGGACCAACGACCTTGTCGACCTTCGGCACGCTTTCGGTGCCATAGGCCAGCGCGGCAACCGCTTGCGCGCCACCGATGGTGAACACACGGTCGACGCCAGCGATGCACGCTGCGGCCAGCACCAGTTCGTTGACTTCACCGCGTGGCGTCGGCACGACCATGACCACTTCGGTCACGCCGGCCACCTTGGCCGGAATCGCGTTCATCAACACTGAAGACGGATAAGACGCCTTGCCGCCCGGTACATACAGACCAGCGCGATCCAGCGGCGTGACTTTCTGGCCCAGCACTGTGCCGTCGGCTTCGGTGTAGCTCCAGGAGTCCTGCTTCTGTTTTTCGTGGTAGCTGCGC
The DNA here is from genome assembly GCF_056397385.1 of Pseudomonas sp. 05N36. Lineage (NCBI taxonomy): Bacteria > Pseudomonadati > Pseudomonadota > Gammaproteobacteria > Pseudomonadales > Pseudomonadaceae > Pseudomonas > Pseudomonas sp. 05N36. Next base: position 231,417 of record NZ_JBFTNH010000012.1, on the reverse strand, counting down.
ACCCGCGCTGCGGCTTTTTCCAGCGCTTCGCGCTGAGGCACGGTGATCCGGGTCAGTGCCAGTTCCAGGCGCTCGCGCGGCAGGATCAGGTCGGCCATCGACGCCACTTGCAGACCGTCGAACTTCTGGGTGAATTCAACCAGCGCCGCGTCGCCGCGCTCACGCACAGCCTTGATGATGTCCAGCACCCGCTGATTGACCGAGTCGTCAGACACACTTTCCCAGCTCAGCAGATGATCCAGATGATGCACGAAATCCGGGTCAGCAGCGTTGAGTCGGCGAATTGCAGTCGGTGCGGTCATAGCGAGAGCCTCATAGGATTGGCAAAAACTCAGGCACCCGAAGCTAGCACTCCATCCGCTTGGGCACCTGAGAATTCTGGCTATGAGGCGGATAGACGGGCGCGACGGAGCGTCGCGCAGGTGAATCAGCCGCGGTGTCGAGACTCCACTGCCTTGCGCAGGGTGTCGATCAACGCCTGGATACGGGCGTGCTGCATTTTCATCGAAGCTTTGTTGACGATCAGCCGGGAGCTGATGGCAGCAATGAAATCCTGTGGCTCCAGACCGTTGGCCCGCAGCGTGTTACCGGTATCGACCACGTCGATGATCTTGTCCGCCAGACCGATCAGCGGTGCCAGCTCCATCGAGCCATACAGCTTGATGATGTCGACCTGACGACCCTGCTCGGCGTAATAACGCTTGGCAACGTTGACGAACTTGGTCGCGATGCGCAGACGGCCCTTGGGCTCGATTGCACCGACTTTACCCGCGGTCATCAGCTTGCACTGGGCAATTTGCAGGTCCAGTGGCTCGTACAGGCCCTGGCCGCCGTATTCCATCAGCACATCTTTACCGGCGACGCCCAGGTCAGCGGCACCATGCTCGACGTAGGTCGGCACATCGGTGGCGCGCACGATCAGCAAGCGCACGTCGGCCTGGGTCGTGGGGATGATCAGCTTGCGGCTCTTGTCCGGATTCTCGGTCGGCACGATGCCCGCTTCAGCCAGAAGCGGCAGGGTGTCGTCAAGGATGCGGCCCTTGGACAGTGCGATGGTCAACATGGGAAACGTCAGTCCTTATCAAGGTACTCATGCCCGGTCGCAAATGGCGCCGGACACACATCGAGCCGTAACGGGCTCGATCTTAACAAATCAACGGGCACGTCCCTGCGCCCATGAAGCAGAAACTAGCCCGGTACGCGGCGGATTTTCGCGCCGAGCATCTGCAGTTTCTCTTCGATGCACTCGTAACCACGGTCGATGTGGTAGATGCGATCGATCAGCGTGTCGCCTTCGGCGATCAGCGCCGAAATCACCAGGCTGGCCGATGCCCGCAGGTCGGTGGCCATGACTGGCGCGCCCTTGAGTTTCTCGATGCCGGTGACGATCGCAGTGTTGCCTTCGACCTGGATGTGAGCGCCCATGCGGTGCAGCTCGTAGACGTGCATGAAGCGGTTTTCGAAGATCGTCTCGATCACAGCGCCAGTGCCTTCGGCAATCGCGTTGAGGGAGATGAACTGCGCTTGCATGTCGGTCGGGAACGCCGGGTACGGAGCGGTACGCACGTTGACGGCTTTCGGCCGCTTGCCGTGCATGTTCAGCTCGATCCAGTCTTCACCGGTAGTGATTTCAGCGCCGGCTTCCTTGAGTTTTTCCAGAACGGCTTCAAGGATGGTCGGATCGGTGTCCTTGACCTTCACGCGGCCGCCAGTCACGGCAGCAGCCACCAGGTAAGTACCGGTTTCGATACGGTCCGGCATCACTTTGTAAGTGGTCGTGTGCAGACGTTCGACGCCGTCGATGGTGATGGTGTCGGTGCCGGCACCGGAAACCTTCGCGCCCATGGCGTTCAGGAAGTTCGCCAGGTCGACGACTTCAGGCTCGCGAGCGGCGTTAGCCAGAACGCTGCGGCCCTTGGCCAGAGCGGCTGCCATCATGATGTTCTCGGTACCGGTCACACTGACGGTATCGAAGAAGAAGTTTGCACCGCGCAGGCCGCCTTCTGGCGCCTTGGCCTTGATGTAGCCGCCTTCCACGTCAATGACTGCACCCATGGCTTCAAGGCCACGGATGTGCAGGTCGACCGGACGCGAACCGATGGCGCAACCGCCAGGCAGTGCGACTTCAGCTTCACCAAAACGCGCGACCATCGGGCCCAGAACCAGAATCGACGCACGCATGGTTTTAACCAGTTCGTACGGAGCGATCAGGGTCTTGATGGTCCGCGGGTCGATTTCGACGCTGAGTTTCTCGTCGATCACCGGCTCAATGCCCATGCGACCGAACAGCTCGATCATGGTGGTGATGTCGTGCAGGTGCGGCAGGTTGGCGACCGTCACCGGGCCATCGCACAGCAGCGTTGCCGCCAGAATCGGCAGGGCAGAGTTCTTTGCCCCGGAAATGCGGATTTCGCCATCAAGACGAACACCGCCGGTAATAATCAGTTTATCCATAAGAATCTCGACGCCCTTGGGCTCAGGTGCGCTCGGCCCAGGCCGCGCTGCTGAAAAATTTCATAGTGACCGCATGGATGCTGCCATCGGTGATCCATGGGTTCAAATGGGCATAGATCTGCTGCTGACGCTTGACCGGGCTCAATGCCGCCAGTTCATCGCTAATCACGTTCAGCTGAAAGTTGCAGCCTTCGCCCTCAACTTCTACCTGTACTGATAAAAGAGTCTCGGACAGCTTTCCTTCAAGAAAGCTCTTCACTTCGTTGGCCTGCATGCTCAACCTCAATCGGCGCCCTGTGCGCGCGGGTCGGACATCATACAAAAAAGCCCCGCGCCTGCGAACCCCGCATAGCAGGACTCTGACGGGGGGCTTCTTTATAGATGATAGTTAGGGGTGTGCCAACAGCTCGGTCAATTCGCTGACCTGAGCGATTTCACGCATGTCGTCAGGCAATGCACGAATGCTCAGCGCCTTGCCCGCCGCTTGCGCGTCACGCATGAAACACAGCAACAACGACAAACCGACGCTGCTGGACTTTTGCACACCCGAGCAATCAACTACCAGGGCCGGCGCCGTGCTCGACTTGATCAAGGCCTGACCCTGCTTGCGCAAGGCCGGCCCGGTACGGTAATCGAGTACGCCGCGGAGCATCAGCTCACCGGCCTCGCCCATGCTGACAGCCGACTCACTCATTGGGCGGGCTTCTTCTGAGTCGTTTCTGCGTCGGTCTTTTCCTTGGCTTTGGCGACTTCACCGGCCCAACCGTTGATGGTCGCGTCCAGGTTATTGCCATTGCGCTGCATCGCGTCGCTGAACTGATCACGGAACAGCTTGCCGATGTTGATGCCGTTGATGATCACATTACGCAGCTTCCACTCGCCATTGATCTTTTCGAGTGTGTAGGACACAGGGTAGATCGCGCCATTGCTGCCTTTGACCGTCATGCCAACGCTGGTACGGTCTCCCGACTCATCCTTGGCCGCGTCAACGGTAATGCCCTGATTGTTGTACTCGAGCAAGGCATTGCCATAGAACTGGAAGAGGCCGCGCTTGAAGTTTTCTTCAAAGGTTTTCATTTGCGCAGGTGTGGCATTGCGCGAGTACTTGACCGTCATGATGCTCTTGGAGATGCCCTCGGCATCCACCACGGGCCCGACGATGGTGTTCAAGGCATCGTAAAAGCCTTTCGGATCCTGCTTGTACTTCGCTTTATTGGCCGACAGATCGGCGAGCAACCGATTGGTGGTGTCCTGCACGATATCGTGCGCGGACTGTGCAGCCATGGCGTTACCCATGAACGGCAAGACCGCCAGTAATACCAACAGGCCACGTCGCAAGGTTGAGATCATGAAAAAACTCCTTATTTGGCGTCTTTGCTAACGGTATTGAGCAGGAATTTACCGATCAGGTCTTCAAGCACCAGCGACGACTGCGTGTCATGGATGGTCCCGCCATCCTTGAGCAGGGACTGTTCCCCACCCACGCTGATACCGATGTATTTCTCGCCCAACAGGCCCGCCGTGAGGATAGATGCAGTGGAGTCAGTCGGCAGATTATCTACGCGCTTTTCCAGCTGCATGGTCACTCGTCCGGTGAAGCTGTCGCGATCCAGATCGATTGCCGTGACCTTGCCGATGGTCACACCGGCCATGGTCACTTTTGATCTGACCGTCAAACCGGCGATATTGTCGAAATACGCATACAGTTTATAGCTGTCGGTGCTCGAAACAGGGGACAGTCCACTGACCCGCAGGGCAAGCAACACTAAAGCCAGGATGCCAGCCAGCAAGAAAAGGCCGACACCGATTTCCAGGGTGCGGTTTTGCATCAGAAATCTCCAAACATCAAGGCAGTCAAAATAAAGTCCAGGCCGAGGATGGCCAATGAGGCATACACCACGGTTTTGGTGGTGGCACGACTGATCCCTTCGGAAGTGGGTTCACAGTCATAGCCTTGGAATACGGCGATCCAGGTCACGACGAAGGCAAATACAATGCTTTTAATGATGCCATTGAACACGTCGCCGTCGAACGTCACGCTGTTTTGCATGTTCGACCAGTAGGAACCTTCATACACACCCAACCAGTCGACAGCCACCCAGGAACCGCCCCAGATACCGACCACGCTGAAAATCATCGCCAGCACTGGAAGGGAGATGAAGCCGGCCCACAGACGAGGGGCAATGATGTACTTGAGCGGGTCGACGCCAATCATTTCCAGACTGGACAACTGCTCGGTGGACTTCATGTTGCCGATCTCGGCGGTCAATGCAGAACCGGCACGCCCGGCGAACAACAACGCAGTCACCACCGGCCCGAGTTCACGCAACAGCGTCAGCGCAACCATCTGCCCGACCGCCTGCTCCGAACCGTAGCTGGACAAAATGTTGAAGCCTTGCAGCGCCAGCACCATCCCGATGAATATCCCGGAGACCACGATGATCACCAGGGACATCACGCCGACCGAGTGCAACTGCTTGACCAGCAAGCCAAATCCGCCGCTGACGCCACCACGCCCCAGCAGGGCGTGAAACAGGAACAGTGATGAACGGCCGAGCACCGCTATGCTGTCGATGCCGGCCTGGCCGAATCGACGAACTCTCTCTATTAGTGAAATCTTGCGCATCAGCGCTTCCCCAGAAGATCTGCGCGGTAATCCGTCGCTGGAAAGTGGAACGGTACCGGCCCGTCTGGATCCCCCTTCATGAATTGGTGAATCCGCGGATTATCGGAGTTCATCAGTTCATCGGGAGTCCCCTGCCCCAACACCTGCCCATCACCTACGACGTACAGGTAGTCGGCAATGCTCGCGGTTTCGGCCAGATCATGGGAGACCACGATACTGGTGATACCCAAGGCGTCGTTAAGCAGGCGGATCAGGCGCACCAGAACGCCCATGGCGATTGGGTCCTGCCCCACAAAAGGCTCGTCGTACATCAGGATTTGCGGATCGAGGGCAATCGCCCGTGCCAGCGCGACACGGCGCTTCATGCCGCCGGACAACTCATCGGGCATCAGGTCGATGGCACCGCGCAACCCTACCGCCTGCAATTTGAGCAAGACGATGTCACGGATCATTTCATCCGGAAGCTGGGTATGAACACGCAACGGAAAGGCGATGTTTTCGAAAACATCAAGGTCCGTGAACAGCGCGCCGCTCTGAAACAGCACGCCCATATGCTTGCGCGCATCGAACAGGTCGCTACGAGACAGCGTGGGCAAATTTTGCCCGTTGACCCACACTTCGCCACCTGAAGGGCGCAACTGCGCGCCCATCAGGCGCAGCAGTGTGGTTTTTCCGCAACCGGAAGGTCCCATGATGCCGGTAACCTTGCCGCGCGGAATACGAATATCGACATTATTGAAAATGCTGCGCGCGCCGCGCTTGAAGGACACTCCCTTCAGCTCGACCGCGTAGGCGTTATCGGCACTCATCTAAACTCCTTGCGATGCAAGCCTCTTACTCGGACGCCGGGCTCCCTGCCGAGAGCACACAACAACCTGGGCAGGCCGAACTGGCGACGAACTATATCACTGCTAATACAAAGCGCCCAAGGCCGAAGCCCGCAGTGTTCAGCATCAAGACAGGCAAAAAGACCCAAGTTTCAGCGTTTGCGGGAGTCGCCTGAATAAAGCACGACGAACTAACGTGAGGGATTTGCTCATTACCGCTATAATCGCCGCCTTTTCTCAGGTTATACGATTTCTGACATGAGCCAATCCAGCGACCTGATTCAATCAGCACAACGCACTATCCGCCTCGAGCTTGAAGCCGTAGAAGGCTTGCTGCCCCACATCGACGCAGATTTCGTACGCGCTTGCGAGATGATTCTGGCCAGCAAAGGCCGCGTAGTCGTGGTCGGCATGGGCAAATCCGGGCACATCGGCAACAAGATTGCCGCCACCCTCGCCAGCACCGGCACCACGGCTTTTTTCGTACACCCGGCCGAAGCCAGTCACGGCGACATGGGCATGATCACTCGCGATGACATCATCCTCGCGCTGTCGAACTCCGGTTCCACCAACGAAATCATCACGCTGCTGCCGCTGATCAAGCGTCTGGGCATCAAGCTGATCAGCCTGACCGGCAATCCTGATTCGCCACTGGCCAAGGCTGCCGAAGTGAACCTCAATGTTCATGTCGAGCACGAAGCCTGCCCGCTGAACCTGGCACCGACCTCCTCCACCACGGCGGCGCTGGTAATGGGTGACGCACTGGCCGTTGCCTTGCTGGAAGCCCGCGGCTTCACTGCCGAAGATTTCGCGTTTTCACACCCGGGCGGTGCTCTGGGTCGCCGTTTGTTGCTGAAAGTCGAAAATGTCATGCACGCGGGCCAGGAGTTGCCGCAAGTCGTGCGCGGTACGCCGCTCAAAGACGCACTGATGGAAATGACCCGCAAGGGCCTGGGCATGACCGTGGTACTGGAAGCTGACGGCAAACTCGCCGGCATTTTCACGGACGGCGACCTGCGCCGCACACTGGACCGGACCATCGACATCCATCAAGCCACCATCGACGACGTCATGACCCCTCATGGCAGGACTGCCCGCGCCGAAATGCTCGCCGCCGAAGCCCTGAAAATCATGGAAGACCACAAAATCAACGCACTGGTGGTGGTCGACAACGAGGACCGTCCGGTGGGCGCCCTGAACATGCACGATTTGCTGCGTGCGGGAGTAATGTAATGAGCGCGGACCTGCTGCAACGCGGCAAAAACATCAAGCTTGCGGTTTTCGACGTCGATGGCGTGCTGACCGACGGTCGCCTGTACTTTCTCGAAGACGGCAGCGAATTCAAGACCTTCAACACGCTCGACGGCCAGGGCATCAAAATGCTGATGGCCTCCGGCGTGACGACCGCCATCATCAGCGGACGCAAGACCCCGGTGGTCGAGCTGCGCGCCAAAAACCTTGGCATTCCTCATCTGTATCAGGGCCGCGAGGACAAACTGGTGGTGCTCGACGAGCTTCTGGCGCAACTGGGCCTAAGCTACGAACAGGTTGCCTACCTGGGTGACGACCTGCCGGACCTGCCGGTGATTCGCCGCGTTGGCCTGGGCATGGCAGTGGCCAATGCCGCCAGTTTCGTACGCGAAAACGCTCACGGCATCACTCAGGCCCGTGGCGGCGAAGGTGCCGCTCGCGAGTTCTGCGAGCTGATCCTGCGCGCCCAGGGCAACCTTGAAGCGGCTAATGCCGCGTACCTGTGAGCCACTTATGCTGAGCAAGAAGATTCGCAACATAGTGTTTTTCGGGGTCATTGCCGCGTTGCTCGCGGCCGTTGGCTACTGGAATATCAGCCCGGAACGCTTTCTCGACAAGCCGGTAGCGCACGTCGACGAGAGCCAGATCGACTACTACGCCATCAACGCACACAGCGTGCAGTACCTGCCCGATGGCAAATTGCAGTATGACCTGACCTCCGACAAGGTCGAGCACGTCAAAGCGACCGACATCACCCTGCTGACCAACCCCGACCTGAACATGTATCGGGGCACCGCGTACCCTTGGCACGTCCAGAGCGAGCGTGGCGAGGTCAATTCAGGCGGCACCGAGGTTGAATTGATCGACTCGGTACGTATCGCGCGCACGGACGAGCAGAACCGCCCGATGCTGATTACCAGTAGTCGTATGACGGTATTCCCGCAAGAGCAATATGCGCAGACCCAGCAAGCCGTTAGAATCGACGGCGCTGGTGGTGTATCGACGGGTAACGGAATGAAAGCGTATTTGAAAGACAGCAGGATACACCTGCTATCGAACGTAAGAGGACAGTATGAGGCTCGTTAAAACTCTCCCTATTTTGCTCAGTCTGGGCGCAGCACTGGGAAGCGTGAGCGCCTGGGCTCTGCCGAACGATAGCCAGCAACCCATTCGCATTCAGGCTGACGACGCTCAGCTGGACGACAAGAATGGCGTGGCCACCTACAAAGGTGACGTGATCATTACCCAGGGCTCGATGATCATCAAAGGCAACACCGTGACCATCACCCGCACCAAGGCCGGCGACATCGATGTCGTGACCTCGGTGGGCAACCTGGCGTATTTCGAGCAGTTGCAAAAGCCGACCGATACGAAACCCGTCCAGGGCTACGGGGTGACTATCCAGTACCATGCCGCGCAAAACCGCATCGTACTGATCGACCGCGCCAAGGTGATCAACGAAGGCAACACCACCGAAGGCGAGAAAATCGTCTACGACACCGTCAAGCAGGTTGCTAACGCAGGCCGCGCTACCGGTGCTTCGGTGACTGCGCCGCGCCCACGGGTCGATATGGTTATCCAGCCGAAAAAGAAAACCGACGAGCAGAAGGCCCAGTAATGGCAACTCTGAAAGCCCAGCATCTGGCCAAAAGCTACAAGAGCCGCCAGGTCGTGCGTGACGTCAGCCTGTCGATCGACAGCGGCCAGATCGTCGGCCTGCTTGGCCCGAACGGTGCCGGCAAGACAACCTGCTTCTACATGATCGTGGGCCTGGTCCAGGCCGATCAGGGGCGCGTACTGATCGACGATCTGGACGTCAGCCACCAGCCAATGCACGGTCGTGCACAAGCGGGTATCGGCTATCTGCCGCAAGAAGCGTCGATCTTCCGCAAACTTTCGGTCGCCGACAACATCATGGCCATCCTCGAGACCCGCAAGGAGCTCGACAAGGCCGGTCGTCGCAAAGAGCTGGAAAGCCTGCTGCAGGAATTCCACATCAACCACATCCGCGACAACCTCGGCATGAGCCTTTCCGGTGGCGAACGTCGCCGCGTGGAAATCGCTCGTGCCCTGGCCACGGCGCCGAAATTCATCCTGCTCGACGAACCTTTCGCCGGCGTGGACCCGATTTCGGTAGGCGACATCAAGCAGATCATTCATCACCTCAAGGCCAAGGGTATCGGCGTGCTGATCACGGACCACAACGTTCGTGAAACCCTGGACATCTGTGAAACCGCCTACATCGTCAACGACGGCCAACTGATTGCCGAAGGCGACGCCGAAACCATCCTGGCCAACGACCTGGTCAAGGAAGTGTATCTGGGCCATGAGTTCCGCCTGTAAGCACTGAGGTGTCCGGTCAGTCGCCGGAGCGCTTGCCCCAATAAAACCATACGTATTTATTGTTACAGCGCTCTAGGCAAAGACTTCAGTTTCAGGCATATAATTTGCTTATGTTTGGCGCTCCGGCGCCCTGTAGTGGATGGCGCATGTGCGCCGGCGAATAAGGTGTTAAGCCCCTGCCATGAAACCATCGCTAGTCTTGAGAATGGGCCAGCAGCTGACGATGACACCGCAGCTGCAACAGGCCATCCGCCTGCTCCAATTGTCGACCCTGGACCTGCAACAGGAAATCCAGGAGGCACTGGAGTCCAATCCAATGCTCGAACGCCAGGAAGAAGGCGACGACTTCGATAACGCCGACCCGATGGCGGACAACATCGAGCAAAAACCCAACGCAGACATCCAGGAACCCTCCTACCAGGAAACCGCGCCTACGGTCGATAACCTCGAGGAAGGCGACTGGAACGAGCGCATCCCTAACGAGCTGCCGGTCGACACCGCCTGGGAAGACGTTTACCAGACCAGCGCCAGCAGCCTGCCGAGCAACGATGACGACGAATGGGATTTCACCACTCGCACTTCCGCCGGCGAAAGCCTGCAGAGCCATCTGCTCTGGCAATTGAACCTGGCGCCAATGTCCGACACCGATCGACTGATCGCGGTAACCCTGATCGACTGCATCAACAATCAGGGCTATCTGGACGAAACCCTCGAAGAAATCCTCGAGGCTTTCGATCCGGAACTGGACATCGAACTCGACGAGATCGAAGCCGTCCTGCATCGCATCCAGCAATTCGAGCCGGCCGGTATCGGCGCACGCAACCTCAGCGAATGCCTGTCGCTGCAACTGCGTCAATTGCCCGCCAAGACCCCTTGGCTGGCCGAGGCCAAGCGCCTCGTCATCGATTACATCGACCTGCTGGGCAGCCGCGACTACAGCCAACTGATGCGCCGCATGAAGCTCAAGGAAGATGAGCTGCGCCAGGTCATCGAACTGGTGCAAAGCCTGAATCCGCGTCCGGGCTCGCAAATCGAGTCCAGCGAAGCCGAGTACGTGGTTCCCGACGTCATCGTGCGCAAAGACAACGAGCGCTGGCTGGTGGAGCTGAACCAGGAGTCGGTTCCGCGTCTGCGCGTCAACCCGCAGTACGCCGGCTTTGTCCGCCGCGCCGACACCAGCGCCGACAACACCTTCATGCGCAATCAGTTGCAGGAAGCGCGCTGGTTCATCAAGAGCCTGCAAAGCCGCAACGAAACCCTGATGAAAGTCGCTACCCAGATCGTCGAGCACCAACGCGGCTTCCTTGAGTACGGCGATGAGGCCATGAAGCCGTTGGTCCTGCATGACATTGCTGAAGCGGTCGGCATGCACGAGTCGACGATTTCACGAGTGACCACGCAAAAATTCATGCATACCCCACGCGGTATTTATGAACTGAAATATTTTTTCTCAAGCCATGTCAGCACCTCTGAGGGCGGTGAATGCTCGTCCACAGCGATCCGCGCGATCATCAAAAAACTGGTTGCCGCGGAAAATCAGAAAAAGCCGTTGAGTGACAGCAAGATCGCTGGTTTACTGGAGGCACAAGGCATTCAGGTGGCCCGCCGCACCGTCGCCAAGTACCGCGAGTCCCTGGGGATCGCGCCTTCGAGCGAACGCAAGCGGTTGATGTGACGGGCTGCGCCATAGCGTTCCAGGGTGTGTTCGAAAACTTTTCGGACACGCTCTAGTGGCAGGCAAGCCAGCCTGCCGCCTTATGCACTGGCAACGAAGGAGAAGCTGTATGCAAGTCAACATCAGTGGACACCAACTGGAAGTGACCGAACCCCTGCGCATCTACATCGGCGAAAAACTCGACCGATTAGAAAGGCATTTCGACAAGATCACCAATGTGCAGGTCACGTTGACCGTCGAGAAGCTGCTGCAGAAAATCGAAGCCACGCTGCATATCCCCGGTGGAGAAGTGGTCGCCAACGCTGAGCATAACGACATGTATGCCGCGATCGACGCCCTGACCGACAAGCTGGATAAACAACTCAAAAAGCATAAGGAAAAGACCCAGAGCCTCCTTCAGGGCGCGACCGGTCGTTAACACTCCCAACCCATGATCCGACTTGAAAACATCCTGACCCCCGGCCGTTCCTTGGTGAACGTGCCGGGCGGCAGTAAAAAGAAAGCCCTCGAACAAATTGCCAACCTGATCGCCCGCGAAGTGCCGGGTCTGGCCATGCAGGATGTCTTTGAGAGTCTGGTCGCCCGTGAAAAACTCGGTTCCACCGGTTTTGGCAACGGCATCGCCATCCCCCACTGCCGCCTCAAAGGTTGCGAGTCGCCCATCAGTGCCTTGATGCACCTGGACGCTCCTATAGATTTCGACGCCATCGACGGTGCTCCGGTCGACCTGCTATTCGTTCTGCTGGTCCCGCAAGCCGCTACCGATGCGCACCTGGAACTGCTCCGCCAGATCGCCAGCATGCTCGATCGTAAAGAAGTCCGCGATCGCCTGCGCAGCGCAAAAAGTAATGAAGCCTTGTACCAGGTTGTCCTCGACGAGCAGAACGGTCACTAATCATGCGCTTGATCATCGTCAGCGGCCGTTCTGGCTCGGGTAAAAGTACCGCCCTCGATGTACTGGAGGACAACGGTTACTACTGCATCGACAACCTGCCGGCCGGCCTGTTACCGGAACTGGCCGAGCGCGCACTGATTCACACCGAACTGGCGCAACCGCTGGTTGCGGTTTCCATCGATGCGCGCAACCTGCCGAGCCACCTGTCACGTTTCCCGGAACTCCTGGAAGAGGTGCGCAGCCGGCACATTCAATGCGATGTGCTGTATCTGGACGCCGACGAAGAAACCTTGCTCAAGCGCTTCTCGGAAACCCGTCGTCGCCACCCGCTGAGCAACGCCAACCGCTCGCTGGCCGAAGCCATCGAAGACGAGACCAACCTGCTCGGACCGATTGCCGACTTGGCAGACCTCAAGGTCAATACCACCAATCTGAACCTGTATCAGCTGCGCGATACCATCAAGCTGCGCCTCTTGAACCAGCCAGAGCCGGGCACTGCGTTTCTGGTGGAATCCTTCGGTTTCAAGCGCGGCATGCCGGTGGATGCCGATCTGGTGTTCGACGTACGTTGCTTGCCGAACCCGTACTGGAAGCAGGAACTGCGCGCGCAATCCGGGCTGGACCAGCCGGTTGCCGAATATCTGGCGGCTCAGCCGGATGTCGAAGAGATGTTCCAGGACATCTCCACTTACCTGCTCAAATGGCTGCCGCGCTTTGCTGCCAGCAACCGCGCTTACGTCACCATCGCCATTGGCTGCACCGGCGGGCATCACCGCTCCGTCTACCTGACCGAACGTCTGGGCCAGGTCCTGCAACAATCCCTGAAGAACGTCCAGGTTCGCCACCGCGACCTTAGCTAAAGGATTCACACCGCGATGCCTGCTCTGGAAATTGAAATCATCAACAAACTGGGTCTGCATGCCCGCGCTTCAGCCAAATTCGTTGGCGTCGCAGGTCAGTTCCCGTGCCAGATCAGGGCCGGACGCACCCCGCAATCCATGGTCGACGGCAAAAGCATCATGGCCATGATGATGCTCGCTGCTGGCAAAGGCACCAAGATCCACCTGAGCACTGAAGGTGAACAGGAGCAGGAAGCGATGGACGCATTGGTGGCGCTGATCAACAACTTCTTCGACGAAGGCGAGTAAGCGCCCAACCTTTTGGCGAGCAGGCTTGTGTAGTGAGGGAGCTTGCTCCCTCACCACAGGATTCGCGTCAGGCAATAAAAAAGCGCGTCACCCAATGGGGGGCGCGCTTTTTTTCGTATGGCAGCAGCGCTTAGCTGCCCGCTACGGTCATCCGCTCGATCAACACCGAGCCCGTGCGAATGTTGCTGCGCAGTTCCAGGTCATTACCCACGGCAATGATCTGCTTGAACATATCGCGCATGTTGCCGGCGATAGTCACCTCCTGGACCGCGAACTGGATTTCACCGTTTTCGACCCAGAAACCCGCCGCGCCACGGGAGTAGTCACCGGTGACCATGTTCAAACCTTGCCCCATCAATTCGGTCACCAGCAAGCCACGCCCCATGCGCCGCAACAGCGCCGCCTGGTCTTCATCACCGTGGGTAACGAACAGATTGTGCACGCCACCGGCGTTGGCAGTGCTTGGCATGCCGAGTTTGCGTCCGGAATACGTACCCAGCACGTAAGACACCAACTCACCCTTCTCGACGAACGGCTTGGCGTACGTCGCCAGACCATCGCCATCGAATGCCGAACTGCCCAAGGCGCGCATCAGGTGTGGACGCTCATCGATAGTCAGCCATTCAGGAAACAGTTTCTGGCCCAGCGCACCTTCGAGGAACGACGACTTGCGGTACAGATTGCCGCCCGAAATTGCGCCGAGGAAACTGCCGAACAAACCGCCCGCCAGTTCCGCGGAAAACAGCACCGGCACTTCGCAGGTCGGCACCGGACGCGCGCCCAAGCGACTGGCTGCCCGTTGCGCCGCACGCTGGCCAATGCTCACCGGATCGGCCAGCAAGTTGCCCTGGCGATTGACGTCATACCAATAGTCGCGCTGCATCTGGCCGTCGGCTTCGGCGATCATCACGCAGCTCAGGCTGTGACGCGTCGACGCATAACCCCCGATAAAGCCATGGCTGTTGCCATAGACGCGGCAGCCCTGGTGAGTGCTCAAGGTGGTGCCATCGGCGTTCTTGATCCGGCTGTCGGTGGCAAACGCTGCCGCTTCACAGGCCAGCGCCCGCTCGATCGCTTGCTCAGGGCTGATGTCCCATTCGTGGAACAGGTCGAAGTCCGGCAAGTCCTTGGCCATCAGCGCGGCGTCGGCCAGGCCCGAGTGTTCATCTTCGGAGGTGTGCCTGGCGATGGCCAAGGCGGCGGCGACGGTTTCACGAATGGCCTCGGGACCACTGGCCGAGGTGCTGGCCGAGCCTTTGCGCTGGCCCACATACAAGGTGATGCCAAAACCCTGGTCACGGTTGAACTCAACGGTTTCAACTTCCCGCTGACGCACCGTGGTCGACAGGCCTTGCTCCAGAGACACAGCCACTTCGCAGGCGCTGGCACCCTGGCGCCTGGCTTCGGCGATGATATGCTCGACTTGCTCTTGCAGTGCCGGCAACGCTTGTGGGCCGACGCTTTCAACTGCACTCATGCTGTTCTCCACTCAAATTCTGCTTTCGGTTAAGGTCATCGAGCGACCGGGCCGGACAAGCGGCCCCCGACTGGTTATCATGGCGGCGTTTCTTTGCGGACTGCCACCATGGTTGATTCTTACGACGACTCCCTCGACGGGGGAGAAAAAAGCAAATCCCAGGTCAAACGCGAGCTGCATGCTCTGGTTGACCTTGGCGAGCGCCTTACAACACTCAAGCCTGACTTGCTGGCAAAACTGCCGTTGACCGACGCTTTGCGCCGGGCCCTGGCCGATGCGCCCAAGCACACCGCGAATATCGCGCGTAAACGGCACCTGCAGTTCATCGGCAAGCTGATGCGCGATCAGGACACCAGCGCCATTTTGGTGCTGCTTGACCAACTCGATGCCTCCACTCGCCAGTACAACGAACGTTTCCACGGTCTGGAACGCTGGCGCGATCGCTTGATCGCAGGCGACGATGCCGTACTGGAAAAGTTCGTCGTCGACTACCCGGACGCGGATCGCCAGCAACTGCGCTCCATGATCCGTCAGGCCCAGCATGAGCTTGCCCAAAGCAAGCCTCCTGCTTCCAGCCGAAAAATCTTCAAGTACATCCGTGAGCTGGACGAGACTCAACGCGGTTTGCGTTAGTCTTCGACCGGGGTGTTCGGCCATGCCGCGCACCCCAGGCTCCATCCCTTACGCGCCCGTGCCACCCACGGTGATCGCGTCGATTTTCAAGGTTGGCTGGCCGACACCCACCGGCACCGACTGACCATCCTTGCCGCACGTCCCTACCCCGCTGTCCAGCGCCAGATCGTTACCGACCATCGACACCCGGCTCATGGCCTCCGGACCGTTACCGATCAACGTTGCACCTTTGACCGGCGCGGTAATCTTGCCGTCCTCGATCAGGTACGCCTCGCTGGTGGAGAACACGAACTTGCCGCTGGTGATGTCGACCTGACCACCGCCCAGGTTGGCGCAGTAGATGCCCTTCTTCACCGAAGCAATGATTTCTGCCGGATCGCTTTCGCCACCCAGCATGTACGTGTTGGTCATGCGCGGCATCGGCAGGTGCGCATAAGACTCGCGACGACCGTTGCCCGTGCGCGCCAAGCCCATCAGGCGAGCATTGAGTTTGTCCTGCATGTAGCCCTTGAGCACGCCGTTTTCGATCAGTGTGGTGCACTCGGTCGGGGTGCCTTCGTCGTCGATACTCAGCGAGCCACGGCGACCGGCCAGTGTGCCGTCATCGACGATGGTGCAGAGTTTGGAGGCAACCATTTCACCCATGCGGCCGCTGTAGGCCGAACTGCCTTTGCGGTTGAAGTCACCTTCCAGACCATGACCGACCGCTTCGTGCAGCAACACGCCGGACCAGCCCGACCCCAGAACCACCGGCAAGGTACCGGCCGGTGCCGGAATGGCTTCGAGATTCACCAGCGCCTGGCGCAATGCCTCACGGGCGTAGCTCATGGCACGGTCTTCAGCGAGGAAATAGCGGTAATCGGTACGCCCGCCGCCGCCATGGCCACCGCGTTCGCGACGACCGTTCTGCTCGACGATCACACTGACATTGAAGCGCACCAGCGGTCGTATATCCGCCGCCAGACCACCGTCGGTGGAGGCCACCAGAATCCGCTCCCAGACCCCGGCCATGCTCACGGTGACTTGCTGGATACGCGGATCGAGCGCGCGAGTGGCCACGTCGATACGCTTGAGCAGCTCGACTTTCTCGGCGCGGGTCATTACTTCCAGCGGGTTATCGGGCCCATACAATCGGGCAACGTCCTGGGTACTGAACGCCTGCACCGTACCGTTTTGCCCGGCACGGGAGATAGAACGCGCGGCACGGGCCGCCAGGCCCAGGGCTTCGAGGGTGATCGCATTGCTGTAGGCAAAACCGGTTTTTTCACCCGATTGCGCACGCACGCCGACACCCTGATCGAGGTTGAAGCTGCCTTCCTTGACGATACCGTCTTCGAGCGCCCAGGACTCGGAGATCTGTCCCTGGAAATACAGGTCGGCCGCATCGATGCCCGGGCCGGCCAGGTCACCCAACACGCTTTGCAGGTTCTCGATCGTCACGCCGCCCGGCGCAAGCAGATGTTCACTGACTGAGGACAACAACTCGCTCATAGGTTTACGCCTTAATTCCACGTTCTGAGGCAGGTCGCTGCGCGCCCTGCGAGAAAAAGCGCCGGTGACTCGACACCGGCATCCGCGCCCGGATGGACGCCTGTTCGCTGCTATCGCGTTCGGCCAGCAGCACGGCCTCGCCTTGATCCTGTTCCGCCAGCACGCGCCCCCACGGGTCAACAATTGCCGCATGGCCAAAGGTTTCACGCGGCCCCGGATGAGTGCCACCCTGGGCGGCCGCCAACACGTAACACTGGGTTTCGATGGCCCGCGCTCGAATCAACACTTCCCAATGGGCCGCGCCCGTTACCGCCGTAAACGCTGACGGTGCAGTAATCAACTCTGCCCCGGCGGCGCGCAATTCGCTGTACAGCTCTGGAAAGCGCAAGTCGTAGCAAACCGTCAGGCCAACCCGACCGACCGGCGTATCGGCAACCACTACCTTACTGCCATGAGCATAGTCATCGGATTCACGGTAGCGTCCGCGATTGTCCGCCACATCGACATCGAACAAATGCAGCTTGTCATAGCGCGCCACCGCTTCACCGTGCTCATCGATCAGTAACGAGCAGGCATTGGACTTCGCCTGCGGTTGATCCACCGGCGGTAACGGCAAGGTGCCGGCCACTATCCATAACTTGAGGTCACTAGCGGTCTGTTTCAACCAGGGCAGGATCGGGCCTTCGCCCAAGGCTTCGGCGCGACCGATGTCGGCGATGTCGCGACGGCCCATGGCCGCAAAGTTTTCCGGCAATACCGCCAGTCGCGCACCGCCCGCCGCCGCTTGCTCGAGCAGGTGCCGAGCCTGGATCAGGTTGGCCGGCACATCGCTCTGGCTGACCATTTGAATCACCGCAAGAGACATGGCCCTTTCCTTATTTGATCTCTAATCGCTTTGCATCTGCCTTGCAAATACCCGTAGCAGCTGGCGTAGCCTGCGTTCGGCTGCAGAGCAGTCGTAATATCAAACACCGCGGTTTTTCAGGTAAACCGTGCATTCCGAATTTACGACTGCTGCGCAGCCGAACGCAGGCTTCGCCAGCTGCTACAGGGAGCGTACGCAACGACACAAAAAAGCCTATAACCATGCTACTCCATAGGCTTGGAGAGTGCGTTCTGAAAAAGAGTGTCAAAAAGGTTTGTCGTAAGTGATTTTCGGCTCTTTCCACGGACCTTTGATGGTGTATTTGACGCTGGCAAAGCGCGCCACGCGATCACCGATCAGTTTGTCGATCAGAAACAGCGCACCGCCTACCGCTGGCGCACCGACGATCAGTGCGGCAATTGGCAGGTTATTGGTCAATGGCAAGGTCACCAACAGATTCGCATCGACCCTGTCACCCACCAGGTCCAGCGTACCGTTGAGCTCCAGGTTGCTCGACGGGCCGGTCATGATGATCGGCTCACGAGTGACATACACCCCATCGCTGGCTACCAGCAGGCCCTTGACCCGGTCGTAACTCAGGCCTTTACCGAACAGGTCGGAGAAGTCCAGGCGCAAGCGACGGCCGATCGAGTTGAAGTTGAGCAGGCCAAACACCCGCAACGCCTGCGCGCCACCTTCGACTTCGACGAACTGACCTTTGCGTAGCGTCGCATCCAGGCTACCGGAGTAACGCTTCGGTCCGACCCAGGCCGGCGAGCCAGGCCAACGGCCGTCGATGTCCATATGGAACTCTTCGCTGGTCACTGTCGGTGCGAACCCCCAGCCCTTGAGCACATCGCCCAGGTTCTTGCCCTCGATGCGTCCCTTGTACCAACTGCTGCTGGCACCCGCCACGCCTTCCCAGCCACCCGCACCCTGCAACCGCATGCCCTTGAGGCCCAGATTCATGCTGTTGAAGGCAATGCCCTTGACGACCGGGCGGACCTTCAGCGACCAGGCGCCGACCAGGTCAGTGCCCTGATACAGCTCGTCAATCTTGATATCCAGTGCAGGAATTTTCGTTGGGTCGACCGACGCCAGCGGATCCGGTGCATTCTCGTCGGCCTGCACCTTCGGATCAGGCGCCGGCAACCGCACGTATTGCAGGTTGATCGCAACCGGTGCAGACTTGGCGTCGGGAATTCCTACAGTGCCTTTGGC
Organism: Pseudomonas sp. 05N36; assembly: GCF_056397385.1. NCBI lineage: Bacteria > Pseudomonadati > Pseudomonadota > Gammaproteobacteria > Pseudomonadales > Pseudomonadaceae > Pseudomonas > Pseudomonas sp. 05N36. The sequence continues at coordinate 212,511 of NZ_JBFTNH010000012.1, read as the reverse complement.
CTGCTGGCTATCGAGTTGCAACGCCCAGGCCGTCGGCTTGCGATCCAGTTGCAGGCGGGCCTGATCCAGCGTGGTACCAAACCCCGTTAGCTTGTCGACCTTGAAGTCTGCGCCACTGAGCAGTTGCTTGGCATTGCCGCCCGGATCCTGCCCGGCGTACCGATCAATCAGGGCTTTCCATGGTTCGACATCCAGCTCCGACAGCACGCCCCGTATGCGCAAGCCTTTATCGCCCGGCAACTGCGCACTGCCGTTACCCAGGAACAACTCGCCACGGCCAGCGGCAAAATTGCCGCTGGGCGCCGCGTAAGTGAAGTCTGCCAGATCACCATAGTCGAGCCAGTAGCGCCGCTCCGGCCCTTGCAGGGTCATGCGGAACACCGTGTCGCGGCCTTGCGCGGCGGACATGCCGAACGGTGCCGGCAAATCGACGGCTACGCCCTTGAGGCTGGAGCTGACCCTCAACTGGCTGTCGGGGCCGTCGAGGTTGAGCTGCAACTGATAAGGGATCGTCCCGGAAACCGGCAACGGCTGAGTGACGTTCAGCCAATCGGTGAGTTTTTTCACCGCCACCTTGCCACTGGCGGTGACCCGGGTATTGAAGTTGCCGGGACTGCCATCGGCATAGATCTGCGCACTGATCGGTCGCTCAAAGGCCTGTGCCGTAATGTTCTGGCCGCTGAGCCCCTTGGCACTGTCAAAGCGGAAATCACCTTTGAGCTGCGTCAGCTCAAGCACAGGATCACTCAGCTTCAGACGCGACCTGGCGGTTTTGAAGTCGACCACAATCTTCGGTTCTTCGCCCTTGGCCAAGGGGATATCCAGTTTCAGGCTACCCTGCAGATCACCCTCGCCCTGCCAACCGGCGAAGGTCGAACCGGTACCGATCGGTGCGTCCTGAAGAATCTTCAGGCCATCTCCCAGACCACCGTCGAACGTCCCATCGAGGAACAGGTGCGGGTTCTGTCCGGCAGGCGCATGGGGGATGTTGACGTAAATATCGTGAACCTGAGTGTCGAGCAACTGGCCCTTGCTGGCCAGAATGCGCACCCCACTGTCCTCGATGAACACATCGCCGCTGACCTTGCCGACATGCGGCCAACCCGGCTGGAAGGCCAGTTCGGCGTCATGCACTTTGAAGAACAGGCTGATGCTGCGCGCCGCGGCGACCGCATCGTGGTTCAGCGAACCCTGATACTGGAAGAAACCTTCATCCACCGCGCCTTTGAGAATTGCCGTACGCAGCCATTCGTCGAGCGCAGGGCTCAAGACCTTGGGCAGGTACTTGGCGGTGTAGCGTCCATCACCTTCCAGCAGACCGACCCGCAGGTCCATGTAGTCTTCCTGGGTGTGATCGAAATGCAGGCGAATCAGGAAGTCGCCGGCAATCTTGCCTTCTTCGCCCAGCACCTTCAGGTACGGCGCGATCAGGGTGAAACCTTGTTGATCGAGTTTCCAGGTCAGCCGGGCATTCGCCTGGATGTACTGCCATGGCTTGGCAAAGATCGGGTCCAGGTGCAGGGAAAAATCCTTGCTGTCCATGCGCAGCTCACCCTTGCCGAGGTCACCGCTGATGCTCCCGGAAACGTTACGCGCCGCCGGAGCACCRTGATAAGCATCAAACCCGACACGCTCCAGATTGGCGRCAAAGCTGAATTTGCTGTCATCGGTCGCTTCGGGCCGGATGTCGATCAACACATTGCGCAACGCACCGGTGACCTTCAGCCGTTCGACCACCGTGGCAAAGTCTTTGGGCAGTGGTCCCAAGGCATTGAGCAAGGGTGTTATCGGCGTGAGGTCGAAACGGTCGGCTTGCAGGTGCCAGAGCTCGGAGGTCGTGTCAGTGGTCGCGGTCTGCTGAAGTTGCAGACGGGTTTCCCAGCGGATGCCCTCCAGKCTCATGGCCAGGGAGTCGAACGACACCTGGAAACCTTCGGTATTGCGCTGGAAATACCCATTGAGCGCCAGATTGTTGATCTGGATCGGCTTGCGCTCGGCGTAGGCACCGTTGAGTTGCGGTGCATTGAGACGAAGCGCAGCACGCTGCAGGGCCCCCTTGCTCCAGTTAACCCAGAGCTCGCCACCGGCCTTGATCTCGGAGAAATTCCATTTCCCGGTCAGGCTCTCGGGCAACCATTTCGACCAATCACTTTGCGGCAAGCTCAGGTAGGCATCGATTTCAGCCTCTTTCCACTGACTGGCTTGAGTCCGGCTGCTCAGGCTCATGGCCAGCGGCTGGCCGTCAGGCAAAGTCAACCGGACGTCGAGGCGCTGCTGGCTGATAGCGGTTTTAAGATTCAGGCCGACATAGGTCAGGGTCAGCGGCACGTGGTCGACCGGTAGCAAGGTGACCTGGCTGTCGAGTACCGACAGCTGCTCCACGATCTGCATGCGGTTGAGCAACTGCTCGGGGTCCAGCGGCTGATTCTCCCGCACCGGCAAGCCTTCAAGCGTCCATTGCCCCTGCGGGCCTTGCTTGAGGCTGATCTTCAGGCCGTTGAGTTCCAGGTGTTCGATCCGCACCGCACGCGCCAGCAAGCTGGTCCAGACATTCGGCACCACCCGTACCTGATCCAGGTGCAAGGCATTGGCCCCCTCACCGACCACCACGTCATGCGCCAGCAAAATCGGCGCCATGCCACTCCAGCGGCCTTCCAGGCTGCCGATGTGCAAGGGCATGCCCAGCGCTTCACGAGCCTTGGCTTCAACATCCGCGCGATACTCGGCCACCAGCGGAATCAGCTCGCGACCGAGGCTGCTGTACAGCGCCGCCAGCACCAGCAATAACGCACAAAGCCCCAGCCCCCAGCGGGTCAATATGGTCAAAATGCGGATCAGACGATCCATGTCGGTTGGCTCCCATGGCGAAAAAGTGCAGCAAGCTGAAGCCGGCCGTTAATAACACAGCGGATCAGAGCAGCACCACGTCGTATTGTTCCTGGGAGTACATGGTTTCAACCTGAAAACGAATGGTTCGCCCGATAAAACCTTCAAGTTCCGCGACATTACCCGACTCTTCGTCAAGCAAACGGTCAACCACCTTCTGGTTAGCCAGTACACGATAGCCTTCAGCCTGATAGGCGCGAGCTTCACGCAGGATCTCCCGGAAGATTTCATAACACACGGTTTCCGGGGTCTTGAGCTTGCCACGACCCTGGCAACTGCTGCACGGTTCGCAGAGCACCTGCTCGAGACTTTCGCGCGTGCGCTTGCGCGTCATCTGCACCAGGCCCAACTCGGTGATGCCGATGATGTTGGTCTTGGCGTGATCGCGCTCCAGCTGTTTCTCAAGCGTACGCAGCACCTGGCGCTGATGCTCCTCATCTTCCATATCGATGAAGTCGATGATGATGATCCCGCCGAGATTGCGCAGGCGCAGTTGCCGGGCAATCGCGGTGGCCGCTTCCAGGTTGGTTTTGAAGATGGTTTCTTCAAGATTGCGGTGCCCGACAAAAGCGCCGGTGTTCACATCGATGGTGCTCATGGCTTCTGCCGGATCGACCACCAGATAGCCGCCGGACTTGAGCGGCACTTTGCGCTCCAGGGCCTTTTGAATTTCATCCTCGACGCCATACAGATCGAAAATCGGCCGTTCGCCCGGATAGTGCTCCAGACGGTCGGCGATTTCCGGCATCAGCTCGGCAACGAACTGGGTGGTTTTCTGGAAGGTTTCCCGCGAGTCGATACGGATTTTCTCGATCTTCGGGCTGACCAGATCGCGCAAGGTCCGCAGGGCAAGGCCGAGGTCTTCGTAGATTACGTTCGGTGCACTGACAGTCTTGATCTGCGTGCCAATCTGATCCCAGAGGCGGCGCAAGTAGCGAATGTCCATCAGGATCTCATCGGCACCGGCGCCTTCAGCCGCGGTGCGCAGAATAAAACCGCCGGCCTCCTTGATGCCTTCCTTCGCGACACAATCGGTGACCACTTGCTTGAGGCGTTCACGCTCGGTTTCGTCCTCGATTTTCAGCGAGATACCGACGTGAGCCGTGCGCGGCATGTACACCAGATAGCGCGAGGGAATCGACAATTGGGTCGTCAGGCGCGCGCCCTTGGAGCCGATCGGATCCTTGGTGACCTGCACCACCAGGCTCTGGCCTTCATGCACCAGTGCGCTGATGCTCTCCACCGCCGGGCCTTCACGCAGGGAGATTTCCGAGGCGTGGATAAAGGCTGCCCGATCCAGGCCGATATCGACGAATGCCGCCTGCATGCCTGGCAGAACGCGAACGACCTTGCCTTTATAAATGTTGCCGACAATCCCGCGACGCTGGGTGCGCTCGACATGAACCTCTTGCAGGACACCGTTTTCGACCACCGCCACGCGCGATTCCATCGGCGTGATGTTGATCAGAATCTCTTCACTCATGGCAGGGTCTCGTTCAGGCATATTCACGATTATGGCCGCATCAAATCAGTACGGCGCTTGGCGCGCGACAAGGTTTTGCCAACAGGGTATGCCGAAATGGCCGAGCAGTTCCGCGGTTTCGCACAGCGGCAGGCCAACCACGGCGGAATAACTGCCGTTGAGTGCCGCGACAAACACCGCACCAAGACCCTGAATGCCATAGCCGCCAGCCTTGTCCTGTGGCTCGCCGCTGGCCCAGTAGGCCGCTGCCTCTTTATGACTGATGAAGCGAAAACGCACCAGACTGCGCACCACGCGTGATTCGCAATACTGGCCATCAAGCACAGCGATGGCGGTCAGCACTTCATGTTCACGCCCCGACAGGTTCATCAACATGCTCAGCCCTTCGGCCTCGTCGAGCGGTTTGCCCAGTATCTGCCCATCGAGCACCACGGCCGTATCGGCACCCAACACACAAACGGGCGCACCCGGCTGGTTGAGCGCCAGCAACGCACAACCGGCCTCGGCCTTGCTGCGCGCCAGGCGCTCGACATAGGCCGCAGGGGACTCGTTAGTCAGTGGGGTTTCATCGATGTCCGCGCTGATGGCGGTGAACGGCACGCCGATCTGCGTGAGCAGTTCACGCCGACGCGGCGAGCCCGAGGCGAGGTATAGCGGATTCATCAAGACATCTCCCTGTCGAGGTGCGGGCTAATGCCTGACCGAATAAATTAATGGATTTTGTAGCGGCGGCTCAACCCACGCAATCCGAAGCTGACCCAGGGCCAGAGCAAGGCGCTGATCAGTGCAGGCAAAAGTACGGCCAGCGTCTGACGGTTACCGGTCAAGGCGCTGAGCCACAATTGCAGCAGTTGCGCGAGCCCCAGGATCACCAGGATCACCAGGCTTTGCTGCCACATCGGAAACATCCGTAAACGCGGCCGCAGCGTCATGATCAAAAAGGTGATCAGGGTCAGAATCAGCGCATTGTGCCCCAGCAAGGTTCCGAACAGCACGTCTTGCGCCATGCCCAGACACCAGGCCGTGAGCATCCCGACTTTCTGCGGCACTTCCAATGCCCAATACGCCAACGGTAGCGCGAGGAACATCGGACGTAATATTTCGACATGCGGGAACGGTACGATGCTGAGCAACAAGCCGATGACAAATGTCAGCCAGATCATCCAGCCATTACGGGAGCGGGTACTGGCCATTATTCTCTCCCCTGAGTGGTGGCTTCAGGCGCCGCGGCAGGCGGTTTGGCCGCCGGCTTGGCGACCGCTGCCGGTTTGACTGCCGCGGAACGCGCAGCAGGCTTGGCCGGGGTCGAAGGTTTGCTCGCAGGCTTGGCCGCCGCGGGTGTTGCCGTTGCTGGCGCAACTGCCGTGGCAGCGGGCGCCGGGGCAATAGTGGCGGCAGGTTTTGGTACGGTGGCTGGCACAAATGCCGCACCGCCGGGATGCTGATCTGCGTCCTGGGCCTGGGCAGCTTCGTTGGCGCGCTCTTCCGGGGTGCGGCTATCGCTGAACACCAGCAACATGTAACGACTGCGGTTGAGCGCTGCGGTCGGCACTGCACGCACGATGGCGAACGGCTGGCCGGAATCGTGGATCACTTCCTTGACGGTCGCCACCGGGTAACCGGCCGGGAAACGCTGGCCGAGACCGGAACTCACCAGCAAGTCGCCTTCCTTAATGTCAGCCGTGTCCGCCACGTGACGCAATTCCAGGCGTTCCGGGTTACCGGTGCCGCTGGCAATCGCCCGCAAACCGTTACGGTTCACTTGCACGGGAATGCTGTGGGTGGTGTCAGTCAGCAGCAACACCCGCGAGGTGTAGGGCATCAACTCGACTACCTGCCCCATCAGACCACGGGCATCGAGCACCGGCTGGCCGAGTACTACGCCGTCGCGCTCACCTTTGTTGATGATGATGCGATGGGTGAAAGGGTTGGGATCGACGCCGATCAACTCGGCCACTTCGACCTTCTCGTTAACCAGGGCCGACGAGTTGAGCAACTCGCGCAGCCGAACGTTCTGCTCGGTCAAGGCCGCAAGCTTTTGCATGCGCCCCTGCAGCAGCAGGTTTTCAGTCTTGAGTTTTTCGTTTTCGGCGACCAGTTCGGTACGGCTGCCAAATTGACTGCTCACACCCTGCCACAACCGCTCCGGCAGGTCGGTGATCCAATAGGCATCCATCAAGACCAGCGACATCTGACTGCGCGCAGGCTTGAGCACTTCAAAGCGGGCATCGACCACCATCAGCGCGACCGATAGCACGGCCAGCACCAGAAAGCGCACGCCCATTGAGGGGCCTTTGGCGAAAAGCGGTTTAATAAGCCGCTCCTCCCAGGCAAATGTTCTCTTTATTCATACGCCATCAAACCGGCCTGGATGCAGACTGACAGAAGATAAACGCCAACAGGCAGCACTGCAAAGTGCTGCCTGCGCGCGGAACAGCATAGAAGCCTCCGGCGAAATTATTCGCTGGAGAGCAGGTCCATGGTGTGTTTATCCATCATTTCCAATGCACGGCCACCGCCGCGGGCAACGCAGGTCAGCGGATCTTCAGCAACGATCACCGGCAGACCGGTTTCCTGGGCCAGCAACTTGTCGAGGTCACGCAGCAAGGCGCCACCTCCAGTCAGTACCAGGCCACGCTCGGCGATATCCGACGCCAATTCCGGCGGGGATTGCTCCAGCGCGCTTTTCACGGCCTGAACGATGGTTGCCAGGGACTCTTGCAGAGCCTCCAGCACTTCATTGGAGTTCAGGGTGAATGCACGTGGAACGCCTTCAGCCAGGTTACGGCCGCGAACGTCGACTTCGCGAACTTCACCGCCCGGGTAGGCCGTGCCGATTTCCTGTTTGATGCGCTCGGCGGTGGACTCGCCGATCAGGCTGCCGTAGTTGCGACGCACGTAAGTGATGATCGCTTCGTCGAAGCGGTCGCCGCCAACCCGTACGGATTCGGCGTAAACCACACCGTTCAGGGAGATCAGCGCGATTTCAGTGGTACCACCACCGATATCGACGACCATCGAACCGCGCGCTTCTTCAACCGGCAGGCCGGCACCGATCGCAGCGGCCATTGGCTCTTCGATCAGGAACACTTCACGGGCACCGGCACCCAGCGCCGATTCACGGATGGCACGACGCTCGACCTGAGTGGATTTGCATGGAACGCAGATCAGCACACGAGGGCTAGGCTGCAAAAAGCTGTTTTCGTGAACCTTGTTGATAAAATACTGCAGCATCTTTTCGCAGACGCTGAAGTCGGCAATAACGCCGTCCTTCATCGGACGAATGGCAGCAATGTTGCCCGGTGTACGGCCGAGCATGCGCTTGGCCTCGGTGCCGACAGCAACGACACTTTTCTGATTACCGTGGGTCCGAATGGCCACAACCGATGGTTCATTCAGGACGATACCGCGCTCGCGCACGTAAATAAGGGTGTTGGCAGTGCCCAGGTCAATGGAAAGATCGCTGGAAAACATGCCACGCAGTTTCTTGAACATGGGAAAGGGACCCTAGGCAACGCGTGGGTAAAAAAGTGCGGCAAACTCTAACAACGACAGGGATTTTGGGCAAGGCGCCAATATGTTAAATTGGCCGCTTTTCTGTGCACCAACCCCCTCAATCGCGGCCTTATGACCGTAGAAATGCGGTAGTGTTCCGACAATCTAACACACGGACAGCGTCCGTTCTGTTTTCCACTGGAGAATCCCATGGCGCTTGAACGCTCCGACGTGGAAAAAATCGCTCATCTGGCCTGCCTTGGCCTTGATGATGCCGATCTTCCACACATCACTTCGGCCCTGAACAGCATTCTCGGGCTGGTCGACGAAATGCAGGCTGTCGATACCGACGGTATCGAGCCTCTGGCCCACCCACTGGAAGCCAGTCAGCGCCTGCGTGCAGACGTCGTGACCGAGTCCAATCACCGCGAGGCCTATCAGTCCATCGCACCAGCGGTCGAAAACGGCCTGTATCTGGTTCCGAAAGTCATCGACTAAAGGGAAAGAGCCTGCAATGCATCAATTGACTCTGGCCGAGATCGCCCGCGGACTCGCCGACAAAAAGTTTTCTTCCGAAGAGCTGACCAAAGTGCTGCTGGCGCGTATCGCCCAGCTCGACCCTCAGCTCAACAGCTTCATCAGCCTCACCGAAGACCTGGCGCTCCAGCAGGCGAAAGCCGCTGACGTGCGCCGGGCCAACGGTGAGAGCGGCGCCCTGCTCGGCGCGCCGATCGCTCATAAAGACCTGTTCTGCACCCTGGGCATCCGCACCAGCTGCGGCTCGAAGATGCTCGACAACTTCAAGGCCCCGTATGACGCCACCGTGGTCGCCAAGCTGGCCGCTGCCGGGGCCGTGACCCTGGGCAAGACCAACATGGACGAATTCGCCATGGGTTCGGCCAACGAGTCGAGCTACTACGGCGCGGTGAAAAACCCGTGGAACCTGGAGCACGTACCCGGCGGTTCGTCCGGTGGTTCAGCGGCGGCCGTTGCCGCTCGTCTGTTGCCAGCAGCGACGGCCACCGACACCGGCGGTTCTATCCGACAGCCGGCCGCCTTCACCAACCTCACCGGCCTGAAACCGACGTACGGTCGTGTTTCGCGCTGGGGCATGATCGCTTACGCGTCCAGCCTCGATCAGGGTGGCCCGTTGGCGCGCACCGCTGAAGACTGCGCGATCCTGCTGCAAGGGATGGCCGGTTTCGACCCGAAAGACTCCACCAGCATCGACGAACCCGTGCCGGACTACAGCGCCGGCCTCAACGGCTCGCTGCAAGGCCTGCGCATCGGCGTACCGAAGGAGTACTTCGGGGCAGGTCTCGACCCGCGTATCGCCGAACTGGTTCAGAACAGCATCAAGGAGCTGGAAAAGCTCGGCGCGGTGGTCAAGGAAATCAGCCTGCCGAACATGCAGCACGCGATTCCTGCGTACTACGTGATCGCCCCGGCCGAAGCCTCCTCCAACCTGTCGCGTTTCGACGGCGTGCGTTTCGGCTATCGCTGCGAAAACCCGAAAGACCTGACCGACCTCTACAAGCGTTCGCGCGGCGAAGGTTTCGGCCCGGAAGTGCAGCGCCGGATCATGGTCGGTGCCTACGCGCTGTCGGCCGGCTACTACGATGCCTACTACCTGAAGGCGCAAAAAATCCGCCGCCTGGTGAAAAACGATTTCATGGCAGCCTTTAATGAAGTCGACATCATCCTCGGCCCAACCACGCCGAACCCGGCCTGGAAACTCGGCGCCAAGAACAGCGACCCGGTCGCTGCGTACCTGGAAGACGTCTACACCATCACCGCCAACCTCGCGGGCCTGCCGGGCCTGTCGATGCCAGCCGGTTTCGTCGATGGTCTGCCGGTTGGCGTGCAATTGCTCGCCCCGTATTTCCAGGAAGGCCGCTTGCTCAACGTTGCGCACCAGTACCAGTTGAACACCGACTGGCACACCCGCACCCCGACAGGCTTCTGAGGAGAAACACATGCAATGGGAAGTCGTGATCGGGCTGGAGATTCATACCCAGCTCGCCACCCAATCGAAGATTTTCTCCGGCAGCGCCACTACATTTGGCTCTGAGCCCAATACCCAGGCCAGCCTGGTAGACCTGGGCATGCCCGGCGTACTGCCGGTGCTGAACCAGGAAGCGGTGCGCATGGCGGTGATGTTCGGCCTGGCGATTGACGCCGAAATCGGCCAGCACAACGTGTTCGCCCGCAAGAACTACTTCTATCCGGACCTGCCGAAGGGCTACCAGATCAGCCAGATGGAATTGCCGATCGTCGGCAAGGGCCACCTGGACATCCCGCTGGAAGACGGCACGGTCAAACGCGTCGGCATCACCCGCGCGCACCTGGAAGAAGACGCCGGTAAAAGCCTGCACGAAGAATTCAACGGCGCCACCGGCATCGACCTGAACCGTGCCGGCACGCCGTTGCTCGAGATCGTTTCCGAACCGGACATGCGCAGCGCCAAGGAAGCCGTGGCCTACGTCAAGTCGATCCACGCGCTGGTGCGTTATCTGGGCATCTGCGACGGCAACATGGCCGAAGGTTCGCTGCGTTGCGACTGCAACGTGTCGGTCCGTCCAAAAGGCCAGGTCGAGTTCGGCACGCGCTGCGAGATCAAGAACGTCAACTCGTTCCGTTTCATCGAGAAGGCGATCAACACCGAAGTACGTCGCCAGATCGAACTGATCGAAGACGGCGGCAAAGTGATCCAGCAGACGCGCCTGTACGACCCGAACAAAGACGAAACCCGCGCCATGCGCAGCAAAGAGGAAGCCAACGACTACCGTTACTTCCCCGATCCGGACCTGTTGCCGGTGGTCATCGAGGACTCGTTCCTCAATGACATCCGCGCCACCCTGCCGGAACTGCCACCGCAAAAACGCGAGCGCTTCCAGGAGCAGTTCGGCCTGTCGGTCTACGATGCCAGCGTATTGGCCTCGAGCCGCGAGCAAGCCGACTACTTCGAAAAAGTCGTGAGCATCGCCGGCGACGCCAAACTGGCGGCCAACTGGGTCATGGTCGAACTGGGCAGCCTGCTGAACAAGCAAGGCCTGGAAATCGACGAAGCACCGGTCTCGGCCGAGCAGTTGGGCGGCATGCTGTTGCGCATCAAGGACAACACCATCTCCGGCAAAATCGCCAAGACTGTGTTCGAAGCCATGGCCAACGGTGAAGGCAGCGCGGACGAGATCATCGACAAGCGCGGCTTGAAGCAGGTCACCGACAGCGGCGCAATCTCGGCCGTACTCGACGAAATGCTCGCAGCCAACGCCGAACAGGTTGAACAGTACCGCGCGGCTGACGAAGCCAAACGCGGCAAGATGTTCGGCTTCTTCGTGGGCCAGGCGATGAAAGCCTCCAAAGGCAAAGCCAACCCGCAACAGGTCAACGAACTGCTGAAAAGCAAGCTCGAGGGCTGACCGGAATGGAGCCAGATTTAAAGCCTGGCTCACCCTCCTGTGGGAGCGAGCCTGCTCGCGATGACGGCGGCACATCCACCATCGATGTGACAGACATTCCGCCATCGCGAGCAGGCTCGCTCCCACATTTGTTACAGGGGTACCGTTAATGAAACGTCTACTTGGCGCGTGCGCCCTGCTCTCTCTGCTGGCCGGTTGCGCCAGCACCGATGTCATTGATCCACGCGGTTACGACAAGACCGGCGTGGCCTCGTACTACGGTGCCAAACACCAAGGTAAACGCACCGCCAGTGGCGAGCGTTTCAACGCCAATTCCCTGACCGCTGCCCATCGCCAGCTACCCTTTGGCACCCGGGTGAAGGTCACCAACCTCAATAACGATAAATCCTGTGTCGTGCGTATCAACGATCGCGGGCCACATACCCGTGGGCGCCTGATCGATCTGTCTCGTGAAGCGGCCCAGCGGTTGGGCATGCTGGGCAGTGGCACCGCGCGGGTTCGCGTGCAATCGCTCGACAACTGACTGACGGAGCCCAGGTTATTTTCGGACTTGCCGATTTACCACTGCTCAGCGTGCTGCAACTGTTCGGTGGCCTGGTCCTGCTGATCGCCGGCGCCGAGTTACTGGTCCGCGCCGCCGTGCGCCTGGCCGCACGCTTGAAGGTGCGTCCGTTGATCATCGGCCTGAGCGTCGTCGCCCTCGGCAGCAGCGCGCCGCAAATGGCGGTCAGCCTGCAAGCGACCCTGATGCAAAACACCGACATCGCCGTCGGTAGCGTGATTGGCAGCAACATCTTCAACATCCTGGTCACCCTCGGACTCTCGGCGCTGATCATCCCGTTGCGGGTCTCCCGGCAGTTGGTGCGCCTGGATATCCCGGTGATGATCGGCGCCAGCCTGCTGGTGTTCGCCCTCGCCTGGAATGAACGACTGACGCCGCTCGACGGCACCATCCTGTTAGCCGCGCTGGTGCTTTACCTCGGGTTGTTGCTGCGCCAGTCGCGGCACTCGGTGCACCCGCAGACCACCCCGGCGGACAGCGCCAACGCATCCGGCGCGCCGTGGTTGAGCAGCGTGTTGCTGATGCTCACGGGGCTGGCGTTGCTGGTGTTGGCCGGGCATCTACTGCTCAGTGCAGCGGTCGAGGTGGCGACCGAACTCGGCCTGTCAGAACGCATCATCGGTTTGACCATCATTGCCGTCAGCACGTCGCTGCCGGAACTCGCCACCTCGCTGATCGCTGCCTTGCGTGGTCAGCGCGACATCGCCGTGGGCAACGTGATCGGCAGCAACCTGTTCAACCTGCTGGGCGTGCTGGGCGTCACCGCCCTGGTCGCGCCGACGCCGCTGTCGGTATCGCCCAATGCACTGGATTTCGACTTGCCGGTGCTGCTGGCGGTCAGCGTGCTGTGTTTGCCGATGTTCTATTCCGGCTATCGAATCACCCGCGCCGAAGGCCTGCTGTTCCTGGCCTTGTACCTGGCGTATGGGCTGCATGTCGTGTCGTTTACCACCGGCATGCCACTGGCCGGCAAGCTTGAACACCTGATGCTGTTTTTCGTCCTGCCGGCGCTGGTGGTGTTTTTGCTGTTTACGTCACTGCGCGCCTGGCGCCGCCAACACCACAAGAGGGAATCGCCATGACCGACAAACCCGACTCCAGCAAACCGACCGGCATTGAGGTACGCCGCCAGGTCATGGGCGACGCCTTCGTCGACCGCTCCATGGGCAATGCCACCGAGCTGACCCGACCGTTTCAGGAGTTCGTCAACGAACACGCCTGGGGCGCGGTATGGAACCGCGGTGGCCTGGAATTGAAGACCCGCAGCCTGATCACCCTCGCGGCCCTGACCTCGCTCAAGTGCCCGCAAGAACTCAAAGGCCACGTGCGTGGCGCGCTGAACAACGGCTGCACGGTCGACGAGATCCGCGAAACGCTGCTGCATTGCGCGGTCTACGCTGGTGTGCCAGCAGCGATGGAAGCGTTTCGGGCGGCGCAGGAAGTGATCGACAGTTACCAGAAGCCTGAGTAAGACGCTGGCATCCTGGGCGCCTGCAAAATGGCTATCGCGAGCAGGCTCGCTCCCACATTTGATCTGCGTCGAACACACTATCTGTGCGCGCCGAAAATCCACTGTGGGAGCGAGCCTGCTCGCGATTGGCCCTGAAGAACACCAAAAACCTCGGCATTAGATCCACCCGCCCCACTGCAACACAAAGATCCCGAGGTTGGTGGTGACCGCCGCCATCAACGTGGTGATGACGATGATCGCCGCCGCCAGTTCATGGTTGCCATTGGCCGCCCGGGCCATGACAAAACTGGCGGCGGCCGTCGGGCTGCCGAAGTACAGGAACAAAATCCCCAACTCGGGACCGCGAAAACCCCAGAGCCAGGCCCCCAGCGTGGCCAGGATCGGCAAGCCGACCATCTTCACCAGACTTGAACTCAACGCCAGGTCACCACTCTTGCGTAACGCCGCCAGCGACAGCGTGCCGCCAATGCAGATCAACGCCAGCGGCAAGGTCATCTGCGCCAGGTAGTTGCCGGACGTTTCCAGCCAGCCTGGCAGGCCGATCTTGAAATAAGCGAACGGTGCGGCAGATATCACACTGATGATCAGCGGATTGCTGAGCACGCTTTTGCAGATGCTCCAGGGATCGGACTTGATCACCGGGCTGTACACCGCCAGCACGATGGTCGACAGCGTGTTGTAAAACAGGATCACCAGCGCGGCAAGAATCGCCCCGAGGGAAATCCCGTAGGCGCCGTACATGCTCGCCGCCAACGCCAGGCCGATGACCCCGTTGTTGCCGCGAAACGCGCCTTGGGTGTAGATCCCGCGATCCTCTCGCGGGCAACGCCAGATCGCCCAGCCCCAGGCAATGGCGAAACACGCCAGGGTCGCCAGTGCAAAGTAGATCAGCAGCGCCGGTTTCAAGGCCGCGTGCAGGTCGGCGTGCACAATCCCGAGAAACAGCAGCGCCGGCATGGTGACGTTGAACACCAACGCCGAAGCGGTGTGGATAAAGTCGTCGTTGATCCAGTTGATGCGCTTGAGCAGAACGCCCAAAAACAGCATGGCAAAGACTGGCGCGGTGATGGTCAGCGTTTCGAGAAAGATTGCCAGCATGCCGGGTGAACCTTGAGGGGCGTCGTTAGGGGGCTAATGATAAGCCACCGAGGACGCTGGCGTCTGGTAGACCTCCATCGCGAGCAGGCTCGCCCCCACAGGTTCAGCGCCATCCTTGTGGGAGCGAGCCTGCTCGCGATGAACGATAACGCGGTCCTACGTGATAGGCGCCGGGTTGAACAAGGTAATGTCGTTGTGCAGTTTGTGCCGCTCCGCCCAGGTGTGTTTCCTGCCGCTGGCCACGTCCAGATAGAAGTGAAACAACTCCCAGCCCAACTCTTCGATGGAAGCGCGTCCAGTGGCAATCCGTCCGGCATCGATGTCAATCAGGTCCGGCCAACGCTGGGCCAGTTCGGTTCGGGTCGAGACCTTGACCACCGGCGCCATCGCCAGGCCATAAGGCGTGCCGCGCCCGGTGGTGAATACGTGCAGGTTCATCCCGGCCGCCAGTTGCAAGGTGCCGCAGACAAAATCACTGGCCGGTGTCGCACAAAAAATCAGCCCTTTGCGCTTGAAGCGTTCGCCAGGGCCGAGCACGCCGTTGATCGCGCTGTTGCCGGATTTGACGATCGAGCCCAGGGATTTTTCGACAATGTTCGACAACCCGCCTTTCTTGTTACCCGGCGTGGTGTTGGCACTGCGATCCGCTTCGCCCTTGGCCAGGTAGCGGTCGTACCAATCCATTTCGCGCACCAGTTCCTGGGCGACTTCCTTGGTTTGTGCCCGCGAAGTCAGCAGATAGATCGCGTCGCGCACTTCAGTGACTTCGGAAAACATCACCGTCGCCCCAGCCCTGAGCAACAAGTCCGAGGCATAACCCAAGGCCGGGTTGGCGGTGATCCCGGAAAACGCGTCACTGCCGCCGCACTGCATGCCGAGGATCAGCTCGGATGCCGGTACGGTTACGCGGCGGCGCTGATCGAGTTTCTTCAAACGGATTTCAGCCAACGCCATGATCTGTTCGATCATCTCGCCGAAACCGTGACTGGAATCCTGCAAGCGATACAACCACGGCTCGCTGAGGTCCACCGAGCTGTCGTTCTCGTGCATCACCTGCCCGGCCTGCAATTTCTCGCAGCCCAGACTGATCACCAACGCTTCGCCGCCCAGGTTCGGGTTACGCGCCAGGTTGCGTACGGTGCGGATCGGGATGTAGGCGTCGGTGGCGGTAATCGCCACGCCGCAGCCGTAACTGTGGGTCAACGCGATCACGTCATCGACGTGCGGGTACTTGGGCAGCAACTCATCCTTGATGCGCTTGACCGCATGGTCGAGCACCCCGGTCACGCATTGCACGGTGGTGGTGATCCCGAGAATGTTGCGCGTACCGACGGTGCCGTCGGCATTGCGATAACCCTCGAAGGTGAAACCTTCCAGTGGCGCTTGTGCGGCCGGCACCTCGGTGGACAGCGGCAGGCTGTCCAGCGGCGGCGCGGTGGGCATGCGCAGTTGATCTTCCTTGACCCAGCTGCCACGCGGGATCGGCTGCAAGGCGTAACCGATGGTCTGGCCATAACGGATCACCTGGCCGCCTTCGGGGATATCCTCCAGCGTTACTTTGTGGCTCTGCGGCACGAACTCCAACGTCACCAAGCCGTCCGGGAATTCAGTGCCGGCCGGTACGCCCTGGTCATTGACCACGATCACCACGTTGTCGCGCTCGTGCAGCCGGATGTAGCGCGGCGAATCGGAATGTTCAATCAACTGCATGACGCCGCTCCTCAGGAATGCGCTTGAGACAATTTGTTAGTCAGTTCGGAGCCATTGGCGGGTGGCTCTTTGAGTACCACGCGCTTGATCGGACCGACGATCACCAGATAGCTGAACACCGCGATCAGCGCATTGCAGCCGACAAACACCAGCGCCCATTTGAAAGAGCCGGTGGTACTGATGATGTAACCAATCACGATCGGTGTAGTGATCGACGCGATATTGCCGAACATGTTGAACAGCCCGCCACTCAAGCCTGCGATCTGTTTTGGCGATGTGTCGGAAACCACCGCCCAACCCAATGCGCCCACGCCTTTGCCGAAGAAGGCCAGGGCCATGAAGCCCACGACGATCCATTCGATGTCCACGTAGTTGCAGGCCACGATACTGGTCGACAGCAACAGCCCACCGATGATCGGCGCCTTGCGGGCGAAGGTCAGCGAGTGGCCCTTGCGCAGCAAGTAGTCGGAAATGAGTCCGCCCAGCACCCCACCGATAAACCCGCAGATGGCCGGCAGCGAGGCAATGAAACCGGCCTTGAGAATGGTCATGCCGCGTTCCTGCACCAGGTACACCGGGAACCAGGTCAGGAAGAAATAGGTGATGCCATTGATGCAGTACTGGCCCAGGTACACACCAAGCATCATGCGGTTGCTCAGCAGTTGGCGCACGTAATCCCACTTCGGCCCGTCACTGCGTTTGCCCTGGTCCTGATCCATGTCGACCAGGCCGCCGTTGTCGGCGATGTGCTTGAACTCGGCGTCATTGATCATCGGGTGCTGGCGCGGGCTGTGGATAATTTTCAACCAGATCAGCGAGAACACGATGCCGATCCCGCCCATCACCATAAACACGTGCTGCCAGCCGAAGGTGTAGACGATCCAGCCCATCAACGGCGCGAAGATCACCGTGGCGAAGTATTGCGCCGAGTTGAAGATCGCCGAGGCAGTGCCGCGTTCGGCGGTTGGAAACCAGGCCGCAACGATGCGTGCATTACCGGGGAATGATGGTGCTTCGGCCAGGCCCACCAGAAAGCGCAACATGAACAGCGCAACGATGGCGGTGGAGACACCGAACTCACCGACATAGCCTTGCAGCACGGTGAACAGCGACCAGGTGAAGATGCTCAGGGCATAGACTTTTTTCGAACCGAAGCGGTCGAGCAGCCAGCCGCCAGGGATCTGACCGGCGACGTAGGCCCAACCAAATGCGGAGAAAATGTAGCCGAGGGTGACGGCGTCGATGCCCAGGTCCTTTTGCAGGCTGGAGCCGGCAATGGCGATGGTGGCACGGTCGGCGTAGTTGATCGTGGTCACCAGAAACAGCATGAGCAGGATTAAATAGCGGACGTGGGTCGGCTTGGTCGCTTGCATGTAGATGTACTCCCACTAATTATTTTTTTTGCGGGTAATCGTTTTGTTTTTTGCTTTCTGTGGGAGCGAGCTCCCACAGAGGCCGGTGTTGCGTGTTACGAACCGATATAGGACGTCTTCACCACGGTGTAGAACTCCTGCGCGTAGCGACCTTGCTCCCGCGATCCATAGGATGAACCTTTTCGGCCACCAAAAGGCACGTGGTAATCCACACCGGCAGTCGGCAGATTGACCATCACCATCCCGGCCTGGGAGTGGCGCTTGAAGTGGTTGGCATACTTCAACGAGGTGGTGGCGATACCCGCCGACAAGCCGAATTCGGTGTCGTTGGCCATTGCCAGCGCCGCGTCGTAATCGGCCACCCGAACGATGTTCGCCACCGGGCCGAAGATCTCTTCGCGGCTGATACGCATCGCCGCCTCACTGTCGGCAAACAGCGTTGGCGCAAGGTAATAGCCTTCGGTGTCGCAAGTCACCAGGCCACCGCCACTGACCAGTCGCGCACCTTCGGACTGGCCGATGTCGATGTACTTCAGGTCCTGTTCCAGTTGTGCCTGGGAAACCACCGGGCCGATGTCGGTGCCGCTTTTCAGGGCATGCCCGACCTTGATCGACTTCATCCGCTCAGCCATGGCCTCGACGAATTTGTCGTGAATCCCGGCAGTGACGATCAAGCGGCTCGAGGCCGTGCAACGCTGGCCGGTGGAATAAAATGCACTCTGCACCGACAGCTCGACGGCTTGCTTGAGATCGGCGTCGTCGAGAATGATCTGCGGGTTCTTGCCGCCCATTTCCAACTGCACCTTGGCCTGACGCGACACGCAGCTAACCGCGATCTGCCGGCCTACACCCACCGAGCCGGTGAAGCTGATGCCGTCGACTTTCGGGCTGTTGACCATGGCGTCGCCGACCACTCGACCGCTGCCCATCACCAGGTTGAACACCCCGGCCGGGAAACCGGCACGGGAAATGATTTCGGCCAGGGCCCAGGCGCAACCGGGCACCAGCTCTGCCGGCTTGAGCACCACGCAGTTGCCGTAGGCCAAGGCCGGGGCGATTTTCCACGCGGGGATCGCAATCGGGAAGTTCCACGGGGTGATCAAGCCAACCACGCCAAGGGCTTCGCGGGTGACTTCGACGTTGACGCCAGGACGCACCGACGGCAGGTAATCGCCGGACAAGCGCAGGCATTCACCCGCGAAGAACTTGAAGATGTTGCCGGCGCGAGACACCTCGCCGATGGCTTCAGGCAGGGTCTTGCCCTCCTCCCGCGCCAGCAAGGTGCCGAGTTCTTCGCGACGCGCGAGGATTTCGCTGCCGACTTTATCCAGCGCATCACTGCGCGCCTGAATGCCTGAGGTCGACCAGGCCGGGAAAGCAGCACGAGCGGCGTCGATGGCCGCGTTCACCTGAGCCAGGTCCGCCTTGGCGTATTCGCCAATGACATCGGACAACTCGGACGGGTTGATATTGGTCGAGTACTCGGCACCTGCGACCCATTGGCCGCCGATGAAGTTGTCGAATCGTTTTACGTCTGCCACAGCACTTTCCCCTTAACAGAAGCCCTTACACAAAAAGCCGCCGATCGCTCAGCGGCCCCGGTTGATTCAGCGGGTTATTGCGCGCCTTGCTTGTCCATCAACGCCGCGAGCATTTCGAACTCTTCTGGCGTCAGGTCAGTCAGCGGGGTCCGTACGGGACCGGCATCGTAGCCAGCGATTTTCGCGCCCGCCTTGACGATGCTTACCGCGTAACCGGCCTTGCGGTTACGGATGTCCAGGTAAGGCAGGAAGAAATCATCGATCAGTTTGCCGACGGTAGCGTGATCGTCGCGGGCGATGGCGTGGTAGAAATCCATCGCCATTTTCGGCAGGAAGTTGAACACCGCCGAGGAATAGACCGGTACACCCAGCGCTTTATAAGCCGCGGCATAGACTTCGGCAGTCGGCAGACCACCCAGGTAGCTGAAGCGATCACCGAGACGGCGACGAATCGACACCATCAACTCGATATCGCCCAGGCCATCCTTGTAGCCGATCAGGTTCGGGCAGCGTTCAGCCAGGCGTTCCAGCAGCGGCGCGGTCAGGCGGCAGACATTGCGGTTGTAAACCACCACACCGATCTTCACCGATTTGCACACGGCTTCAACGTGGGCGGCAACGCCGTCCTGACTGGCTTCAGTCAAGTAGTGCGGCAGCAGCAGCAAGCCTTTGGCGCCCAGACGCTCGGCTTCTTGAGCGTATTCGATGGCCTGACGGGTGGAACCACCGACACCGGCCAGAATCGGCACGCTGCTGGCGCAGGTGTCGACCGCAGTCTTGATGATTTCCGAGTATTCGCTGGCCGCCAGGGAGAAGAACTCACCGGTGCCGCCTGCGGCGAACAAGGCCGAAGCGCCATACGGGGCCAGCCATTCGAGACGTTTGATGTAGCCCGCGCGATGGAAATCGCCCTGAGCATTGAAATCGGTAACCGGGAAGGACAGCAAACCGGAGGAGAGGATGGACTTCAGTTCTTGTGGATTCATTATTCGAACACCCTGGACGCACGTTGTGATGAGAAAACCCGCTCAGCTCTCGCCGAAGTTGTATGTCATCGTACAACTTAAAATACGACCGTCAACTGCATTTCATCGCCAGATGGAAAATCCGGGTAGGAAAAATCACTTCCTTGACGTGGGAAAGTTTGCAGCTATGCTCGACAACAACTGTATATACATACAGCTATTCGAGACACAACCTACGACATATCAAGGAGCTAGAAATGTCAGGTCTACACACCCAATCGCAGGAAAACCTCAATCATGACGACCGGATCATTGCCGATCTGGATCACCTGTTCACAGAACACGGCATTGCCATTTCCGGTGACGGCGATCACCTGATGCTGCTGACTCACAGTCAACACAGGCCCAAACATCACACACCAGGTCTGACTGGAAAATTGCTGAACACCGAGCCTGCACTGCGCTTCGAAGGCGGTGAACACACCGCCATCGGCGATGCCACCCTGCTGCGCTTCGTCAAGGACGCGCCGGCCATTGCGGCCTGGCAAGTGCCATTGCACCTGCCCAATGGCCTGGCACTGAGCTACGGTCAGATCGTTTCGCTAGGCGGTGATTTCTACGGCATTCCCGACCAGCCAATCTGCGATGGCGCGACCCCGGTTGATCGCATCCAGCGTTTTACCGCTGCGTTCAACTCGCTGGCCGTACTGCCAGCGTCGCGAGCGGAGGCCGGGTTGATTCTCGGCGTAATGCAGAAGGAAATCGCCGCCGCCAATCAGGCGATCAGGGACGGCAAACAACCTCACGAGGCCTACGACGCCCTCGGTGATACGTTGTCCGAAGAGTGGAACAAGATCACCGGCGGCGGCAGTTTCGTCTCGGCACTGTTTCCCTTGGGGCGCTATCTGAAACTGGCGGCGAACAATGCCGACCACTTTGGCGAATGGGCGTTGCTGGCGTACATCGCCGGGCACACCGCCGCCCTGCAACAGGCTGTTCTGGCGCACAACAGTGGCGATGAAAAGCAATTGGAACTGGCCTACGCGATGAACGCATTTGCCGACCATTACCTGACCGACCTGTTCTCCGCAGGCCATCTGCGAATCCCGCGCAAACAACTGGCAGCGGCGGTTACGCCGAGTGACCTGGGTTCGCTGATCACCCGTTTCATGCACGACGAAGACAGCAAGTACGGCCTCAACATGAATAACGCCAACGGTGATCAGTGGCATGCCTACGGCGACAAACGCTACTTCGACTCGGTCGACAGCGCCAACCGCAAACAGGTCAAACTCGCGGTCCAGCGCTCGGCTGACGAAGTCTTCGATACGTTCCTCAGCGGTTCACTGCCCGCGCCGTCCAGCTACGTTGCGCTGAAGTACCTGCCCGACCTCAACACTGTGAAAGAACCGGCGGGCAACTTCTCCGGGTTATTTGTTCTGGACGGCAACAAGGTGCTGCGGCGCAGCGATGTCAACAACCTTAACGACAGCAGCAAGATCGACAACTGGTGGGGCTGGAGCACTTACTTGCTGCTCAAGGACTACACGCCGAACAAACCGGCCGGCTACCTGGGCTCCCCAGCCACAGCACCGACGATCCAGGCTGACGGCTGGCAGAGCCAAACGCCTGGCGAACCCAACTGGTTGCCCGGCAATGCCGTGCGTTACGCCTTCAGCTACACCAATGGCTTGAATGAGTCCTACATCGGCCCGTGGTCGAATTACGCGGAGTTGAGCGAACGCTTTCAGCCAACGCTGAACGTGCCGGGCAACGGCGCCTCACGCAACATTTTCCGCCAGTTTCGCGGCGGCTCGCCGGAGCTGATCGGCTCGATCGACGCGCACACCACCACCTTCATAGACCGCAACGCCTGATAAGGAAATCACTGATGACTATCAACCTGACACTCGAACTGGCCTCGGGCCAATCCCTCAACGGCGCACCGCTGGAACTGCTGGCCAATGGCGTGCCGGTTGCGCGGGCGATTGTGGACGACAAGGGCCACGTGGCGTTTGATGCCAAGCCCGGAGCCGGGAAACTGGCGGTGAGGGTGGATCGTTCGATCCTCAAGACAGGTTAAGCCCACCGCCACTGCACCAGCCTTGTAACGCTTGCTCATGATCGTTTCCAACACGTGATGAACGCGCGCTCTACAGTGTGTCGCCGACCATGAATGGTCACGGACGGCTACACATGGAGTGGTGATTTATCATGAGTTTTTCGATCCCGGTGCTTACCCAATTCCCTGCCGGTACGCTTGCAGAGGAAGCGACGGTCACCTTATCGAGCCTGAGTGGCGCCCTGAAGGTCCGGATTCCTGACTCAGACGTGATACCTGCAAATTGGGACGTTTATCTGATCCTCGGGGCGGATGTTGATAACCCTGACTGGGCCGGCCCTGAAGAGCCCACCGGAGTCTGGGACGACGTCTGCGGCGAACCGATAAAAGTGACGGGCCTTGAACTGGAAGTGCCTAAAGCAGAGCTGGAAAGGCACAAGAACGGAACAATCGAACTGCGTTACAAATTCTCGGACGAGTCCAGCCTTGCTCCGAGCTCGGCCCCCATACGGCTTCGTATCGAAGACTAAGCGCTCACCCTGCTCGGCCCCGCTATCAACGCTGCGCCTCTGCCTCTTCATGGGCATGGCGCAGTCGTTCGCGGCTGTTGGTCAGGTGCAGGCGCATGGCCGCGCGGGCTGCGTCCGAATCCTGGCGGGCGATGGCGTCATAGATTTCTTCGTGTTCACGTGCCAGGCGATTCATGTAGTGCTGCTGGTCATCGTGGGCCAGCCGCGCAGAATTGAGCCGGGTACGCGGAATGATGCTGGTGCCCAGGTGGGTCATGATGTCGGTGAAGTAGCGGTTGCCGGTGGCCAGGGCAATCTGCAAATGGAACTGGAAGTCCGATGCCACCGCATCGCCGGCGTGGGCGGCGCTTTCGTTCAGGGCATCCAGAGCCGCGCGCATCAAGGCCAACTGTTCGGGGCTGCGGCGTTGTGCTGCCAAGCCTGCGGATTCCACTTCCAGGCTGATGCGCAACTCCAGGATCGCCAGCACATCGCGCAAGGTCACCACGGTCGCCGGATCGATGCGAAAGCCGCTTGGGCTCGGCGTGTCGAGCACAAACGTGCCGATACCATGACGGGTCTCAACCTGCCCCGCCGCCTGCAAACGCGATATCGCTTCACGCACCACGGTGCGGCTGACGCCATGGGCTTCCATGATCGCCGACTCGGTGGGCAACTTGTCGCCACGCTTGAGCATGCCATCGCGAATCTGCTCGGACAGTACCGTAACCAGTTCCTGCGCGAGGCTGCGGCGCTTGCGCGGAAGACGGGGGGCGTCGATCGGGTTTTCCATGGTGAACATCAGTCTCAGGCAAACGGTGGTGAACGCATCATAGCGCAGCGCAGTTGTACGATCACCGTCTGAGAACACCATACCCCTTGTGGGAGCGAGCCTGCTCGCGATAGCGGAGTGTCAGACACCTTGATGCTGGATGTCAGACCGTCATCGCGAGCAGGCTCGCTCCCACAAGGGTTTATGGTGTTTACGCGGTAACGGTCTGCTCCAGCAGATGGCCGCTGTCGATGCGCACATGCCGTGGATGGAAACGTTTCAGGCTGCTGCGATGGCCGACGCTGACGATGCTCAGGCCTGGCAAGTGATCGATCAGTGCCTGATACAGCGACGCTTCATCCTCTTCGTCCATCGCCGAAGTCGCTTCGTCCATGTACAGCCATTGCGGTGCGTAGAGCAGCGCTCGGGCAAACGCCAGACGTTGCTGCTCACCCGGTGAGAGCATTCGCTGCCAGTGATTGGCTTCGTCGAGACGGGAAACCAGATGCGGCAAACGGCAGGTTTCCAGCACGCGCGCGTAGTGCTCGTGCGTGTAGGTGTCGCCGGCCTGTGGATAACTCAGGGCGTCACGCAGGCTGCCAATCGGCAGATACGGCTTTTGCGGGAGGAACAGATAGCGCGCAGCCGGCAGTCGGATGTTGCCGTGACCCGCCGGCCAAAGGTGCCCCATCGCCCGCAGCAAGGTGGATTTGCCACTGCCGGAACGACCGCTGAGCATGACGCGCTCGCCCGCCTCTACCGTCATGTCGGCATTGGTCAGCAAGTGACGACCGTCGGCCAGGTCCAGACCCAGGTTGTGGATTTTCAGTTCCGAGCC
This sequence comes from Pseudomonas sp. 05N36, assembly GCF_056397385.1. Lineage (NCBI taxonomy): Bacteria > Pseudomonadati > Pseudomonadota > Gammaproteobacteria > Pseudomonadales > Pseudomonadaceae > Pseudomonas > Pseudomonas sp. 05N36. Next base: position 188,324 of record NZ_JBFTNH010000012.1, on the reverse strand, counting down.
CTGATTCTGCACGTCGATGGCCGGCTGGCGCTCTTCGTTTTCGCTCATGGCCTGACGGAAACTCAGCAAACGGTCGCAGGTGGCGCGCCACGAGGCGAGTTCCTGGTACGCACTGATGAACCAGCTGAAACTCTCCTGCACGTTGCCGAAGGCCGAGCTGATTTGCATCAGTTCACCGAGTTCGATCTTGCCGGCAAAGTAGCGCGGCGCGGCGACCATGAACGGGAAGATAATCGCGATCTGGCCGTAACCGGAGGTAAAGAAGGTCAGGCGCTTGGACACTTTCATGATGTCCCAGAAGTTGTGCCAGACCCTGCCAAACCGTGTGCTCAAGCGCTGATGTTCGTTCGGTTCGCCGTTGTACAGCGCGATACTCTCGGCGTTTTCACGCACCCGGACCATGGAAAAACGCAGGTCGGCTTCGAAGCGTTGTTGTTGGTTGTTAAGACCGATCAAGCGACGACCGATCAAATGCGTCAGCCAGCTGCCAACCGCCGCATAGACCAGCACGCACCAGAACATGTAGCCGGGAATGGTAAAGCCAAACACCTCGATACTGCCCGACACCCCCCACAGGATGATCGAGAACGACACCAGGTTGACGATATTGCGGATCAGGCCCAGCCCCAAAGCCAGGGTGTTGGACGTGAAGTTGTTAAGGTCTTCGGAAATCCGCTGGTCCGGGTTATCGGTGTAACCGCCCTGCTCCAGCTGATAGTAGTTCTTGTCGCCGAGCCAACGGGCGAAGTGCTTCTCGGTGAGCCAGGCCCGCCAGCGAATGGTCAGCATCTGGGTCAGGTAGAGCCGGTACACCGCACCGACAATCGCCACCGCGGCAATCGCGCTGAAATACAGGATCAACTGCCAGAACGCCGCTTCGTCCTTCTTTTGCAGGGCGTTGTAGAAGTCCTTGTACCAGGTGTTGAACCACACCGAGATCCCCACGCTGATCAGCGACAGCACGATCACCGCGATCAGCAGTGCCCAGGCCGTGCCCTTCTCTTCACTGCGCCAGTACGGCGTGATCATCTGCCAGACACGGCGAAAAAACTGCCCGCGCACACTGTCGTTGACCGCGGAATATTCAGCGTTCTGATTCATGGTTCAGACTCGATAAAGAAAAGAACAGGCACGAACCGATCATAGATGATCGGCTCGGGTTGTCGCGAGGTCTGGCGATAACCGTTCAGCGCCGGTTCAGCGACGAACGGGACGCTTCTGCAGTTTGCGCTGCAGGGTGCGCCGGTGCATGCCCAGGGCGCGGGCAGTGGCGGAGATGTTGCCTTCATGCTCGGTCAGCACACGCTGGATGTGCTCCCATTGCAGGCGGTCCACCGACATCGGGTTTTCCGGCACCAGGGTATCAAGGTCGGCATGCTCCGAGAGCAAGGCGGCCAGCACGTCATCGGCGTCGGCCGGCTTGCACAGGTAGTTGCAGGCACCGCGTTTGATCGCCTCGACGGCGGTGGCAATGCTCGAGTAACCGGTGAGGATCACCACGCGCATTTCCGGGTCGAGTTCGAGCAGCTTGGGCAGCAGCACCAGGCCCGAATCGCCGTCCATTTTCAGGTCCAGCGCGGCATAGTCCGGCAGATCCTGCTGGGCGATGATCAGGCCCTCTTCGGCGGAACCTGCGGTGCTGACGCGAAAACCGCGACGGTTCATGGCACGGGCCATCACGCGGGTGAACGTTGCGTCGTCGTCTACCAGCAACAAATGCGGCAGGTCTTCGCCTTCGACTTGGATCTCGTCACTCATGTTCGTCTCCTCGGGCGACACGGGGCAGGCGCAGCTCGGTGAGCGTACCGCCTTCCTCATGACTGTAGAGTTTCACTGAGCCGCCAGCGCGTGTCACGCTCGCCTTGCTCAAAAACAGGCCCAGGCCGAAACCTTTGCCCTTGGTGGTAAAAAACGGTTTGCCGATCTGTTCGGCAATCGCCAGCGGCACACCGGGGCCATGGTCGCGAATGCTGATGGTCAGCTCGACGGAATCCCAGTTCAGCGTCACTTCCAGCCCTTCGGGGCAGGCATCGGCGGCGTTGTTCAGCAAATTCAGCAAGGCCTGGGTCAGGTCCGGCGGCGGCGCCAGACGCGGTTCATCGCCAATCCCCAGACGCCGCAAGCGGTAGGTCGCTTCGGGACGCATCAGGTGCCAGCGGTTGAGGGCTTCATCGAGCCAGACGCTGACGCCCTGCATCTCCACCGCCAGCCGACGATTGGCTTCGGCGGCGCGAACCAGTTGCTGCAAGGTCTCCTTGCAAAGCTTTACCTGATCCTGCAGCACTCTCAAATCATCTTGCAGCAGCGGGTCATTATGATCCTGCTGCATTTCCTTGAGCAGCACGCTCATGGTCGCCAGCGGCGTACCCAATTCGTGAGCGGCGCCAGCGGCCTGGGTCGCAACAGCCAGCAGTTGCTGGTCGCGCAGGCCCTCTTCACGACGAATCGCCCGCAGTTCTTCCTGGCGGCGCAACTCTTCGGCCATCCGCGCCGCGAAGAAGGTGATCACCGCAGCGGCCAGGGCGAAACTCAGCCACATGCCGTAGATCTGCATCTTTTCCCGGTACATCGGGAACGTTTCCAGCGGGTAAAACTGCGCCAGCAACAAGGTGTACATCGCCAGCGCGATGCCCGAGAGAATCACCGAATAGCGCCACGGCAGCGTGACGGCGGCGATGGTCAGCGGCACCAGGTAATAGGAAACGAACGGGTTGGTCGAACCGCCGGAGAAATACAGCAGCGCACTGTGGATAAACAGGTCGCAGGCCAGTTGCACGGCGTATTCGAGCTCGGTCACCGGCCATGAAGTGCGCAAGCGGATCGCGGTAAAGGCACACAGCAGCATCGAGCAACCGAGGGTCGCCGCCAGTTGAAACCAAGGCAGCGGCAGCAGGTTGAACCAGTAGGCGAGCCCCACCGAACCGGCCTGAGCGGCCAGCACCAGGGTGCGGATGAACGTCAGTCGCCAGAGGTTCTGACGAGTCGCGGAAAGCAGTTGTACGGGGGCGAGCATGAGCTCTCCTGATGAGCGCTCCAGGCGGATCGCGTCGAGTATAACCAAGCGAGGGCCCCGACAGGCAAAAGTGCGGCAAAGCGCCACACGGCAAAGACAGTTCACATCACACCACAATCCCTGTAGCCGCTGGCGAAGCCTGCGGCTACAGATAGTGACGCGACCTCGATCTGTATAGAAGTTGTAACTGGGTGAACCAGGTATTTAAAGCTACAGTCTGATGGTTTCACGCAGGCTCGGACCATAACCCCTGCGCATCATCCAAGGAGCTTTCATGAACACATTGCGCCGCAGCGCCGCCCTCCTCGCCCTCAGTGCCGGCACCCTCGCCAGCCTGCCAGCGTTGGCCGCCGACGAACTTCACTACAACCAGATTGCCCTGCGTGCCGAAGTCAGTCAGGAAGTGGCTCGCGACCTGATGATCGTGACCCTCTACACCGAAGAACAAAACACCGACCCGGCGAAACTCGCCGCCGATGTCAGCACCACCATGAACAAGGCGCTGGCCCAGGCCAAACAGGTCAAGGACATCACCCTGCGTCAGGGCAGCCGTCACAGCTACCCTATCTACGACACCAAGGGCCAGAAAATCACCGGCTGGCGTGAACGCGCCGAACTGCGCCTGGAAAGCTCGAACTTCGCAGCGCTGTCCAAGCTCACCGGCGAACTGCTGACCGACCTGAAAATGGGCGGCATGGACTTCGCCATCGCCACCCCGACCCGCAAGGCCAACGAAGATGCGCTGCTCAAGGAAGCCGTCACCGCCTTCAAGGCCCGCGCCCAACTGGCCACCGATGCACTGGGCGGCAAGGGTTACAAAATCGTCAACCTGAACCTCAACAGTAACGGTTATCCACAGCCTTACCTACGCGCGCCAATGATGATGAAAGCTGCAGGCATGGACTCGGCACCGGTGACCCCGGATGTCGAAGCCGGCACCAGCCAGGTCAACATGACCGCCGATGGCTCGATTGAAGTGTTAATGCCTTGAAATTGAGGTGGGTCAGCCAGCCTTCCGCTGACTGACCCACCGCGCCCTACTTGACCTGGTACTCCGCTGGCGCCGGCACATCAAAATCATCCAGCGCCCTGTCCACCAGCAACTGCACCCCATCCACCAGTCGACAAATCGCCAGCGCCACATGGCGCCGCGAACCTTCGATCTCGAACGCCAGGTCGGCGGCCATGACTTTCACCGACGCCAGGTCTTCCGAGGCGTTGGCCAACAGGCTTTCAGTACCCACATCAGGGGCGACGCTAAATAACCGGTCAGAACGCAAATTGCTGAAGCGCAGTTTGGCGAGTGTCGGTTTCAGGTAGTCATCCAGTGCCCGGTGGGCAGCATCGTGGAGCTTTTTGGAGTCGAGGGATTCGTACGGTGAAACGTCGTCGGGTGCGGGGGGATCGGGGATTAACTTGTCCATGCAGATGCTCCTTACTCGCAAATGGGAGCCATCTTTTGCCATTTCCACACGGCAAATAGGTGGCGGCTATACGTGGGGTGGAAAACGGGACAGTAGGACCCCGGTCAGACCGAAGTCTGCCCACGCACAGCCGCCATGACGCTTTTCTTGCCGACGAGAGAATACATCGGCAACGATTGCGGTGGTGAGGCTAGACGCCTACTGAGATTCCAGGTTTCCACACCTGATCGCTGATTTGCAGCGACAGCAAAAGGTTAGGCGCAGCCCCAAACCCAACACAACCGCCACAACTCGTCGGAACATTCATCCTCATGCCTTCGGCTGACAGCGCTTTTTGTAGGAGCGGACTGCATCGTTACCGTTAATGTCGGTAAGTGATGGATGGCGGGTCCGTTTGACAGAGGCCTGTGTATGCCCAAACAGAGGGGTCACCCTAACAAACGGATATTTCCGCGCCCCCCGCCAAGAACGCTACTCTCCAGAAAAAGCCGCCGCCAAACCCTCGGGGACTCCATGGATAGAACAGCCACCGTCAAACCGCTTCTGCTTGCCCTCACCCTCGCCACCATCACCCCATTCGCCCAAGCCGCGACTACCCTGGTCTACTGCTCCGAAGCCAGCCCTGCCGGGTTCGACCCGAGCCAGTACACCAGCGGCACGGATTTCGATGCCTCGGCTGAAACAGTCTTCAACCGTCTTACCCAATTCAAACGCGGTGGCACCGAGGTCGAGCCAGGCTTGGCGACGAGTTGGGAGGTCGCCAAAGACGGCCTGACCTACACCTTCCACCTGCGTGACGGGGTGAAGTTTCATACCACCGACTACTTCACGCCGAGCCGCGATTTCAATGCGGACGATGTGCTGTTCACCTTCCAGCGCTTGCTCGACCCTGAAAACCCGTTTCGCAAGGCCTACCCCACCGAGTCGCCGTATTTCACCGACATGGACCTGAACACCACGATCAAAAATGTCGATAAGCTCGACGAGCATACGGTGCGCTTCAGCCTGAACAACATCGACGCCGCGTTTGTGCAGAACCTGGCGATGAGCTTCGCCTCGATCCAGTCCGCCGAGTACGCCGCGCAGTTGCTCAAGGAGGGCAAAGCCGCTGACCTCAACCAGAAGCCGGTCGGCACTGGGCCCTTTGTGTTCAAGCGTTATCAGAAGGACTCGCAGATCCGCTACAGCGCCAACCGCGCCTACTGGAAACCCGAGGACGTGAAACTCGACAACCTGATTTTCTCGATCACCCCGGACGCCGCCGTGCGCCTGCAAAAGCTCAAGACCGGCGAGTGCCAGGTCAGCGGTTACCCGCGCCCGGCCGACATCGAGGTGATGGAGCAGGACCCGAACCTGCGGGTGCTCAAACAAGCCGGTTTCAACCTTGGCTTCCTGGCCTACAACGTATCCCACCCGCCACTGGACCAGCTCAAGGTTCGCCAGGCGCTGGACATGGCCATCGATAAGCCGGCGATCATCAAGGCCGTCTATCAAAGCGCCGGGCAACTGGCGCAGAACGCCCTGCCGCCAGCGCAATGGTCGTATGACCCGAACATCAAGGACGCGCCCTACGACCCGACCAAGGCAAAGGCGCTACTAAAAGAAGCAGGGGTTGCACCCGGTACCACTATCAACTTATGGGCAATGACTGTGCAGCGTGCGTCCAACCCGAACGCGCGGATGTCGGCGCAGATGATCCAGCAGGACTGGGCCAAGGTCGGTATCACGGCCAATATCGTCAGCTATGAATGGGGCGAGTACATCAAGCGCGCCAAGAACGGCGAGCACGACGCGATGATCTACGGCTGGACCGGCGACAACGGTGACCCGGACAACTGGCTCGGCGTGCTCTATAGCTGCGCCGCAGTGAAAGGCAGCAACTACGCCAAGTGGTGCGACCCGGCGTACGACAAGCTGGTTCAGCAGGCCAAGCTCTCCACCGACCGTGACGAGCGGGTCAAGCTCTATCAACAGGCCCAAAAAATCCTTAAGCAACAAGTGCCTATCACACCGATTGCCAACTCGACGGTGTTTCAGCCTCTGCGCAAGGAAGTTTCCGACTTCAAGATCAGCCCGTTCGGCCTCACACCGTTCTACGGGGTGGGTATAAATAAGTAACACCGCGCTCTGGCCGGGTGCGCCGGGCACCCCGGCCGCACCTCTATGGTGCGTCGTTTGCACCGAGAAAAACGACCGCAAACGGTCAAATGCGTCAACTTTTATACATATGCGACATTAAGGTACGTTCGTTCCACTGTTTAAGGCTTGTAGCCGCCTGGCATCTTGCATTGGGTATGGGCCCTGCATAAGTATCCGCAGGTCGACTCACGAGGTCGTCCTCTAATTCCAAAAATGACAACAAATCATGAGGCCACCATGCTTAAACACGCGGTCATTCCGTTTTTAGTCGGCGCCAGCTTGTTAGCTAGCGCACCTTTCGCCCATGCAGCGACTAACCTGGTGTTCTGCTCCGAAGGGAGCCCGGCCGGTTTTGATCCTGGTCAGTACACCACCGGAACCGACTTCGACGCCTCTGCAGAGACCATGTTCAACCGTTTGAGCCAGTTCGAACGTGGCGGCACCGCCGTTGTTCCTGGCCTGGCCACCAGCTGGGACATTTCCCCGGATGGCCTGACTTACACCTTCCACCTGCGTGAAGGCGTCAAGTTCCACACCACCCCGTACTTCAAGCCAACTCGTGAGTTCAACGCCGACGACGTGCTGTTCACCTTCAATCGCATGATTAACAAGGATGACCCGTTCCGTAAGGCGTACCCGACCGAATTCCCGTACTTCACCGACATGGGGATGGACACCAACATCACCAAGATCGATAAAGTCGACGATCACACCGTCAAGTTCACCCTCAAGGAAGTCGATGCCGCGTTCATCCAGAACATGGCCATGAGCTTCGCTTCAGTCCAGTCCGCCGAGTACGCTGCCCAGCTGCTCAAGGAAGGCAAAGCCGCCGACATCAACCAGAAGCCGGTCGGCACTGGTCCGTTCGTGTTCAAGAGCTACCAGAAAGACTCCAACATCCGCTACACCGGGAACAAGGACTACTGGAAGCCTGACGACGTCAAGATCGACAACCTGATCTTCGCCATAACCACCGACCCGTCGGTGCGTATTCAGAAGCTGAAAAAGAACGAGTGCCAGATCACCCTGTTCCCACGCCCGGCTGACCTGAAGGCGCTGAAAGAGGACAAGACCCTGAAGGTGCCTCAACAGGCTGGTTTCAACCTGGGTTACATCGCCTACAACGTGATGGACAAGATCAAGGGCAGCGATCAGCCGAACCCGATGGCTCAACTGAAAGTGCGTCAGGCACTGGACATGGCCGTCAACAAGCAGCAGATCATCGACTCGGTTTACCAGGGTGCAGGTCAACTGGCAGTCAACGCCATGCCGCCAACCCAGTGGTCCTACGACACCACCATCAAGGACGCGCCATACAACCCTGAGAAAGCCAAAGAACTGCTCAAGGAAGCCGGCATCAAGGAAGGCACCGAGATCAACCTGTGGGCGATGCCGGTGCAGCGTCCTTACAACCCGAACGCCAAGCTGATGGCTGAAATGCTGCAGTCCGACTGGGCCAAGATCGGTATCAAGGCCAAGATCGTGACCTATGAGTGGGGCGAGTACATCAAGCGCTCCAAAGGCGGCGAAAACGGCGCGATGCTGATTGGCTGGAGCGGCGACAACGGTGACCCGGACAACTGGCTGAACGTACTGTTCGGCTGCGATTCGCTGCAGGGCAACAACTTCTCCAAATGGTGTGACAAGAAGTTTGACGGCATCGTGAAAGAAGCCAAGCGCACCACCGATCAGGCCAAGCGCACCGAACTGTACAAACAGGCGCAACACGTCCTCAAAGACGCCGTTCCAATGACACCTATCGCTCACTCGACGGTGTTCCAACCCATGCGCGACAACGTGCAGGACTTCAAGATCAGCCCGTTTGGCTTGAACTCCTTCTACGGAGTCAGCGTCAGCAAATAAGGTTTTGCAACGGTGACGTCCCTGACGTCGCCGTTGCCTTATCTGCCAAGACAGCTGGAATTCGCCTACTTCCCAAACCACTGCGGACCACTGCAGCGGGCTTAGGACGTGTCGCCTTTTCCTACCTGTTTTTCAGGCCTTACGCATTTACCGCCTGACCTTCGACTCATACCGTCGGGGTTCGGCCGTTTTTTCGCTGCGGCTGGCAACTGCTGACCCCATGGCTTTGGATCAGTGATGTCTGCACGTCCCAGGACGGGACGACGACTCACTGTTTAACACCTAAAAAGAGAGGGAGCGTTATGCGCCATACCTTGGTTTTATCCGCATTACTGGGCACCGGTCTGTTGGCCGCCACGTCAATCAGCCAGGCCGCCAATAACAGCCTGGTGTTTTGCTCCGAGGGCAGCCCGGCGGGCTTCGATACCGCGCAGTACACCACTGCGACCGACAACRATGCAGCCGAACCGTTGTACAACCGGCTGGCCGAGTTCGAAAAAGGCTCCACCAATGTCGTGCCGGGCCTGGCCACACGTTGGGATATTTCCGAGGATGGTCTCAAGTACACGTTCCACCTGCGCGAAGGGGTGAAATTTCACACCACCCAGTACTTCACACCGAGCCGCGACTTCAACGCCGACGATGTGCTGTTCACCTTCAATCGCATGCTCGATACCGAGCACCCATTCCGCAAGGCTTACCCGACCGAGTTTCCGTACTTCAACGGGATGAGCCTGAACAAGAACATCGCCAAGGTCGAGAAGACCGGGCCGTTGACCGTGGTCATGACCCTGAACTCGGTAGACGCCGCGTTCATTCAGAACATCGCCATGAGTTTCGCCGCGATTCTTTCCGCCGAATACGCCGACCAGTTGCTCGCGTCCGGCAAGCCGAGCGACATCAACCAGAAGCCGGTCGGCACCGGGCCGTTCGTGTTCAAGAGCTACCAGAAAGACTCCAACATCCGTTACACCGGCAACAAGCAGTACTGGGACCCGAGCCGGGTCAAGCTCGACCAGCTGATTTTCGCCATCAACACCGATGCGTCGGTGCGCGTGCAGAAGCTCAGGAAAAACGAGTGCCAGATCACCCTGCACCCACGTCCGGCCGATGTCGACGCGCTGAAAAACGACCCCAAGCTGCAACTGATCGAGAAGCCCGGTTTCAACCTTGGCTACATCGCCTACAACGTGCAGCACAAACCCTTCGACCAGCTCGAAGTACGCCAGGCATTGGACATGGCGGTGAACAAGCAGGGAATTCTCAAGGCGGTGTACCAGGGCGCCGGCCAACTGGCGGTCAACGCCATGCCACCGACCCAGTGGTCCTACGACGAAACGATCAAGGACGCCGCCTACAACCCGGAAAAAGCCAAGGAATTGCTCAAGGCTGCCGGGGTCAAGGAAGGCACCGAGATCACGCTCTGGGCCATGCCGGTACAACGTCCCTACAACCCGAACGCCAAGCTGATGGCTGAAATGCTGCAGTCGGACTGGGCGAAAATCGGCCTGAAAGTGAAGATCGTCAGCTACGAATGGGGCGAGTACATCAAGCGCACCAAGAATGGCGAACACGACATCAGCCTGATCGGCTGGACCGGCGACAACGGGGACCCGGACAACTGGCTGGGCACCCTCTACAGCTGCGACGCGATTGGCGGTAACAACTACTCCATGTGGTGTGACCCGCAATACGACAAGCTGATCAAGCAAGCCAAGATTGTCACCGACCGTGAGCAACGCACGGTGCTCTACAAACAGGCTCAGCAATTGCTCAAGCAGCAAGTGCCAATCACGCCTGTCGCCCACTCGACGGTCAACCAGCCGTTGAGCGCCAAAGTCGAAGGATTCAAGGTCAGCCCCTTCGGCCGTAACGTCTTCTCGGGTGTCAGCATCGACCAATAACTGATTAGCCAAAAACCTGAGGGTGATTTTCGCCCTCACGCAAAGGTGTTGCCTGAATTCGGTGAACAAGCCAGATGCAAACGTTTGCGATACGTGAATGAGTTCAAAACCAAATAGCCGGATCACCAAAAAAGACCGGCATTAAAAAAAGAAAGAAAGGAGCTTCACCCATGAGACTGAGCAGCACCGCGTTATTGGCCTTGGCCATCAGCAGCGTCACGGCCACGGCCTATGCTGAAACCCAAAGCCAGGAGTTCACCCCGGTTACGGTCAACACCAGCAGCGCACAAGCCGCCGCAACCGGCTTTGTCGAAGGTCAGAAAATCGACGGCAGTACCCGTAACTGGTACGCCAACGAACAACTGAAACGTGGCGGCAAGTTCACCTACCTCAAAGACGGTGTGGCGACGCCAACCGACCGCCGTATCAACTGGGTTCAGGGCACTATCGTCAAGTACAACTCCGGCTTCACTCAGGGCACCATCGGTGTCAGCACTGAAGTGGCTGCCTACAACGCCATTGCACTGGATCGTGATCACAAGGATCTGGCATCCAACAACGGCGGTGCACCGGGCTCTCGTCCAGGTGCAGGCAACAACCGTACCCTGACCAAAGAAGGCGGCGATGCCCAAGGCCAGTGGAGCAAACTGGGCTTGGCCAACGTCAAGTTCCGCGTATCCAACACGACCCTGACCGCCGGCCGCCAGAACTTCAGCACCCCGATTGTCGACACCATCGGCAACCGTGCGTTGCCTTCGAGCTTTGAGGGCGTGAGCCTGCACAGCGAAGAGCTGAACAATCTGTCGTTCGATGCGGGTTCCTTCGACCGCGTGTCCCCGCGGACCGAAGAGAGCCTGTCGAAATTCCGCTCCGAGTACACCAATAACAAAGCCGAAACCGATCGCGTGAACACCGCGGGTCTCAACTATCAGCCGTTCAAAAGCCTGAAGACCAGCCTGTACGTCGCGAACGTCGAAGACTTCTGGAACCAGTACTACTTCGGCGCCACCCACGAACTGGGCGATAGCTCGGTGCTGGGCCTGACCACCGGCCTGAACTACTACAAAACCCTCGACACCGGCAAAAAGGAAATGGGCAACATCAACAACGATGCCTACTCCGTGTCGTTCGGCCTGACCCACCAAGCCCACAGCCTGACGTTCTCCTGGCAGCAAATTGCCGGTGACGAATACTTTGACTACCTGCACGAAACCAACGGCATCTACCTGGCCAACTCCTTGCTCTCGGACTTCAACGGCCCGAACGAGAAGTCCTTCCAGATCGCCTATGGCCTGAACATGGCTGAATACGGCGTGCCAGGCCTGAAGTTCAATATCTACCAGGCTCGCGGCTGGGGCATCGACGGTACGCACTACACCGGCACCGCCTATGACGTGAAAAACATGGATGGCGAGCACCACTATGAATACGGCATCGGTACTTCCTACGCCGTACAAAGTGGCCCGCTGAAAGCCACCACCATTCGCGCGACCTACACCGCGCACCGCGCCTCCGAAAACCAGGCTGACGGCAGCCTCAACGAGTTCCGTCTCGTGACCACCATCCCGTTCAACATTTTGTAATGCACCTGCCGAACGGCTGATTCAGTGAAGAATCGGCCGTTCGGTTTTTGTCCTTTAACCGATTGCAGAGGGCTCTTGATGAAAATGCTTCCTTTACGAGCGGCCATCGCCGCCACGTTGCTGAGTGTCGCTATCGGCGCCTCGGCCAAACCCTTGGTGGTCTGTACCGAAGCCAGCCCGGAAGGCTTCGATATGGTCCAGTACACGACTGCAGTCACAGCCGATGCGGTGGCCGAGACCATCTTCAACCGTCTGGCCGACTTCAAGCCCGGCACCACTGAAGTGATTCCGGCACTGGCCGACTCCTGGGACATCAGCGAGGACGGTCTGACCTACACGTTCCACTTGCGCAAAGGCGTCAAGTTTCACACCACCGATTACTTCAAGCCGACCCGCAACATGAATGCCGACGACGTGGTCTGGAGTTTCCAGCGTCAGCTGGACCCGAACCACCCGTGGCACACCAAGTCGAGCGTGGGCTTCCCGTACTTTGAAAGCATGGGCTTCAAAGAGCTGCTCAAGAGTGTCGAGAAGGTCGACGACAATACGGTCAAATTCACCCTGACCCGCCGTGAAGCGCCGTTCCTGGCGGACATCGCCATGGCCTTCTCCTCGATCTACTCCGCCGAGTACGCCGACCAGTTGCTCAAGGCCGGCAAGACCGGCGACCTGAACAACAAACCGGTCGGTACCGGCCCGTTCATCTTCCAGCGTTACGCCAAGGATGCCCAGGTTCGCTTCAAGGCCAACCCGGAGTACTTCCGCGGCAAGCCACCGGCTGACGCGCTGATTCTGGCCATCGCCACCGACAACAACGTGCGCCTGCAAAAGCTCAAGGCCAACGAGTGCCAGATCGCGCTGTATCCGAAACCGGATGATATCCAGAGCATCAAGGCTGACCAGAACCTGAAGGTCGATGAAATAGCGGCCATGACCACCAGCTACACCGCTCTGAACACCACACGCAAATACATGAGCGATGCACGGGTTCGCCATGCAATCAATATCGCTTTCGACAAGGAGGCCTACACTGATGCCTTGTACGGTAAAGGCAACGCAGTGGTCGGCACCGGCCCGTATCCACCGACCCTGCTAGGCTTCAACGACACATTGACGAACCCTCCACGGGACCTCGACAAGGCGCGTGCACTGCTCAAGGAAGCCGGTGTGCCGGAAGGTACGGTGTTCACCCTGTTCACGCGCAACGGCGGCGGACCGACCAATCCGAACCCGATGCTCGGTGCACAAATGATGCAGTCGGACCTGGCCAGGATCGGTATAAAGGTCGATATCCGCGTGATGGAATGGGGCGAGATGCTCAAACGCGCCAAGAACGGGGAACACGACATGGTCTCGGCTGGCTGGGCGGGAGATAACGGAGATCCGGACAACTTCCTGACTCCGAACCTGAGTTGCGAGGCTGCAAAAAACGGCGAGAACTACGCCCGCTGGTGCAACAAAACGTTCCAGGACCTGATCGACAAGGCTCGCGCCGGCACCGACTCTGGGGAACGGAAAAAACTCTATGAGCAGTCCCAGACGGTTTTCGACAAGGAGCAGCCATGGATTCCAATGGCTTACCCGAAAATATTTACCGCCATGCGTAAAAACGTCGAGGGCTTCCACCAGAGCCCCCTGACCACAAACAACTTCGCTACTACCGAAGTGAAGTAGATAAGAAAACGCCCGGCAACGTTGACCCCAACGCTGCCGGGAACGCCTAACCGGCTGATGAGGTACACCAGAAGATGTTTAGTTTTATTGCCCGCCGATTGGGATTATTGATCCCCACGTTCTTCGGCATCACCTTGCTGACTTTCGCGTTGATTCGCATGATTCCCGGCGACCCCGTGGAAGTCATGATGGGCGAACGTCGGGTCGATCCCGAAATGCATGCTCAGGCAATGGAACGCCTTGGTCTGAACAAACCGCTGTATGCCCAGTACCTGGACTACATCGGCAAACTGGCCCACGGCGACCTGGGTGAATCCCTGCGGACCCGTGAAAGCGTATGGACTGAATTCACCTCGCTGTTCCCCGCTACCCTGGAACTGTCCATGGCAGCCCTGCTGTTCGCCGGCGTTCTCGGCCTGTTGGCCGGGGTGATCGCGGCGCTGAAGCGAGGGTCCCTGTTCGACCATGGGGTGATGGGCATCTCCCTTGCCGGGTATTCGATGCCGATTTTCTGGTGGGGCCTGATTCTCATCATGTTCTTCTCGGTCTCCCTGGGCGTGACCCCGGTGTCCGGGCGGATCGACCTGCTGTACGACATCGAGCCAAGAACCGGCTTCATGCTCATCGACACCCTGCTGGCCAATGACACAGGCGCATTCTTCGACGCCCTGCACCACCTGATTCTTCCGGCCATCGTGCTCGGCACCATCCCGCTGGCGGTGATCGCCCGGATGACCCGTTCCTCGATGCTCGAAGTCCTGCGTGAAGACTACATCCGCACCGCCCGGGCCAAAGGCCTGTCGCCGTCGCGCGTGGTGTTCGTTCACGGCCTGCGCAACGCCTTGATCCCGGTCCTGACCGTGGTCGGCCTGCAAGTCGGCACATTGCTGGCCGGTGCGGTTCTGACCGAAACCATCTTCTCGTGGCCCGGTATCGGCAAATGGCTGATCGAAGCCATTGGCGCCCGGGACTACCCCGTGGTGCAAAACGGAATTCTGTTAATCGCCTGCCTGGTGATTCTGGTCAACTTTGTAGTGGATATTCTTTATGGCTTCGCAAACCCACGCATCCGTCACCAGCGCTGAGACCCTACGTATGAGTACTCCAACTACCGCCGTAGCAGTCGACCAAAGCCTGCTATATCCGTCGCCGTACAAAGAGTTCTGGCAAGCGTTCTCCAAGAACAAGGGCGCCGTCGCCGGCCTGTTGTTCATGCTGCTGGTTATTTTTTGCGCGATTTTCGCCCCATGGGTTGCTCCGCATAACCCGAGCGAGCAGTTCCGCGACTTCCTGCTGACCCCACCGGCCTGGCTGGCAAATGGGCAGATGCAATTCCTGCTCGGTACCGATGAGCTGGGACGCGACCTGCTGTCGCGCCTGATCCACGGTTCGCGCCTGTCCTTGATGATCGGCTTGTCGTCGGTGGTCATGTCGCTGATTCCGGGGATCCTGCTGGGTCTGTTCGCCGGGTTCTTCCCGCGCCTGCTGGGCCCGACCATCATGCGTCTGATGGACATCATGCTGGCCCTGCCGTCCTTGCTGCTGGCTGTGGCGATCGTCGCCATCCTCGGCCCTGGCCTGATCAACACCGTGATCGCTATCGCCGTGGTGTCCCTGCCGGCCTACGTTCGTCTGACCCGCGCTGCGGTCATGGGTGAACTGAACCGCGACTACGTGACCGCCGCGCGCCTGGCCGGTGCCGGTCTGCCACGCCTGATGTTCATTACCGTGCTGCCCAACTGCATGGCGCCGCTGATCGTTCAGGCAACCCTGAGCTTCTCCTCGGCGATTCTCGATGCCGCTGCACTGGGCTTCCTCGGCCTTGGCGTACAACCGCCAACCCCTGAGTGGGGCACCATGCTGGCTTCGGCTCGCGACTACATCGAACGCGCCTGGTGGGTCGTCAGCCTGCCTGGCTTGACCATTTTGCTCAGCGTGCTGGCAATCAACCTGATGGGCGACGGCCTGCGCGACGCGCTGGACCCGAAACTCAAGAACGCCGCCTGAGGAGATTCAAATGTCACTGTTGGAAATCAAGAATCTCAACGTTCGCTTCGGCGACAAGAACGCCGTTCCGGTGGTCGACGGTCTCGACATTTCCGTGGACAAGGGCGAAGTCCTGGCCATCGTTGGCGAGTCGGGGTCCGGCAAGTCCGTGACCATGATGGCGCTGATGGGCCTGATCGAACATCCGGGGATCGTCACTGCTGACGCCCTGAATTTCGATGGCAAGAACATGCTCAAGCTCAGCAATCGTCAGCGTCGGCAAATCGTCGGCAAAGACCTGGCCATGGTCTTCCAGGACCCGATGACCGCGCTGAACCCGAGCTATACCGTCGGCTTCCAGATCGAAGAAGTGCTGCGCCTGCACCTGAAAATGTCCGGCAAGGACGCCCGCAAGCGCGCCATCGAACTGCTGGAAAAGGTCGAAATCCCGGGCGCCGCGAGCCGTATGGACGCCTACCCGCACCAACTGTCCGGCGGTATGAGCCAACGTGTGGCGATTGCCATGGCAATTGCCGGCGAGCCGAAACTGCTGATCGCCGACGAACCGACCACCGCACTGGACGTGACGATCCAGGCGCAGATCATGGACCTGCTGCTGGCGCTGCAAAAAGAGCAGAACATGGGCCTGGTGCTGATCACTCACGACCTCGCCGTGGTAGCCGAAACCGCCCAGCGCGTGTGTGTGATGTATGCCGGCCAAGCGGTAGAGGTCGGTCAGGTGCCGCAGTTGTTCGACATCCCTGCACACCCCTACAGCGAAGCACTGCTCAAGGCCATTCCCGAGCACAGCCTGGGTTCCTCGCGCCTGTCCACCCTGCCCGGCATCGTTCCCGGTCGCTATGACCGTCCGCAAGGCTGCCTGCTGTCGCCACGCTGCCCGTACGTGCAGGACAGCTGCCGTCAACAACGTCCAGGCCTGGACCCGAAAAGCAACAGCCTCGCCCGCTGCTTCTATCCTTTGAATCAGGAGGTGGCGTAATGGCCGTCGTTCTCACCGCCCGTGACCTGACCCGTCACTACGAAGTTTCCCGCGGCCTGTTCAAAGGCACCGCACTGGTACGCGCACTCAATGGAGTGTCGTTTGAACTCGAAGCCGGCAAGACCCTCGCAGTGGTTGGCGAGTCCGGCTGCGGCAAGTCGACCCTGGCCCGTGCCCTGACGCTGATCGAGGAGCCATCTTCGGGCTCGTTGAAAATCGCCGGGCAAGAAGTCACCGGCGCCAACAAGGCCGAACGCAAACAGCTGCGCAAAGACGTGCAGATGGTCTTCCAGAGCCCTTACGCCTCGTTGAACCCACGGCAGAAAATCGGCGATCAGCTTGCAGAGCCACTATTGATCAACACCAAACTTTCCGCGGCCGAACGCCGTGAAAAAGTCCAGGCGATGATGAAGCAGGTCGGCTTGCGCCCTGAGCACTACCAGCGTTATCCGCATATGTTCTCGGGCGGTCAGCGCCAGCGCATCGCCCTGGCGCGCGCCATGATGCTGCAACCCAAGGTGCTGGTCGCGGACGAACCGACCTCGGCGCTGGACGTGTCGATTCAGGCCCAGGTGCTGAACCTGTTCATGGACCTGCAGCAAGAGTTCAACACCGCCTACGTGTTCATCTCCCACAACCTGGCGGTAGTGCGTCACGTCGCCGATCAGGTGCTGGTGATGTACCTCGGCCGACCGGTGGAAATGGGCCCGAAAGAAGACATCTACACCCGTCCTCTGCACCCGTACACCCAGGCCCTGCTGTCGGCCACGCCGACGATCCACCCGGATCCGGACAAGCCGAAAATCAAGATCGTCGGCGAACTGCCGAACCCGCTGAACCCGCCGTCGGGCTGTGCGTTCCACAAGCGCTGCCCGTACGCCACTGAGCGCTGCAGCAAAGAAGAGCCGGCCCTGCGCCAGCTCGACAGCCGTCAGGTGGCTTGCCATTACGCCGAGCAATTCGTCGTCTAGGCCAGGCATGAAAAAGCGCCCTCTCGGGGCGCTTTTTGAAACGCGTCGACCAACCCCCTCCTGTCGGACTGCGCATCAGTCCGGCAGGAGGGGGTTTTCTTTTGTCTGAGACCTTAAGCCTTAGCCTTGGGTATCGTCTTCGGAATCGTCGGAGGATGGGTCCTCATCGCCTTTAGTGTCACTTTGACTCTGATCACCAGTGGCAACCATCAAGCCACTGCCCTGCACACTGTTTGCGGCCCAAAAACCCTGGTCCTGCACCGCGCCGCTGCTCGCCCACGCTGCCGAAGTGCCCACCGACAGCAGCACCAGCACTTTGATCAATAAAACCATGCGTTGAAAAATGCTCATAGCTGATTCCATCCTTTCGTAGGTGAATCACGAGTAGCTACGGATCGTATGTCCAACGAGCGTAGCGCTGTCTGAAATCTAGTCTGGATAGACGGGATTGACCAGATAGGACACTAACGATGGTCGCCAATTGCCTTTTGCCAAAAGACAGGTTTGGAATAATCGATATACCAAAATGCTCTTTCCCATAAAAAAGCCCCGAGGCTTTCGCATCGGGGCTTTTTATTGTGCAACTCAGCGCTTAATGATGCTCACGCGTCGCGCGGAATTTCACGTCCGGCCAGCGCTCTTCCATCAGCGCCAGGTTGACCCGGGTCGGGGCCAGGTAGGTCAGGTGGCCGCCGCCGTCGAGGGCGAGGTTTTCCACGGCCTTGACGCTGAACTCTTCGAGCTTCTTCTTATCGCTGCAATCGATCCAGCGCGCGGACCACACGGTGATCGGCTCGTAGGCGCATTCGACCTTGTATTCCTCTTTCAGGCGGCTGGCGACCACATCGAACTGCAGCACACCGACGGCGCCGAGGATGATGTCGTTGCTGCGTTCCGGGAAGAACACCTGGGTTGCGCCCTCTTCGGCCAGCTGCTGCAAGCCCTGGCGAAGTTGCTTGGACTTGAGCGGATCCTTCAGGCGTACGCGACGGAACAGTTCCGGGGCGAAGTGCGGGATACCGGTGAAACCCAGGGTTTCGCCTTCGGTGAAGGTGTCGCCGATCTGGATGGTGCCGTGGTTGTGCAAACCGATGATGTCGCCGGCAAACGCTTCTTCCAGCTGCTCACGCTCGGAGGAGAAGAAGGTCAGCGCGTCGCCGATCCGGACGTCCTTGCCGGTGCGCACGTGGCGCATCTTCATGCCTTTTTCGTACTTGCCGGAGCAGATGCGCATGAAGGCAATGCGGTCGCGGTGTTTAGGGTCCATGTTCGCCTGGATCTTGAACACGAAGCCGCTGAACTTCTCTTCCACCGGTTCCACGGTACGCTCGTTGGCGACACGGGCCAGAGGCTTCGGTGCCCAGTCGACCACGGCGTCGAGCACGTGATCGACCCCGAAGTTGCCCAGCGCCGTACCGAAGAACACCGGGGTCAGTTGGCCGTCCAGGAATTCCTGTTGATTGAATTCGTGGCAGGCGCCTTGCACCAGTTCCAGCTGCTCGATGAAGCGCTCGTACTCGTCACCCAAATGGGCGCGGGCTTCATCGGAGTCGAGCTTCTCGATGATTTTCACATCGGTCCGCTCGTGGCCATGGCCAGCGGTGTAGACAATGATGTAGTCGTCGGCGAGGTGATAGACGCCTTTGAAATCGCGGTAGCAACCGATCGGCCAGGTGATCGGCGCAGCCTTGATCTTCAGGACGGCTTCGATTTCGTCGAGCAGTTCGATCGGGTCACGAATGTCGCGGTCGAGTTTGTTGATGAAGCTGACGATCGGCGTGTCACGCAGACGGCAAACGTCCATCAGGGCGATGGTCCGTGGCTCTACACCCTTACCGCCGTCGAGGACCATCAATGCCGAGTCGACCGCCGTCAGGGTGCGGTAGGTGTCTTCGGAGAAGTCTTCGTGGCCCGGGGTGTCGAGCAGGTTGATCATGTGATCGCGATACGGGAACTGCATGACCGACGTGGTAATGGAAATACCACGCTGCTTTTCCATTTCCATCCAGTCGGAGGTGGCATGGCGGTCGGATTTGCGAGACTTCACCGTGCCGGCAACCGCAATCGCCTTGCCCATCAGCAAGAGCTTCTCGGTGATGGTGGTCTTACCCGCATCGGGGTGGGAAATAATGGCGAAAGTGCGGCGTTTCGCGACTTCGGCGGCCTGTTTGGTCATGGGAAATCGCCTGGCAGGTGATTCAAAAAAGGGCGGCGAGTATAGCGTAAACATGGGGCCACGGACCACCGTTCACCCTGTAGCAGCTGTCGAGCTTGCGAGGCTGCGTTCGGCTGCGAAGCGGCCGTAAATCAAACAATGCGGTCTTTCAGGCATACCGCGCATAAAGGTTTTACGACGGCTGCGCCGCCGAACGCAGCCTCGCGGGCTCGGCAGCTGCTACGACGGGGAGAGGCGATCGGGGTGGCTAAATGCTGCTAATTGTGGAACCTTTTAAAGAGTGGAGCCGTCCACTCCCCTGTTACGACCTGTCGTCAGGGGCTGAAATATCAGCAAGTCAGCCTGACGAGGTTGCGCTTATGGCTCGTTCTCATGCCGCTTTGCCGGCATCGAACGAGCTGCTTTTCGCGAACAGTGTCTTCGGCAGCCAAGTATGGCGTTGCCACACGAAGCACTGTCCGCCGACTGAAATAAAGGAGTCCGCCTGTGGCTATCCGCTATGGCAAAGGGCTAATAGGAGGAGCGGTTGTCGTCGCCCTTCTGGCCCTGCTGATCCACTGGATCGGCATCAACACGATCGACCTGTACCGCGACGATTTGTTGTTTTACCTGCAAGCTCATCTGATTCTCGTCCTCGCCTCCATGCTGGCTGCCCTCGTTGTGGGCATTCCTGCCGGCATCCTCCTCAGCCGCCCGACCATGGTCGGACGCGCCGAACGCTTCATGCAGCTCTTCAACATCGGCAACACCGTTCCACCTCTCGCCGTACTGGCCATCGCCCTGGGGATTCTCGGGATCGGTAGCGGCCCTGCGATCTTCGCGTTGTTCCTCGCGTCCCTGTTGCCGATCGTGCGCAACACCTACGAAGGCCTGAAAAACGTTCAGGGCTCACTCAAGGAAGCAGCCGTGGGTATCGGCATGACCCCGCGCCAGGTGCTCTGGCGGGTTGAACTGCCGAACGCCGTGCCGATCATCATCGGCGGCGTGCGCGTGGCATTGGCGATCAACGTCGGCACCGCACCGCTGGCGTTCCTGATCGGCGCCAACAGCCTGGGCAGCCTGATTTTCCCCGGCATTGCCTTGAACAACCAGCCGCAATTGATTCTCGGCGCAGCCTGCACCGCCCTGCTGGCCTTGCTGCTCGACGGTCTGGTGACACTGGCCAGCTGCCTCTGGCTGGAACGCGGTTTACCCCAGTCCTGAATCCGGCTGAGCGAAGGAATAATCATGAAGACATTTAGCTTGTTACTAGGCTGCGTCCTGCTGTGCGCAGGATTTGCCCATGCCGCCGACAAACCGCTGATCCGCATCGGCGCCCGGGTGTTCACCGAACAAACCCTGCTCGCGGAAATTACCTCGCAATACCTGCGGACGAAGGGTTACGAGGTTCAGGTGACTGGCGGCCTGGGCAGCAGCCTGGCCCGCAGCGCCCATGAAAACGGCCAACTCGACCTGATGTGGGAATACACCGGTGTATCGCTGGTGGCTTACAACCATGTCACCGAGAAACTCGACAGCGAACAGTCCTACGCGCGGGTTAAGGAACTCGACGCGAAAAAGGGTCTGGTCTGGCTCACCCCGTCGAAATTCAGCAATACCTACGCCCTCGCGTTGCCGAAGAACGTGGCTGACGAATACCCGCAGATCAACCGCATCAGCGACTTGAACAACGTGCTCGACGCTGAGGCAAAGGCCAACCACCTGGTAGCCCTGGACACCGAGTTCGCCAACCGTTCCGACGGCCTCAAAGGCATGGTCAAGCTCTACAACATGAACCTGACCCGCAACAATATCCGGCAGATGGATGCCGGGCTGGTCTACACCGCGCTGCGCAATGGCCAGGTATTCGCTGGCCTGGTCTACACCACTGACGGTCGCTTGAACGCTTTCAAATTGAAACTGCTGGAAGACGACAAGCATTACTTCCCCGACTACACCGCTGCGCCGGTCGTGCGTCAGGTGTACCTCGATGCTCATCCGCAACTGGCCGAACAGCTCAAACCTCTTGCCGAACTGTTCGACGACCAAACCATGCGTCAGCTCAACGCCCGGGTCGATGTCGACCACGAAAGCCCTTCCGCCGTGGCCGCAGACTTCTTGCGCCAGCACCCATTGAACTAAGGAGGAAAAGCCATGGAATTTCTCAACGCCTTTTCCCACCTGGACTGGCCACTTGTCCTGCACCTGACCTGGCAACACATCACTCTGGTCGGCATCGCCGTGACCCTGGCAATTGTGGTCGGCGTGCCGCTGGGCATTCTGATGACGCGCTTCCCGACGCTGGCCGGTCCCTTGCAAGCCAGCGCCACGGTGCTGTTGACCATCCCGTCGATTGCGCTGTTCGGTCTACTGCTGCCGTTCTACTCGAAATTCGGCCAGGGCCTGGGACCGATGCCAGCCATCACCGCGGTATTTCTGTATTCCCTGCTGCCAATCATGCGTAACACCTACCTGGCACTGACCGGTGTCGAACCCGGCATTCGCGAAGCAGCCCGGGGCATCGGCATGACCTTCGGCCAACGCCTGCGCATGGTCGAGTTACCAATTGCGGTGCCGGTGATCCTCGCCGGCGTACGCACCGCCGTGGTCATGAACATTGGCGTGATGACCATCGCCGCCACCATCGGCGCCGGTGGTCTGGGCGTACTGATCCTCGCTGCCATCAGCCGCAGCGATATGTCGATGCTGATCGTCGGTGCAGTGTTGGTCAGTCTTCTGGCGATCTTCGCCGACCTGCTTCTGCAATGGCTGCAACGTTCGCTGACTCCAAAAGGATTACTCAAATGATCGAACTTCAAAACCTCAGCAAAACCTTTCACAGCAACGGCAAAGATGTGAAAGCCGTGGACTCGGTAAGCCTGATCGTCAACGAAGGCGAGATTTGCGTGTTCCTCGGCCCGTCGGGTTGCGGCAAAAGCACCACGCTGAAAATGATCAACCGCTTGATCAAGCCGACCTCGGGCAAAATCCTGATCAACGGCGAAGACACCACCGACCTCGACGCAGTGACGCTGCGCCGCAACATCGGTTATGTGATCCAGCAGATCGGCCTGTTCCCGAACATGACCATCGAGGAAAACATCACCATCGTGCCGCGCCTGCTCGGTTGGGACAAACAGCAATGCCACGATCGCGCCCGCGAGTTGATGAACATGATCAAGCTCGAACCCAAGCAGTACTTGAGCCGCTACCCGCGTGAGCTGTCCGGTGGTCAGCAACAGCGGATCGGCGTGATCCGCGCCCTCGCCGCCGACGCCCCGTTGCTGTTGATGGACGAACCGTTCGGCGCGGTCGACCCGATCAACCGCGAGATGATCCAGAACGAGTTTTTCGAGATGCAGCGGGCGCTG
The DNA here is from genome assembly GCF_056397385.1 of Pseudomonas sp. 05N36. Lineage (NCBI taxonomy): Bacteria > Pseudomonadati > Pseudomonadota > Gammaproteobacteria > Pseudomonadales > Pseudomonadaceae > Pseudomonas > Pseudomonas sp. 05N36. The sequence goes on along the minus strand of NZ_JBFTNH010000012.1, from coordinate 165,241 downwards.
GGCAAGACCGTAATCATGGTCAGCCACGACATCGACGAAGCGATCAAGCTCGGCGACAAGATCGCGATCTTCCGTGGCGGCAAGCTGATTCAGGTTGATCACCCGGACACCCTGCTCGCGCACCCGGCGGATGACTTTGTCAGCAACTTCGTCGGCCAGGACAGCACGCTCAAGCGCCTGCTGCTGGTCAAGGCCGAGGACGCGGCGGACAACGCGCCGTCAGTCAGCCCGGAAACGCCGGTGGCCGAAGCGCTGGAACTGATGGACGAACTCGACCGCCGCTACGTGGTGGTCACCTGCGCCGACAACAAGGCCATGGGCTACGTGCGCCGCCGCGATCTGCACCGTCAGGCCGGCACCTGCGTGCAATACCTGCGCGAATTCAACGCCACGGCAGCCTACGACGAGCACCTGCGAATCCTCTTGTCGCGCATGTACGAGTTCAACCGCTCGTGGCTGCCGGTGATGGACGCCGAGAGGGTGTTCCTCGGTGAAGTGACGCAGGAGTCGATTGCCGAGTACCTGAGTTCCGGGCGCTCGCGGGGTGGCAAGACCAGCATTGTTTTGCCTGCTGAGACGGCGTTGGCCTGATTCGTTCCGACTGATCGTTCCCACGCGTGGGAACGATCATTTACACCCCAAATATCCCTCCAACGGGAACATCACACTGTCATCAGGGTCGGTTACACAAGTGTCTAACCAGGACCGCACGACGGATGCGTGCAAAAACGCGACATTTTTTGTTGATCTCAAGGCCCTCACGCCCTAAAGTTCGCGCCGAACGTCCATGCTGGAAACGATCCATCCGGCTCAAGTACTGACGACGAGACAGCAAGGCCAAGGGAATCTGCATTTCCCATGGCCTTTTTGCTTTCGGCGACATGCCTTGGGAAGTAGGCGAACCAAAGTGGGGATACGGAGGACGTTCATTTGCACCCATTGATAATTTCAGTTTGCCAGTAGGAGTTCCCAGCATGTCGATCAACGTCGAAGACTATTTTGCGCGCGAAACCTTTCAGAAAATGAAGGCCTTCGCTGACAAGCAAGAAACCCCGTTCGTGGTCATTGATACTGCGATGATTGCCCAGGCCTATGACGACCTGCGTGCCGGTTTCGAATTTGCCAAGGTTTACTACGCGGTCAAGGCTAACCCGGCCGTCGAGATCATCGACCTGCTGAAAGAGAAAGGTTCGAGCTTCGATATCGCCTCGATCTACGAGCTGGACAAAGTGCTGGGCCGCGGCGTAACCCCGGACCGCATCAGCTACGGCAACACCATCAAGAAATCCAAGGACATTCGCTACTTCTTCGAGAAGGGCGTGCGTCTGTATGCCACCGACTCCGAAGCCGACCTGCGCAACATCGCCAAGGCGGCACCGGGCTCGAAAGTCTATGTGCGCATCCTGACCGAAGGCTCGACCACTGCCGACTGGCCTTTGTCGCGCAAATTCGGCTGCCAGACCGACATGGCCATGGACCTGCTGATCCTCGCTCGCGACCTGGGCCTGGTGCCTTACGGTATCTCCTTCCATGTCGGCTCGCAGCAGCGCGACATCAGCGTCTGGGACGCAGCGATYGCCAAGGTCAAAGTGATCTTCGAACGTCTGAAAGAAGAAGACGGCATTAACCTCAAGCTGATCAACATGGGCGGCGGCTTCCCGGCCAACTACATCACCCGCACCAACAGCCTGGAAACCTACGCCGAAGAAATCATCCGTTTCCTCAAGGAAGACTTCGGTGACGACCTGCCGGAAATCATTCTCGAGCCAGGCCGTTCGCTGATCGCCAACGCCGGCATCCTGGTCAGCGAAGTGGTGTTGGTCGCGCGTAAATCCCGCACCGCCGTCGAGCGTTGGGTGTACACCGATGTGGGCAAGTTCTCCGGCCTGATCGAAACCATGGACGAAGCCATCAAGTTCCCGATCTGGACCGAGAAGAAAGGCGAGATGGAAGAAGTGGTCATCGCCGGCCCGACCTGCGACAGCGCCGACATTATGTACGAGAACTACAAGTATGGCCTGCCACTGAACCTGGCCATCGGTGACCGCCTGTACTGGCTGTCCACCGGCGCGTATACCACCAGCTACAGCGCTGTTGAGTTCAATGGCTTCCCGCCGTTGAAGTCGTTCTACGTATAAGCGATCTCTTGAAATAAAAGGTCCATGTAACCATGGACCTTTTTTATTTCCGCAGCCATGCTTCTACATGGTCAATCATCGCCACACATTCATTAGCACCCGCCATAGCTGCGCCCAATTTGAAATTCAACTCCCCGAGTTTGTACGCACTCTTTGCTCTCAAGAGCTCGTTGATTACGCCGTCTATACGCTGATAGACCTCCTCGATGAACAGGCCCATCTGCGAGTTTACGGAAACGAACCCGCTAAATAACGCCACAATATCACTTTTATATTCTGCCGCCCTGATCGAAGCGTCCCTGGAAGAGTAAGGGATGTCCCAGACAGGTGCAGTGCCCACCTCGAAAAACAACTCCTCCGCCACAGTCGGTTGTGAGTGGCAATTACACGATCGATGGTCCATTGCACTCGTGAATACTGCTTTCAGTCCAAATGACTCGTGATACATCTCCTCGATGGTATATTTCAATTGTCGCATCGCAGCTCTTAGATCATAAAACCGAAGCGCCAATTCGTGAACCAGGTCCTGTACATTCCTTGGTGGAAATAACATCCAGGTCGGAGATCTGGATAAACCGTACAACCTGAAATCCACTTGGGCAATGGGTTCGTTCCTGGAGAACTGCTTGGTTATTTCTAACGATTCGCGGGAGAATGTTGCCAGGTCTTCGACATATGCGCTGCATAGAAGCCTGGTTACTTCAGTACGCTCCCAACACTCTTGCAGATATCGCTCATTAAACTGAGCATTGTTCAAACGCGAATCCTTGGCCAGAACCGCAAGTTGATGGCCGCTTCTGCTACGGCGCTCAAACACAACCGGTATACTGTCGAATGTCGGGTGCAGGGTCCCAAGGAAACGGGTGTAACGATCTAACACGCGCCGCTGCGCCGCAGTGAACTCATAGGCAAGTATATTCATATTCTATCTTGGAGGGGGTGGGCGTGCGACCCACCGCCCTCTCTCCCTATTACTGCTGAATGGTTTTCAAGTATTGAATGACGCCGGCGATCCGGGTAATCGCGGTATCCGTTCGCGCCTCGACGGGCAGTGACTTATCCTGCTTAAATTCGCGAGAGAACTGTTCAATGTCGGAGACCAGATTCGAAAATTCACTCACGTATTCCCAGCGCTCATCGTCCAGCTTGTCCAGTGTCATGACCAATTCAATCTTCCCATCAACCTGGGCGATATCTTTGGTGTGTTTTTGCAACTGCACCCTCAAGTCACCCGCTCTCTCCTTGAGCCTGTTGTACGCCGCCAGCATGTTGAGATAAGAAATGGCTTCCCCAATACCAGAGATCAATTTCTTAAGCGTATCAATAGCCAACAAAGCGACTTGAATTTGCGGTGGCGCCAACCCCAGTGCTTTCAAATTATCCAGCGATAACTGCGCCTCTTCACCGATTTTTTCGACTCCGGCTTTCCCGACCACGTCAATCGCTTCGGACACGGACTTCATCTGTTCATTCAGTTCAGCTAATTTTTCTTCGGAATTTATTTTTAGCTCTTCAACGAATGCCCGATCCTGCTTCAGCGTCACAACCCATTTTTCCGAGGCCCCCCTGTCAAACGGGTTGCTAATACTCTTATGGATATTTTTTAAATCCTCAGTGTGTGCGGACATTTTATTGAATACATTCTTGAGTTCGCCCTCCATGTCCTCACGAACCTCGTCTACATCGTCCGGGTAGTCAAGCTCTGCCTGATAGCCTTTCAGCTTCTTCTGCGCACGCTCCAAGTAGATACTGGTTGTCTGAGCCTGGTTACGCAGACCGAACAGTGTCTTATTGATAGCGACCGCCAGATCATTCATTGCTCCGACGGTGCCAGGCAAGTAATTGAATTGTTCGACAAGCATTTGTGCAGTGGTGTTCGTTCCTTGCACCGAGGCATTATGGCTTCGCAACTCCGCCATATTGAACGCCGAATAATCCGAACCATTAAATAATGAACTCGTAATTATCTCACTCCAAAAAAACTGACGATTATTGTTGTATTCCTTTTCCGCCTCTGCGAACACGCCAAGCAATTGATCCGAACCTACTTGTATTTGTTCCCAAGGATCAATAATACCGACTATCTGTTTTGTAAACCGCCTCAGCGAAGTCGCCTCTTCCAGTTTATCGACCTCTTTGATAGAAGCAGCGATATAGGTACTCAGCGCATTCCACACCAGCATAAGATTTTGAGTCGCTAGTTCAGCTTCGATCGCAACGTAGCTCAGGTTTTGAAGATCATCACGCACTTTATTCAAGGAGCTCAGTGTCTGGTTTTTGCTGGCCATCTTTTGATTATCGGCGCGTTGCAACTCCTTCAGCTTATTACGTTCACTGCGTATATTTTCAGCCTTGACCCCCTGATAGATGCCAAGAATCAACCCGCCAATATTGAGAGTCGCTGCTGCCTTGATCGCTTCCTGAACCAGTTGATCGTATTGTTTATTGAGTTCGTCGATGCCTGCCGAGCGTTGGTCGATTTGCTTTTGCAGACCCTGAATCTCTGCCTGATACGTATTTTTCGAGATAAATTCCAGTCGCAGCTTTATTTCCGGGAGTACCTTCTCGCGCATGTCGGTGCCAAAACTATCCAACTGTTCCCTGACATGCTCGGCCTTCTCATGACAGTGTTTGACCTTTGTCAGCATGTCATTGAGGTAGTGCTTGATATCCGGAACATCTCCCGAAGGCAAGCCAAGATCGGGAAGATTCGGGATCTTGAGTTTCAGTTTCTGATACTCCTCCGGCGTATTGATATTGTGTTCTTCCAGGTATTTCGATGACCTGAGGTCTTCATAAACCTCTACAATTGCTTTACCAATCCTGATAATGCTACCGGCGAAAATTTTAAGGTCGGTACCCGTCAGCATTATTTGCTCGCGCAATGGCGACCAGCGCTTGGCATGGTCATACGTCATGGTGAATGTGCGTAAAAAATCCTTGGCCGTCAGTCCCACGCGGCCCTCATCACCCGCGCCATAATTTAAATACGCAATAACATCCTGTAGCCGAACGGGAAGAGACAGCCCTAAGGTTTCATACTTCCTTAGGCTGATAATCTGCTCTTTGGTCAACTGCATTCCGGGGGCCCGATTATATTCCTCGCCCTCGCCAAGCGATGCGTTCACAAATACCTGAGGCGCTTTTGCAGCGGCTTCGACCACCTTGCTATCCATCTTGAATTCCATCAGAGACTCCTTGTCTTCTTCGGATTTTAATATATACCCAGTTCATTCACGACACTGATGAGCCGTTTCATCCCGCTCAGTTACAGGCACCGTGAAAACAAACATTAATGTGCTGTGACGAACACTCACAAGACTTTAAATATTAAAAATCAAGACAGGCAGCACAACACCCACTTAACCAGGCCAATGTTTTTTTTAAAAATACCTCCAAAACAGAATTGCCTTGCCTCAAAATCAAACTACTACAACTACGGTTTCAGCCCCAAACATTACGCACCCCTGACGAATGCATAAAACCTGTTCAGGTAATACTTACTATCGAGTAATAGTCTGAAGAAAGCGAAACTTCGCTATCGAGATCATTAACGGTAACAACAGACCGTTACAACGTGACCAGCTGAGAAAGCCGCAGCCGATAGGCATCAGCCATCCCACGGATTTGCGGATGATGTGCGCCCTGCAATGACTCACTGCCCACCCGCAAGAAATTCACGTTCCCCCCGGCCAACGCCTTGCGCAACCAGCCCAGCGCATCATCGACATGCCCTTCATCGGCCAGCACCGCGGCATAACTGAACTGCCCGCGAAAATCCCCGCCTTCGGCCGAGCGTCGATACCACTCCCGAGCCGCCAATGGATCCGCCGTGCATTGGCGTCCCTCTTCCAGATAGCGGCCCAGCAGGTTCATGGATTTGGCGTGGCCCAACTCGGCGGCGCAGCGATACAACGCCAGAGCTTGCGACTGATCCTCGATCACTCCGCGCCCGGTGGCCAGCAGGTTGGCGTAGTTGTACATCGCCCAGTCCAGTCCGGCGTCGGCGGCGCAGCGATAATGCCCCGCAGCGACCGTAGCGTCGGCATTACAGCCCCAGCCATGTTCATGACAGCGACCGAGCATGTTGCGCGCCATCAAATGCCCGCCGTTGGCGGCAATCTCGAACCAGCGCAAAGCCAGCGCCTGGTCCTTGGCGATACCCTGCCCTTCGAGCAGGATCTGGCCGAGCAAGGCCTGGCCGTCGAGGATCCCGGCCTTTGCAGCGATCAGGATTGCCTGGGAGGCACGGGCCGGGCTTTCGGCGAGCATCGCGCTGAGCTGATCGCCGTCGAGGACTTCCTCACGGCGCAGTCGGTAGCTCACGGTTACACCTCGACCCAGCGACGCAGCAGGTTGTGATAGGTGCCGGTCAGGCGAATCAGTGACGGGTGATCCGGCATGTCGCGGGTCAGTTGCTGGATCGCCTCGTCCATCTCGAACAGCAAGGCACGCTGGCTGTCTTCGCGAACCAGGCTTTGGGTCCAGAAGAATGAGGCATAACGTGTGCCGCGAGTAACGGCGTTGACCTTGTGCAGGCTGGTGCCCGGATAGAGCACCAGGTCTCCGGCCGGCAATTTCACTCGCTGGGTGCCAAAGGTGTCCTGGATTTCCAGCTCACCGCCGTCGTATTCGTCCGGGTCGCTGAAAAACAACGTCGACGACAGGTCGGTACGAACGCGCTCGATGCTGCCCTTGGGCTGGCGCACAGCGTTGTCGATATGAAAGTCGAAGCTCCCCCCCGCCGTGTAGCAGTTGAGCAGTGGTGGAAAGACTTTGTGCGGTAACGCCGCTGACATGAATCGCGGATGTTTCCACAACCGTTCAAGCATCGCTGCACCAATTTCCTGCGCCAGCGGGTGACCTTCCGGCAGTTGCAGATTGTGCTTGGCCTTGGCTGACTGAAAGCCTGCGGTGATCTTGCCATCCGCCCAATCAGCCTGCTCCAGAGCCTCGCGAATGCGCTGCACCTCTTCGCGGGAGAACAAGCCGGGAATATGCAGCAGCATGGGGCGATACCTGAGGGCAAAGGGATGCCAATGGTATTGATTCTTATTGGCAATGTAAAATCGCGCTGACGGATGAGTCCGCAAAACCCGTAAGGGAAAACTGTAAAGAATGTAAATTCAGCGCAAATAGCAATATATCTCAATTGATACAAATACGTATTTACCCTATATTCCGCCGCCTCAAACCCTGGGGAGGGGAATTCACAATGTCACGCCAACTACCACAATCACCGGTCAGCTCACCGCGTTTACTCGCCTCTGCAATTGGCGTGGCGATCACTGCCAGCTCTGCAGCGCACATGGCTTACGCGGCAGAAAAGACCGACGAAAAAGCGCCGCGCAATGCAATTGCCCTCGAGGCCACCAGTGTCACCGGTGAAGCCCAGGACTCCACCTCCTACCAGGTCGAAAAAGCCTCTTCGCCCAAGTACACCGCGCCGCTGATTGATACCCCGCGTTCGGTGACCGTGATTCCACAGCAGGTCCTCAAGGACACTGGCGCCCTCAACATGCAGGATGCGCTACGCACCGTCCCGGGCATCACCTTCGGTGCTGGTGAAGGCGGCAACCCGCAGGGTGACCGCCCGTTCATCCGTGGTTTCGACGCTCAGGGCGATACCTACCTGGATGGCGTGCGTGACACCGGTTCCCAAAGCCGTGAAATCTTCGCCGTTGAGTCGATCGAAGTCAGCAAGGGCCCGAACTCCGCGATTGGCGGGCGTGGCGCAGCGGGCGGCAGCATCAACCTGGTGAGCAAAAAGGCGCACCTGGGCGACTCGTTCAATGGCGGCTTCACCTGGGGCTCGGACCAGACCCAGCGCTACACCCTGGACAGCAACTACCAGTTCAGCGATACCGCCGCTGGCCGCCTGAACCTGTTGAGCCACGAAAGCAACGTCGCTGGTCGTGACAAGGTCGACTACGACCGTTGGGGCATCGCACCGTCGCTGGCCTTCGGCCTGGGCACGGACACCCGCGTCAACCTCGACTACTACCATCTGCAAAGCAATGACCTGCCGGACTCGGGTATTCCGTACACCGTGCCCGCTTCGGGCAAGACCGCTGATCGCACCAAGAGCAGCCCGGACAAGCCTTACGCGGGCGGTGACAGCAGCAATTTCTATGGCTTGACCGACCGCGACTTCCGCAAGACCCGTACCGATACCGCGACCTTCGCCATCGAGCACGACCTGAGCGACGCGCTGACCATCAAGAACACCCTGCGCCACGGCACCAGCATGCAGGATTACATCCTGACCCAGCCGGACGACAGCAAAGGCAACGTGAACAACGGCAGCGTCTGGCGTCGTGCCAACACTCGTGTCAGCAACGTGGCGACCACCACCAACCAGACCGATCTGTTTGGCAACTTCTACATCGCCGGCTTCAAGAACAGCTTCTCCACCGGTGTCGAGTTCACCCGTGAAGAAGGTGAAAAATCCTCGTACAACGTGAACACCGATACCACCCCGGGATCGCCCGCGACATCGAGCAGCAACTGCACGCCGTCGATGATCGGCGCGTCCAGCGGCTACAACTGCACCTCGCTGGCCAACCCGAACCCGAACGATCCGTGGAACGGCGCTATTTCGCGTAACTACGCAGGCACCGACACCACCGCCAACACACGTGCCCTGTACGTGTTCGACACGCTGGAACTGTCGCCGCAATGGCTGGTGAACATGGGCCTGCGCTACGACCACTTCGACACTAAGTACAAGACCTTCACCGCGGCAGGTGCCACCACTGCCAAAGGCGCTGACACCAGCGAGTTCGTCACCGGTCAGTTGGGCGTCGTTTACAAACCGGCTGAAAACGGCAGCATCTACGCCTCTTATGCCACCTCCGCCACACCTCCGGGTAACACCCTGGGCGAAGGTATGGACGGCAACCCGCTGTCGGGCACCAAGGATCGCAACGGCAATCTGCTGAGCAGCGACATGGAGCCGGAAACCACCAAGAACTACGAAGTCGGCACCAAGTGGGACCTGCTCAACGATCGTCTGTCGTTGACCGCCGCCCTGTTCCGTACCGAGAAAGAGAACGCTCGCGTTCAGGTTGATACCACTTCCTACGCAAACGCCGGCAAAACCCGGGTTCAAGGGATCGAGCTGTCGGCCAACGGCAAGATCACCGACAAATGGCAGGTCTTCGCCGGCTACGCCTACATGGACAGCGAGCAAGTCGATGGCGGCCCGCTGAACCACGCCACCGACGGCAACCAATTGCCTAACACCCCGAAAAACAGCGCCAGCCTGTGGTCGACCTACAACGTCACGCCGAAGCTGACCCTGGGCGGCGGCGCGTTCTACGTCGATGACGTATTCGGTAGCGTGGCCAACACCACCATGGTCAACTCCTACGTTCGTTACGACGCGATGGCCAGCTACAAGTTGACCAAAAACGTCGACCTGCAACTGAACCTGCAAAACCTGACCGACGTGACCTACTACGACAAAGCCTTCGCCACCCACTTCGCCAATCAGGCGCCGGGGCGTACGGCATTGCTGAGCACCAATTTCCACTTCTGATAAAGAACCAAGTCGCCAAGCCCCGCCATCACGATGAGCGGGGCTTTTGCGTGTAAAAAAGAATGTTTCTCGACAACTCACGGCATAATGCGCGCCGTGACGTTTCTTATTGAACAAACAGTTTTAGACGAACAAGGCGGTCGACGTGTTGAAGAAAACCCTGTTCCAGCTGCACTGGTTCTTCGGCATCAGCGCGGGTCTGGTACTGGCCTTGATGGGCATTACCGGTGCGGCAGTGTCATTTCAGGATGAAATCCTGCGGGCACTGAACCCACAGGTCCTGCAGGTCGAGAAGCAGGTGGCCGGCGTACTGCCGCCGGCCGATCTGGTGGCCAAGGTCGAAGCCACTGAAGGCAAGAAAGTCGCGATGCTTTGGGTCGAAACCGAAAGTGGCTTTGCGGCGCGCGTGTTCTTCACCCCGCCGCCGGGCGAGCGCCGTGGCCAGATGCGCTACGTCGACCCGTACACCGGCGACTACATGGGCGATGCCGTCGGCCAGGACTTTTTTGGCCTGATGCTGCAACTGCACCGTTTCCTGGCGATGGGCGACACCGGCCGGCAAATTACCGGTGCCTGCACACTGATCCTGATTTTCTTCTGCCTGTCCGGGCTCTACTTGCGCTGGCCGCGTCAGGTGGCGAGCTGGCGCGCCTGGCTGACCCTCGACTGGGCAAAAAAAGGTCGCAGCTTCAACTGGGACCTGCACTCGGTCGCGGGCACCTGGTGCTTGCTGGCGTATTTGTTGGCCGCGCTGACCGGGCTGTCCTGGTCCTATGAGTGGTACAACAAGGGCCTGAGCAAACTGCTGTCCGACACACCGCAAAACGAGCGCATCAGACCAAATCGTGGTACCCCGCCACCGGCCGGCCCTCTGCCGACCGCCGATTACAACGCGATCTGGAGCAGCATCTACAGCGCCGCCGGGCCGGGCCTGAGCGCGTATAACGTGCGCATGCCTCCGGTGGCCGGACAACCAGCGACCGTGTTCTATCTGTTGAAGAATTCCCCCCATGACCGGGCGCTGAACCAGATCACGCTCGACCCGGCCACCGGTGTTATCAGCCGTCACGATCGCTACGGCGACAAGAGCTTCAAGGCCCAACTGTTGACCAGTATTTACGCGCTGCATGTCGGCAGTTACTTCGGTCTGGTCGGGCGAATTGTGCTGACCCTGGCTTCGTTGACCATGCCGCTGTTCTTCATCACCGGTTGGTTGTTGTACCTGGACCGTCGGCGCAAAAAACGCCAGATCAAAAACGCCCGTAAAGATCTGGAGCAAACCGCCAGCGATGTACCGGCATGGCTGATCGGCTTTGCCAGCCAGAGCGGTTTTGCCGAACAGTTGGCCTGGCAGACCGCCAGCCAATTGCAGGCCGCCGGGTTGCCGGTAAAAGTGCAATCGCTGGCGGCTGTCAGCGAGCAGGACCTGCGTGAGTCGAGCCATGCGCTGTTCGTGGTCAGCACCTTTGGCGACGGCGAAGCACCGGACAGCGCTCGTGGTTTCGAGCGCAAGGTGCTGGGTCGGGCGCTGAGCCTTTCGAGCCTGAACTACGCCGTGCTTGGCCTCGGTGATCGGCAGTATCAACACTTCTGCGGCTTCGCCAAACGCTTGCACAGCTGGCTTTCGGAACACGGTGGCACCACGTTGTTTGCCCCCGTGGAAGTCGACAGCGGCGACCCGTACGCCCTGCGCCATTGGCAGCAGCAACTCGGTCAACTGACCGGGCAGCCACCGGTCGATACCTGGAAAGCCCCGAGCTACAACAACTGGACCTTGAGCAAGCGCGAACTGCTCAACCCTGACAGCAGCGGCGCCGATGTTTACCTGCTGGGCCTGACGGCGCCCGACAACAGCAGTTGGCTGGCCGGCGACCTGGTTGAAGTGCTGCCGCGCAACTGCCGGGGAGCGATTGAACAGTTCCTTGAAGGGCTGGGCATCGCCGGTAATACGCGAGTGCAACTCGATGGTTTGCACAAAACCCTTGAACAAGCCCTGGCCAGCCGTCAGTTGCCGGAGAACCGCGTGCACCTGGTCGGCTTGCACGCTCAGGCGCTGGTCGACGCGCTGGTGCCATTGGCCATGCGCGAATACTCGATCGCCTCGATTGCCGCCGACGGCGTGCTCGAACTGCTGGTGCGTCAGGAATGTCATGCGGATGGACGTCTGGGCATCGGCTCCGGCTGGCTGACCGAATACGCGCCATTGGGTTCTGCCATCAGCCTGCGAGTACGGCGCAACAGCGGTTTTCATCTACCGGCCACGCCCGTGCCGATGATTCTGCTGGGCAACGGCACCGGGCTGGCTGGCCTGCGCAGCTTGCTCAAGGCACGAATTGCCGATGGCCAGACGCGCAACTGGCTGCTGTTCGGCGAACGCAATCGCGAACATGATTTCCTCTGTCGCGATGAGCTCGAGGGATGGTTGATCGAAGGTGATCTGGAGCGACTGGACCTGGCATTTTCACGGGATCAGGCCGAAAAGATCTATGTTCAGGATCGCCTGCGTCAACGCGCCGTCGAACTGAAGAAATGGCTGGCGGACGGTGCATCGATCTACATCTGCGGCAGCCTGCAAGGGATGGCGACAGGGGTGGATCAGGTACTCAACGACGTGCTCGGTGTTGATGAAGTCGAGCGGTTGATCGAGCAGGGGCGCTATCGCCGCGACGTCTACTGAAGCCCCCTCACCCTAACCCTCTCCCCAGGGGGCGAGGGGACTGACCGAGATGTCTTGCGCTGTCCATCGACCTGAAATACCGAGTCGAACTCAGGTTTGAAAACGAAGAAGATTAGCTCCCTTTCCCCCTCTCCCCCCTGGGGAGAGGGTTGGGGTGAGGGGTGGTTCTAAAGCCGCAGTACAAAACCCGACTACAGTTAAACCTCCATTCCCTTCACACGGACGTGAAGCATGCCCAACCGCCCTACCCTCGACCAACGCCAATTCGCCCGCACACTTCGCGTCAACCAGACCGACTGCGAACACCTGCTCTGGCAAAAGCTCCGCAGCCGGCAGCTCGCCAACCTGAAATTTCGACGCCAATTTCCCTGCCCTCCGTACATTCTGGATTTCTATTGTGTCGAGCTGAAACTGGCCATTGAACTTGATGGCGGTCAGCATTATGAAACGGCTGCCAGAATCCATGATCGGCGCCGAACGCTTTACCTTCAGCAGCAAGGGATTGAGGTTGTGCGGTTCAGCAACCTGGAGGTCATTGAGCAGATGAGTGATGTTCTGGAGCAGATTCTCGGGGTGGCGGCGGATCGTATGCCGTGATCCTGATCTGAAATCGTCCCCTCACCCTAGGCCTCTCCCAAGGGGCGAGGGGACTGACCGAGGTGTCTTGCGCTGTCCATCGACCTGAAATACCGAGTCGAACTCAGGTTTGAAAACAAAGAAGATTAGCTCCCTTAGACCACTACACTTTCCCCCCTCTCCCCCTCGGGGAGAGGGCTGGGGTGAGGGGTGGTTTTTGAAGATTCACACATTCAAACCGGCTGCAACCGCTGCTCAAACACCGCCACCCCATCCAGATCCCGCAGGATCACGCTCATTTCGGCGGTCTGACCATCGATATTCACCTCGCCGAAAAACTGAAACCCGGCAAACGGCGAGGTGTTCTGCGCCGGCGGGGCTTTCTCGAACACCACTTCGGGGCCGAAGGTTTTATCCAGCGGATTGGGGCCGAAGCTGCCGGCATTCAAGGGACCTGCGACAAACTCCCAGAACGGTTCGAAGTCCTGAAATGCCGCGCGATCCGGGTGGTAATGGTGGGCGGCGCAGTAATGCACATCGGCCGTCAGCCAGACGTAATTGCGCACCTGCTGCGCCCGCAAGAAACCCAACAACTCAGCGATCTCCAGCTCGCGGCCCTGGGCCGGGCCTGGATCACCGTTGGCCACGGCTTCCCAGCGCGGCACGCCGGGGCTGACTTCGCCATCGGGCACGCCGAGGCCAATCGGCATGTCGGCGGCGATGACTTTCCACTGCGCGCCGGAGTTTTTCAATTCACGCTTGAGCCACTCCAGTTGCTCGCGTCCGAGGAAGGCTTTTTCGCCGCCGAGGTTGTCGTCATTGGCCCCGCGATAACTGCGCATGTCCAGCACGAACACATCCAGCTGCGGCCCGTAACCGAGCTTGCGATAGATCCGTCCGCCGTTGTCGGCGGCCTGCAAGCGCATCGGCGCGTATTCGAGCCAGGCTTGCCGCGCACGGCCGACCAGGCTGTGGATATCTTTGCTTTGGTAGCGCTCATCGAGCTGCTTGCCCGGCGACCAGTTGTTCACCACTTCGTGGTCGTCCCACTGCCAGATCTGCGGCACCTCGGCGTTGAAGCGACGAACGTTTTCGTCCATCAGGTTGTAGCGGTAGTTGCCGCGATATTCGTCGAGGGTTTCCGCGACTTTGCTCTTGGCTTCGCTGGTGATATTGCGCCACACCCGACCGTTTTCGGTGGTCAGTTGCGCCGGCACCGGGCCGTCGGCGTAGATGGTGTCGCCGCTGTGGATAAAGAAGTCCGGCAGACGCAAGCGCATCGCTTCGTAAATGCGCATGCCGCCGATATCCGGGTTGATCCCGAAGCCCTGACCGACAGTGTCGCCGCTCCAGACAAAACGGATGTCGCGACGGGTCTGCGGCACGCTGCGCAGGTGACCGAACCACGGTTCGCTGGCCACACCGCTTTGGGCGTCTTCGAAGTACACACGATAGAAGATCGCCTGATCGGCGGGCAACCCGGTCAGCTCGACCCGGGCCGTGAAGTCGGTGCGGGCATCGGCCAACGGTGAGACGAAACGCCGAGGATTGCTGAACAGGCTGCGAGTGTCCCATTCCACGACCATCCGCGCCGGGCGGTCGCTGCGGCTCCAGATCATCGCCCGATCGCCCAGCAGGTCGCCGGACTGCACGCCATCGGTGAGCTGTGGGCGATCCTTGACCGAAGCGATCACTGCCGGAGCCAGACCAGGTAACAACAAACCGGCGCCGACAGCCTGCATCACGTCAGTATCTTTGTTGAATGTTAAACCGTCTTCGCGAGCAAGCCCGCTCCCACAGGGTATGGCGGTCAGGCGTTGGCCGGCTCCAATGCCAACTCGGTGGCTTCCGGGCGTTTGACCGTTGCGTAAACCACCGCCGTCAGCAAACTCCCGGCAACAATCGCCAGCAAGTACAGCAGCGCATGGTTGATCGCATTCGGGATCAGCATCACGAACAGCCCACCGTGCGGCGCCATCAGTTTGCAGCCGAAATACATCGACAGCGCACCGGCCAGTGCACCACCGGCGATGCTTGCCGGAATCACCCGCAGCGGGTCCTTGGCAGCGAACGGAATCGCCCCTTCGGAGATAAAGCACAACCCCAGCACCAACGCCGCTTTACCGGCTTCGCGCTCGGTCTGAGCAAACTTGCGCCGGGCGATGAACGTGGCGATGCCCAGGCCAATCGGCGGCACCATGCCAGCGGCCATGGTCGCCGCCATCGGTGCATAACTTTGCGACGCCAGCAGCCCCACCGAGAACGCATAAGCGGCCTTGTTGATCGGCCCGCCGAGGTCGACGCACATCATGCCGCCGAGCAATACCCCCAGCAGGATCGCGTTGGTGGTGCCCATGCTGTCGAGGAAATGCGTCAGGCTTTCCAGCAGTCCGGCGACCGGTTTACCGACCACGTAAATCATCACCAGGCCAGTGAACAGACTCGCCAGCAACGGGATGATCAGAATCGGTTTCAGCGCTTCCAGACTTTGCGGTAGACGCGCATAACGGTTGATCGCCTGCGCCGCGTAACCGGCGATGAAGCCCGCAATGATCCCGCCAATAAACCCGGCGCCCAAGGTACTCGCCAACAGGCCTCCGATCATCCCTGGCGCCAGGCCAGGACGGTCAGCAATCGAGTAGGCGATGTAACCCGCCAGCAGCGGCACCATCAACTTGAAGGCGGTATCGCCACCGATCTGCATCAATGCCGCTGCCAGCGTACCCGGTTCCTTGAACGCAGTGATGCCGAAGACAAACGACAAGGCAATCATCAAGCCCCCGGCCACCACCATCGGCAGCATGAACGAGACACCCGTCAGCAGGTGTTTGTAGATCCCGGTTTTCTCTTGCTTGGCCGGGCCTTTGGCGCCGGTCGACGCGGTTTCCTGCGTGCCTTCGGCCAAGGCTTTGTTGAGTGTGGCCTCGGCCTGTTTCAGGGCGATGCCGGTGCCGCAGCGGTAGATTTTCTTGCCGGCGAAACGCTCGGTGGCGACTTCGATGTCTGCCGCCAACAGCACCACATCAGCATCCGCGATGGCTTGCGCGCTCAACGGATTACGGGCGCCGACCGAGCCCTGGGTTTCCACCTGCAAGTCATAACCCAGACGCTTGGCTGCTTGCTGCAAGGCTTCGGCGGCCATGAAGGTGTGAGCGACACCGGTCGGGCAGGCAGTGACCGCCACCAGACGCGGTGCGGTTTTGCTGACGGCTGCGGGTTCGACGACAGCTTGCGGGGCGACATAAATTTGAGCTTCTTCAGCACCACGGCGCAGCACTGCATCGACGTCTTGCAGGGCCTGGGACGGCGTGCTCTGGAACACCCGCTTGCCGACAAACCGCGACATATCCACAGTCCCGGTGCTGACCAACAACACCCACTCGGCATCATCGAGCGTCGCTGCGGACAACTGGCGCTCCGGGTGTGCAGCGTCATGCACTTCTACACTGGTGCTCCAGCCCTGACGCTGCGCGGCGGCATCGAGCAAACGCGCGCACAGCACACTGGTAACCATGCCATTCGGGCAGGCAGTAACAATGGCTAACTTCATGACCAACCCTCTTATTGTTCTGTCAGGAGGCGCACGCGCACCCCCTGTTCGAGCTGCGCCAGTTGCGCGGCGTCACCGATACCAAAACCGATCTGCGTGACGGCCATGGCGGCAATCGCCGTGGCGGTGCGCAAGGTTTGCTCTGGCGTATCGGCACTGAGCAAACCGTGGAGCATGCCCGCGAGCAATGAATCGCCGGCGCCCACCGTACTGACAACACTGACCCTGGGTGGTGTGGCGTGCATCGCCGAGCCGACACTGAACCAGTTGACGCCCTCGGCACCGTGGGAAATCACCACGTGTTCGATGCCGTGAGCGTGCAAACGACTCGCCGCTTCGGCTTGTGCAGCCACCGAAACCACCTCGCAATCCAGCGCCTCGGACAGCTCTTCGGTGTTCGGCTTGATCAACCACGGGCCCGCCGACAGCCCGGCGCGCAAGGCTTCGCCGCTGGTGTCGAGGGCGACTTTCAAACCCCGCGACTTGAGGCGCAGCAACAACCCGTGCAGCCACTGTGCGCTGACGCCACGCGGCAAACTGCCGGCGACCACCACCGCGTCATGACCCAAGGTGATCTGATCCAGACGATCGAGCAACGCCTGCTGCGCAGCCGCACTGACCACCGGCCCCGGACCGTTGATGTCAGTGATGCGTCCGTCCGCTTCCGCCAGTTTGATGTTGCTGCGAGTCTCGCCGGGAACGCGGATGAAGGCGTCGACAAACCCGCGTTTGGCGAACAGCGCTTCGAACGCCTGAAGATTGTCCACACCGAGAAAACCGCTGACCGTCAGCTGATGCCCGAGGTCTGCAAGCACCTGCGCCACGTTGATGCCCTTGCCGGCGGCGTGGGTGTGCATGGCGTCGCTGCGATTGACCTGACCAGGTTCCAGATGCGGCAACTGAACGGTGAGGTCCAGCGCCGGGTTGAGGGTCAGGGTTAGGATTTTGGCCATTACAGAGCCTCCACTAATGCGCGCACTTCATTCGCGCTGCCCACGGCCAGAGCCTGTTGGGCCAGATGTTTTACCTGCGCAAGACTCAGCTCACGAACCCGTGCCTTGACCTCGCCGATGCTGCGCGCCGAGACGCTCAACTCATCCACCCCCAGGCCGACCAGCACCGGAACCGCCAGCGGGTCTGCCGCCAGTTCGCCACACACGCCGACCCATTTGCCATGGGCATGGGCGGCACGCACCGTGATGTCGATCAGTTGCAACACCGCCGGGTGCAAGCCATCGGCCTGGGCCGACAGGGTCGGATGACCGCGATCGATGGCCAGGGTGTATTGGGTCAGGTCATTGGTGCCAACGCTGAAGAAGTCGACTTCCTTGGCCAACACCTGCGCCAGCAAGGCGGCCGACGGCACTTCGATCATGATCCCCAGTTGCAGGTCCGCCACCGGGATTTCCAGACGCAGGCGCTCGGTCATGTCCCGCGCCTGACGCCATTCATCGACGCTGCCAACCATCGGGAACATGATCCGCAACGGGCGGTTGTCGGCGGCGCGCAGCAAGGCACGCAACTGGGCTTCCATGATCTGCGGACGCTGCAAGGTCAGGCGAATGCCACGTACGCCGAGGAACGGGTTTTCCTCCTTGGCAATCGGCCAATACGGCAACGGCTTGTCACCGCCAACGTCCAGGGTCCGCACCACCAGCGGCCGCCCGGCCAGGCCGTCGAGCACCCGACGGTATTCGACTTCTTGAGTGGCTTCGTCCGGCGCTTGCTGGTGGGCCATAAAAATCAGTTCGGTGCGCAGCAGGCCAATCCCTTCAGCGCCCTGCTCCACCGCGCTGACCACGCCTGCGCTTTCGCCAATGTTGGCGAACACTTCGACCGCGTGGCCGTCAGTGGTCAGCGCCGGCTGGTGACGCTGGGCCGCGGCCGCTTGCAGGCGTTGTTCACGGTTGTCACGTTCTTCGGCGGCACGCTGCAACGTCGCCGCATCGGCGTCGACATGCAGCCGACCGCGCTGGCCATCGAGCAGCAACGGCGTACCCGACGCCAGCCGCAACACCGCAGCACCAGCACCGACCAGCGCCGGAATGCCCAAGGCCCGAGCGACGATCGCGCTGTGGGCCGTGGCGCCACCGCGCGCGGTAAGAATGCCGGCCACCCGCGTTGGATCAAGGCGCGCGACATCCGAAGGCCCGACTTCATCCATCACCAGGATGTACGGCTGATCCGGTTCGCTCGGGGTCTCGATGCCACACAGTTGCGCCAGCACCCGCCGACCGATATCGCGCAAGTCCGCTGCGCGCTCGGCGAGCAAGGCATCCTGCAAGGATTCCTGTTGTCTGGCTGCCCCGTCGATCACTGCCATCCACGCCGCTTCAGCGCTTTCGCCTTGCTTGAGGCGAGTGTCGACTTCGTCGGTCAGTTCCGGGTCGTCGAGCATTTCCTGGTGGGTGATGAAAATCTCGCGAATGGCCTTGGCCTTGCTGCGCTGGATCAGCCCTTCGATATCGCGGCGAACATCGGCCAGTGACGTTTTCAGACGCTCGCGTTCGATCGCCGTGGACTCGCCACGCAATGGGTAGTCGATTGCTTGCAGCACCTGAATATGCGCAGGACCGATGGCAATCCCCGGCGCAGCAGCAACGGCCTGAATCACGCTGCCGGAGGCTGGAGCAACCACGACGTCAATGATTTCGTCGATGACCTCGCTCTGTGCACTCACCGTCGGCAACGGTTCGATGTCTTCGCCCAGGCCTTCTTCAATAGCCCTCAGCAGCGCCGGCAACGCATCGGCGGCGATGCTCGGCTCGGCAATCAACTCCAACACCTGGCCGCGGCGGGCGCCGAGGCTGAGCAGTTTGCTCAAGCTCTTCACCGACACGGCGCTGTCCTGGCCGTCGACGATGCGGATGCGGATCTCGCCTTCAAAACTCTTCGCCAATTGCGCAAGGATCTTCGCTGGCCGCGCGTGCAAGCCGTGGGCATTCGCCAGGGTAATGCGGGCACTCGGCCAATCCGCCGGCAATTCGCCGCCCAGCACTTCCAGCACCGCACGGCGGCTGGTGGCGCGACCGAGTTCGTGACCTCGGCCTTCAATCAGCAAGGCGCAAAGACGTTCGAGCAGAGCCTGATGCGCCTCGCCAAGGCTGGCCAGGCAGAACAGCCCGCTCAGTGGCTGGCCGAGGTAACGAATCGGTTTGTCCGGGGTGACGAAGGCCAGGCCCGGACGCTTGACCGTTTGTTCGCTGTGCAGCCACCACAGGCCATCGCCCAGCGGCAGCGCTTCGACCTGCTGCAATACCGCAGAAAAACCATTGCTCACGCAGTCGGCCTGACGCAACAACCGCGCACCACGCCAGACCAGTTCTTCGAAGTCGTCGGCGGAGACACCCAGGCCGATCATTTGCGCATCCAGCGCCAGCTCTTGCGGTGCGCCTTGCAGCAGTTTCAGCAAGGCTTCGGCACTACTGGCGCGGCGCAAGGCCTGGCCCAGATCGGTTTCGCCGAGGGCGCGGGTCAGCAATTGCAACAGGCGCAAATGCTCGTCGGATTTGGCCGCGATACCAATCGCCAGGTAGACGATGTGGCCGTCGCCCCAATCCACCCCTTCGGGGAACTGCAGCAAACGCACGCCGGTGGTGTGCACCAGATCGCGGGTATCGGGGGTTCCGTGGGGGATCGCAATACCTTGGCCGAGAAAGGTCGAACCCTGGGCTTCACGCGCCTGCAAGCCGCTGAGGTAACCCTCGGCCACCAGGCCATCGGCGACCAGCGTGTCGGCCAGCAAATGCAATGCGGCGGCTTTATCCACAGCCGACTGGCCCATGGATATCTGCTCTATGGTGAGCTCGAGCATGCTTTCTCCTTTTTGGCGCGGGGTCGCGCCAGGTATTGTTTTGATTGAATCAGTTTAGGCCTTATTCAGAGCACTCTTTTTCAGAGCATCCTTTGTCGGTTTCGCGGCAGAACCGGCAAAAAGAGCCAATAGCGCAGAAAATACGCTTGCTGAAACGTTTAATCTAGATGAGTCTGCACGTTACTCGATAATCTCCCAACCTTGAAGTCCAACTTGTCGGATGCGTTGCGACATTAGTCGCCTGCCGTAATCGGGTAGGATTGGACAAAATGTCGGGGCAAGCTCGAAAAAACAAGGAAATCCCGGGTTGAAACTCAGTGATATCGCCCAGTTGGCCGGTGTGTCTGTCACCACCGCCAGCTATGTCATCAATGGCAAGGCCGAACAGCAGCGCATCAGCAACGCCACCGTCGAGCGCGTGCGCGCGGTGGTCGAGCAACATGGCTTTACGCCTAATCCTCAAGCGGCCGGGTTGCGCAGCCGGCACACCCGCACCCTGGGTTTCATTCTGCCGGACCTGGAAAACCCCAGTTACGCGCGGATCGCCAAGCTCCTCGAACAGGGGGCCCGGGCGCGTGGCTATCAGTTGCTGATTGCCAGCTCCGACGATGCACCAGAAAGCGAGCGCCAGTTGCTCAAGCTGTTTCGCGCACGGCGCTGCGATGCGTTAATCGTCGCCAGCTGCCTGCCGGCCGGTGATGACAGCTATCGCCAGTTGCAGGCCAAGGGTTTGCCGATCATTGCCATTGACCGGGTCATGGAGCCTGAGCATTTCTGCTCGGTGATCAGTGATGACCGCGAAGCCAGCCTGAACCTCACCCGCAGTCTGTTGCAACCGCAGCCCAAACAGATTGCACTGATCGGTGCGCGGCCCGAACTGAGCATCAGCCAGGAGCGTGCGGCCGGCTTCAAGCAGGCGCTGGTCGACTTCAAGGGTGACGTCCTGATCGAACACGGCGAGGCATTCAGCCGCGACTGCGGTCGGCAGTTGATGGAAGAATTACTGCAACGCCTTGGTCACTTGCCCGATGCGCTGGTGACGACGTCCTACGTGCTGCTTCAAGGCGTGTTCGATGCCTTGCATGACTTCCCGTTGAAAACCCGCCCGTTGCGCCTCGGCACGTTTGGCGACACACAGCTGCTGGACTTCCTGCCGCTGCCGGTCAACGCCATGGCCCAGCAGCATCAACTGATCGCCGACAAAGCGCTGCAACTGGCGGTCGCGGCGATTGAAGAAGCCCATTACCAACCCGGTGTGCAAGCCATCGCGCGGACCTTCAAACAGCGTATTCGCCAGGACTGAAACGTGGAGCTGATCGACAGCCACACTCATCTGGACTTTCCGGACTTCGACCCGGACCGTCAGGCGCTGCTGGCTCAATGCCGCGCCTTGGGTGTGAAGCGGATGGTGGTGCTGGGGGTTTATCAGCGCAATTGGCAGCGGGTGTGGGATCTGGTGCAAAGCGATCCGGACCTGCATGCCGCGTTTGGCCTGCATCCGGCCTACCTCGATGAACATCGTCCCGCTGACCTGACCGAGTTGGCGGACTGGCTGACGCGTCTGGCCGGCCATCGGCAACTGTGCGCCGTGGGCGAAATTGGCCTGGATTACTTTCTTGAGGACCTGGACCGCGAACGTCAGCAAGCGCTGTTTGAAGCACAGCTGCAACTGGCGGCAGACTTCCAGTTGCCGGCGCTGCTGCATGTGCGGCGCAGCCATGCGGCGGTGATTGCGACCTTGAAACGCTTCAGGCTCAAACGCGCCGGCATCATCCACGCCTTTGCCGGCAGCCAGGAAGAGGCCCGCGAATACCTCAAGCTCGGTTTCAAACTGGGATTGGGCGGCGCGGCAACCTGGCCACAAGCCTTGCGCATGCACAAAGTAATCGCCGGTTTGCCGCTGACCTCGGTGGTGCTGGAAACCGATTCACCGGACATGGCGCCCGCCATGTACCCCGGACAACGCAACAGCCCTGCTCACCTGCCGGCGATTTGCGCGGCACTGGCGCAGATCATGGCCATCAGCCCCGAGCAACTGGCCGCCGCCAGCACCGCCAACGCCTGCGAGCTGTTCAACTGGTAATCCATCGGTTTGCGGTGGCCAGTAATCATCAAACCCTGAACGCGCTGATCAAGTGCTTCAACTGCACCACTTGGGCCGACAGTGCACGGCTGGCATGCTCGGTCTGGTGCGCACCTTCGGCGGTGCGCTCGCCGGCCCGGTTGATCTCGACAATGTTCTGGTCGATATCGTGGGCCACCGCGGTTTGCTGCTCGACTGCCGCGGCAATTTGCTGATTCTGATCGACGATCATGCCCACCGCCCCCAGGATGTTTTCCAGGGCTTGCTGGACCTTCTCCGACTGACCGACCGTGCCATTGGCCATCTGGTGGCTGACGCCCATGGCCTTCACGGCTGCGCCAACGCCACCGTGCAGCCTGGTAATCATCTGCTCGATTTCTTCGGTCGATTGCTGGGTCCGCTTGGCCAGGGTGCGGACCTCATCGGCCACCACCGCAAAACCACGTCCCTGCTCACCCGCACGGGCAGCCTCGATGGCCGCGTTGAGTGCCAACAGGTTGGTCTGCTCGGCGATGCTCTTGATCACTTCCAGCACGCGACTGATGGACTGGCTGTCGCTGGCCAGTTGATTGATCACCAGCACTGACGAGTCGATCTCGCTGGCCAGTTGCGCAATGCTGCCTTGCTGCGACTCGACCAAGCCGCGACCGCTAATGGTTTCATCGTTGACGCTGTGGGCGCTGCTGACGGCAGCCGCCGCACTGCGCGCCACTTCCTGAGCGGTGGCCGACATCTGGTTCATCGCCGTGGCGACTTGCTCGATCTGCGTACGCTGACCGGCCACCGCCTGATTGCTCCGGGCCGATACCGTTTCCACCTGACTCGCCTGTCGCTCCACTTCGTTGACGGTTTTGCCGACCAACTCGATCAGGTCATGGATCTTCGCCACGGTGCCATTGAAGACGTTGCCCAACTCACCCAACTCATCACGGCTGTGGGCGGTAAACGTGATGGTCATGTCACCGGCCGCCACCTTGTCCATCACTCCGCCGAGACGCTTGAGGGTGGTGCGGGTGGAGGCATAGAAGCCGCCGTAGAGATAAAAAATCAGCACAAACACCACCGACAGTGCCACCGCCTGCAGCACCATGTGCGTGCGGTTCTGTTCCAGGCGTTGTTGCAATTGCACGCCGAGAAACTTAAGCGTCGCGTCATTCAGTTGATAGGTCTTGTCCATCAGCCCGGTGACCTGATCGTAAAAGCCCTGCCAAGGTTTATCGAGGGTGGCGGCCATCACCACTTGCTCCTCAAACAGCTCGCTGGCTTGCTTGAGTGTGGCTTTGCTGACATTGGCCGAGGGTTCCAGCACCTCACGCGCCGCTTTGCCGGCAGCCAGTGCGTCCTGCAACTTCAAGGCGTATTCGGCCTGAAGCTTGTCGATCTGCGCCAGCAACTCATCGAACCGGGTGCTCGAAGCGGAGTTGAGAAACCCCTGCCCCAGCGAGTAGGCCCCCATCGCCCGGCCTTCGCCGAGGGTTTGCGTCACACGCGGGGTAACGTTGGTGATCAGCTCACTCAATTGGCGCAGATCACTCTGGTTGTCACGACTCAGGCCGGCCTGGCTGGCGATGATCTGACTGAAAATCTGTGCGTTGCCGAGCAGTTTGCCGATCAGCGCACTTTTGCTTTGCACAGACGTCTCCGCTTGTTGAGCCTTGAACGCCGCAATCATTTCATCGCGCTTGCCATCAAAAACACTGACCTGCTCAGGATCGATGGTCGTCGCGGTCAGGCTTTGCAGATGCGCTAGCGCGCTCTGCTCAAGGGCGCTGATTTTCGATTCGGTATCGCCCGCCTTGCCAGACTGGCCGAGGCTCGCGTTGATCTGTATCAGGTTGTTCAGGGTTTCCAGATCTCGCCGCAGCGTCAGACCACTGCCCAACAGGTCGAGGCTCTGCAACTCGACCTGGGTGCCCTGGAACTCGCGATACGAATCCCGAACCAGATAGAAATTGGTCACCAGCATGGGGAAGAAAAACAGCACGCTGATCAGGCTGAACTTCATGCCGAAGCTCAGGCGATTCATCAGCGCAACGGCGGGATAGAGCAAACTCTTCACGGACGTCCCCCTTTCATTTCTTATTTTTTTGGGCAGGCACGCAGATGCAGCAGATAGCCACTATGGCGCGCTGCTTCTGTATAGCTCAAATCGAAAGGAGGTTTTGTAACTTAAGGTTAACAGCTAGAGCACACGCGCACCTGTAGCAGCTGCCGAAGGCTGCGTTCGGCTGCGCAGCAGTCGCTAACTCAGGCACCGCGGATTGTCAGGCTCACCGCGCAAGCAGGATTTACGACTGCTGCGCAGCCGAACGCAGCCTTCGGCAGCTGCTACAGTTCGGGGTTATGCAGAAATCAGGGCAGCACGGTCCAAACGGCAAACCCGGCGTACCAGACCACCGCCGCTCGCAGCAGCAGTTCCCAGATCCGATCCAGGTTTTGAACCCCTTCAGGCCCCGCCACTGGCGCCGGAATCTCACCCGCTACTACGCCGACGTTCTCGATCAACTGTGCGGCGCTGATATTCCAGTTCAACAATTCATGGAGCATCACCCGGCTGACCGCGACGAAGTTGCCGACCAAAGCAAAACTCGCTGCCAGCAAGCGCACCGGCAGCCAGTCAAAGGCATGTCGCAATTGTGCGGCGCGCTCGGCCACTGCCGGGTTCTTGCCATGTTCGGCCGCCAGGGCCAGCAAGCGATAACTCAAGGCCGCCACCGGACCGAGCAGGAAGTACCAGAAAATCACCGCAAAAAAACTCTGGTAAGCCTGCCACAGCAAATGGGCTTGAACCCGTTGTAGCAACTGCTCGCCGCTGTCGGCGCAAATATCCAGGTCACGTTTGGCGACAAGCGCCGCCGCTTGCAGGTCTTCCCGGCGCCAGGCATCACGAAACGGTCCCAGGCCGCCGAGTAAATCTCCACGGCCCAGGCTGTAAATCACCACCAGCAAATGCACCGGCAAGGCCAGCAAGCCATAGGCCACCGGCTCCAGTACCAGCAACAAAAAGCCGAGTAACGCCACAGGGAACAGCACCAGCAATGCCAGTACCAGCCAGGGCCGATTCGCAAGCTTTGGGCTGGCTTCATATTTGGCCAGCTCCCGCAGCCATCCACTGTCGCGCTGAACTTGATGACGCAAGGCCGAGAACTTCTCGATCCAGACCGCCAGCAGTAACACCAGAAAACTCATTGTGCTTCCCCTTTTTCCAGAGCCCCGCGAAAGCGTGCCCAGTCGAACGCCGGTCCCGGATCCGTTTTACGCCCGGGTGCGATATCGCTATGCCCCTGAATACGTGATTGGGTGATGGCTGTAAACGTAGACTGCAATTGGCGAGTCAGGGCAATCAGCGCGTGATATTGAGCATCGGTGAACGGCAGGTCATCAGTGCCTTCAAGCTCAATGCCAAGGGAGAAATCGTTACAGCCTTCGCGCCCCTCGAATCGGGACACGCCTGCGTGCCACGCCCGATCAAGACAAGAGACAAACTGTGTGATCGCGCCGTCACGCTCGATCAGAAAATGGGCAGACACCCGCAAGTCGGCAATCCCTTCAAAGTAGGGGTGCTCGGTGACATCCAGGCGGTTCTGAAAAAATTCCTGCACCTTGCCCGTCGCGAACTGCGCTGGTGGCAGGCTGATGTTGTGGATCACCAGCAAGGAGATTTCGCCCGTGGGGCGCGCGTTGAAGTTGGGGGACGGGCAATGGCGCACGCCTTCAAACCAACCGCTCGCGGGGTCCAACTGCATACAGGCTCCTTCAATGACGGCTCTGACGGGCTCCAGTATGCCGTGATCGCCCCTCAGGTTGCGATCACTTGCCGTAATTGAGTCGACGCAGGTCGCCAATCACTGACTCCAGCGCCCGATCAAACAACAAGGTCTCGTCGAACGTACGTACCGCGCTACGGCGAAACTCCAGGGCCAGCCCGGTGCGACGGCGCTCATCGCTGAGGAGTAACGCTGGCGAGTCGACCAAATGCAGGTTTAAGAACCCGCTGAAAGTAGAGGGTGCCTTGGGTTAGCTTGCCGCATGGCCCTATAATCGGGCCACTTTGTTAGTGGAGCCCGTTATGCCGAATCTACGCCTCGCCGATTTGACCGCCGAAATCGAAGCCAACGTGCGCCGTGCGTTGCTTGAAGACATCGGCAGCGGCGACATCACCGCACAACTGATCCCGGCCGAACGCCTGGCCAAAGCCACGATCATTACCCGTGATACAGCCGTCATCAGCGGCACCGCCTGGGTCGATGCAGTGTTTCGGCAGTTGGACCCACGGGTCGCGGTGCACTGGCAAGTGCGCGACGGTGAACGCGTGAGCCCCAATCAGGCGCTGTTTCACCTCGAAGGCCCCGCCCGTTCGCTGCTGACCGGCGAGCGTAGTGCGCTGAACTTCCTGCAACTGCTTTCCGGTGTCGCCACTCGTGCGCAATACCTGGCCGACTTCGTTGCCGATACTCAGGTGAAATTGCTGGATACCCGCAAAACCCTGCCTGGGCTGCGATTGGCGCAAAAGTACGCCGTGACCTGCGGCAGCTGCCACAACCACCGCATCGGCCTGTACGACGCTTTTCTGATCAAGGAAAACCATATCGCTGCCTGCGGTGGCATCCCTCAAGCCATCGCCGCCGCGCACAAGATCGCGCCGGGCAAACCGGTGGAGGTTGAAGTGGAAAGCCTGGAGGAGCTCAAGGAGGCCCTGGCGGCGGGTGCCGATATCATCATGCTCGATGAACTGAGCCTGGACGACATGCGTGAAGCCGTGCGCCTGAATGCCGGCAAGGCGAAACTCGAGGCCAGCGGTGGCGTCAACGAAAGCACCTTGCGGCCAATCGCCGAGACGGGCGTGGATTACATCTCGATTGGCGCGATGACCAAGGATGTGAAGGCTGTAGACCTGTCGATGCGCTTGAGTCTCTGACAAAAAGAAACGCCAGCCTCATGAGGCTGGCGTTGCTTTCAAACCACCAGATTGTTCATCTCGCAGTATTCTTCCCACTCGACACCCAGCACTTCGGCTGCTTCCTTGTGCAACGCAAGGCGCGTCGCTTCGTATTCTTCAGGCGTTGAGGTGTACTTGAGCGTCAGCTCCCAAGGCTGCAAGCCCTGTGCTTCTGCCTCGTCCTCGAACGCCCACTGAATCTGATCTTTCTGATCGTCGGCGCTCAGGTTCTTGATCTCTTCCATCAATTCTGGCGCATCAAGCATGTACTTCTTGAGGGCCTCTTCGTGTCGTTGTTCTTGAGTCATTTCGTTCACGGTCATATCGTTCTCTCTGATCTGGGAATGGAAGATGGATCTGGATCATCAAGGATCTCTCTGACGCAGAAAACCGTTTGAAGCCCGGTTTATCTGGCCTTCAGAACCATTCGGGATCATCTGAAAACTGCTGGGCGATGCTCATGCAGGCACCGAATATAGGACGTTTGGCCTGCGAATTACACGGCTCTTTACATCTATTCCACAAAAAGTTTCASGCAGGGTGCGTCGGGGGCCTTGGGAACATAAATTCAAATCCAAAGTCATAGCGATGTGCCATATCGGTACTTCACAAGGAACCTCAGTGATGCACAGTTTTTCGAAGCTTTCCTCTGTTCTGTCCGCCACCGCAATGACCGCCCTGCTGGGTGTCCTGGCTCTGCCGGGCACCGCAATGGCCAGCATTGAGCTGAGCAACAGCGGTCCGTCTTACGATGACAAACTCTCCGCCATCCACAATGAATACGGCAAGGACGTTCTGGTCAAAAGCGATTTGCGCATCGACGAACTGAAAAAGATGCAGGAAACCATCAAAGACCAGACACGCCAGATCGAAGAACTCAAGCGCAGCAGCGGTTCCAGCTCAAGCTCCAGCAGCAAGGAGATCGACGACCTCAAGAGCAAGGTCAAAGAGCAGGAACGTGATCTGGATAATCTCGGCCGGCAGGTGGAAGACCTCAAGCGCAACAGCGGCTCCAGCTCGAACAGCAGCGAGATCTCGAACCTGAAACGGACCATCAGCGATCAGGATCGTGCGATAGATCAGCTCAAACGCACCGTCGAGGAATTGAGCCGCAAGGTGAAATAAGGGGAAGTGGTGCCCGAGACAGGAATCGAACCTGCGACCTTCGCGTTACGAGTGCGCTGCTCTACCGGCTGAGCTACACGGGCGGTGGGCTAAAGCTAGCACTGAGTTTGGGGTCGGGCAACTCGGTCCCCCCTCAATTTCCAGCACACAGCAAAACGCCCCGAACCAGTCGGGGCGTTTGCTTGTTCAGCGTTTAAGCTACGGGGTGATTAAACGCCCGAAGCCTTGGCTGCTGCTACGTCTTTGATGGACAGTTTGATACGACCGCGGTTGTCCACGTCCAGTACCAGTACTTCCACTTCCTGGCCTTCTTTCAGGATGTCGGTGACTTTCTCAACGCGAGCGTCGCTCAGCATGGAGATGTGAACCAGACCGTCCTTGCCTGGCAGGATGTTGACGAATGCGCCGAAGTCGACGATGCGCTCAACCTTGCCGACGTAGATCTTGCCGATTTCAGCTTCAGCGGTGATACCCAGAACGCGCTGACGAGCGGCTTCAGCTGCTTCCTTGGTTTCGCCGAAGATCTTGATCGAGCCGTCGTCTTCGATGTCGATCGAAGCCTTGGTCTCTTCACAGATCGCACGAATGGTCGCGCCGCCTTTACCGATGACATCACGGATTTTGTCGGTGTCGATTTTCATCGCGATCATGGTCGGAGCATTTTCCGACAGCTCGGTACGCGACTGGGCAATGATCTGGTTCATCTGGCCGAGGATGTTCAGGCGCGCTTCCAGGGCTTGGCCCAGAGCGATTTCCATGATTTCTTCGGTGATGCCTTTGATCTTGATGTCCATCTGCAGCGCGGTAACACCTTTGGAGGTACCGGCTACCTTGAAGTCCATGTCGCCCAGGTGGTCTTCGTCACCCAGGATGTCGGTCAGGACGGCGAACTTCTCGCCTTCTTTAACCAGACCCATGGCGATACCGGCAACCGGCGCCTTCATCGGCACACCAGCATCCATCAGCGCCAGGGAAGCACCGCAGACCGACGCCATCGAGCTGGAACCGTTGGACTCGGTGATTTCCGATACCACACGGATGGTGTACGGGAACACGTCAGCAGCAGGCAGCATGGCCTGAACCGAACGACGGGCCAGACGGCCGTGACCGATTTCGCGACGACCAGCGCCACCCATGCGACCACACTCGCCCACCGAGAACGGAGGGAAGTTGTAGTGCAGCATGAACGGGTCTTTTTTCTCGCCTTCCAGGGTGTCCAGCAGTTGTGCGTCACGGGCGGTGCCCAGAGTCGCGACTACCAGAGCCTGGGTTTCGCCACGGGTGAACAATGCCGAACCGTGGGTCTTCGGCAGAACGCCGACTTCGATGTTCAGCGGACGTACGGTGCGGGTGTCGCGGCCGTCGATACGTGGCTTGCCGTTAACGATGTTTTCGCGAACGGTGCGGTATTCGATTTCACCGAAAGCAGCTTTGACGTCGCTGGACGAAGGCTGGCCTTCTTCACCAGACAGCTTGGCAACAACCTGGTCTTTCAGTTCACCCAGGCGAGCGTAACGATCGGCCTTGACGGTGATGGTGTAGGCCTGGGAGATCGCGTCGCCGAACTCGGCACGGATAGCGCCCAGCAGTGCGGTGGCTTCAGGCTGAGGAGCCCAGGTCCAGGTTGGCTTGGCAGCTTCGGCAGCCAGTTCTTTAACAGCGTTGATCACAACCTGGAACTCGTCGTGAGCAAACAGTACCGCGCCCAGCATCTGGTCTTCGGTCAGCTCTTTGGCTTCCGATTCAACCATCAATACCGCTTCCGAAGTACCGGCAACGACCATGTCCAGGCTCGAAGCTTTCAGTTGTTCGTAAGTCGGGTTCAGCAGGTAGCCGGTGCTTTCGTGGAACGCAACGCGGGCAGCGCCGATCGGGCCATCGAAAGGAATGCCGGAGATCGCCAGCGCAGCCGAGGTACCGATCATCGCAGCGATGTCCGGATCGGTCTTCTTGCTGGTGGAAACGACGGTGCAGACAACCTGCACTTCGTTCATGAAGCCTTCCGGGAACAGCGGACGGATCGGACGGTCGATCAGTCGGGAAGTCAGGGTTTCTTTCTCGGAAGGACGGCCTTCGCGCTTGAAGAAACCGCCAGGGATCTTACCGGCAGCGTAGGTTTTTTCCTGGTAGTGAACAGACAGAGGGAAGAAGCCCTTGCCTGGATCGGCTTGTTTGGCACCGACTACGGTCACCAATACGCTGACGTCGTCGTCAACGGTGACCAATACTGCGCCGGAGGCCTGACGGGCGATACGGCCAGTCTCGAGGGTAACGGTCGACTGACCGAACTGGAATTTTTTGATTACCGGGTTCACGGTGTCCTACCTTCTTTGTGGCTCTTGGGGGAACTGGTTTTCTTGCGAAATTCTTGGGCAATGTCGGGAATCGGCCCAACCCTTGTCCAGGGGTAAAACGTGTGTCCAGATAAAACTTGAGGCTGGGAGCCTGCCATGCGCCTGCGGGAAACCCGCTGACGCACGACAGACAACCAACCTCTAGCGCAATCGCTTATTAGCGACGCAGACCCAGGCGAGCGATCAGAGCGCTGTAACGGCTCACGTCCTTGCCTTTCAGGTAGTCCAGCAGCTTACGACGCTGGTTAACCATGCGGATCAGACCACGACGGGAGTGGTGATCTTTACCGTTGGCCTTGAAGTGACCTTGCAGTTTGTTGATGTTGGCGGTCAGCAGTGCAACTTGCACTTCTGGCGAACCAGTGTCACCAACAGCTTGCTGGTAGTCAGCTACGATTTGAGCTTTTTCTTGAACGTCGAGAGCCATGAGGCAATCCTTTTATCAGGAAACTGTTTCAAAGAAACAGTTTCAACAGGCCAGGGACAAATCCCTGTATCGAAAAATGAGTAGTGACCGTGCCTGTTAACAGCCACCCTCGTTCGGTCATTCTGACCGAATCAGTCGACGTGGCGCGATGCGCCCGTCTTCGCTCACTTCACCGATACCGATGAAGCGACCATTGTGATCCTGTACGCGTACCATGCCAAACTTCGGTGCATCCGGGGCACGTACCGGCTGGCCGTTGAGCCAGTAGAACGAGCTGTGCTCCGAGAACTGCAACAGTGGCCAATCCAGCAGGCCGCTGTCCGATGGCATCAGGAAGCGATCAACCGCTTCGTTGCCGCCTTCGGCATGTACTGCTTCCAACTCTTCCAGCGTGACCGTCTGGGCCAGGCTGAACGGACCGGCCTGGGTACGTCGCAACTGCGCAACGTAAGCGCCACAACCGAGTGCTTCACCAATATCCTCCACGAGGGTGCGGATATAGGTGCCTTTGCTGCAATCTACGGCGAAGCGCGCAGTATCACCTTCAAAGGCCAGCAATTCCAAGCGCGCAATAGTAACAGAACGCGGTTCGCGCTCCACCACTTCACCTGCACGAGCCAACTTGTACAACGGCTGGCCGTCACGCTTGAGGGCTGAGTACATCGGCGGTATCTGACTGATTTGCCCACGAAATTTCGGCAAAACCGCTTCGATATCGGCGCGACAAACGGTCACCGGGCGCTCCTGCAAAACTTCACCTTCAGCGTCTGCCGTGGTGGTGGTCTTGCCCAATTGCGCCAGGGTTTCATAGCCCTTGTCGGAGTCGAGCAGGTATTGCGAGAACTTGGTCGCCTCACCGAAGCACAGCGGCAACACGCCGGTGGCCAACGGATCAAGACTGCCGGTGTGCCCGGCCTTCTCGGCATTGAGCAGCCAGCGAACCTTCTGCAACGCCGCGTTGGAGGTGAACCCCAGCGGCTTGTCGAGCAGGATGATGCCACTGACGTTACGACGGATACGTTTGACCTGAGCCACCGATTACTCCTTGGTGTCTACGGGTTCTGCCGCAACCGGGTGCTGATTGTCTTCAGCCACGGCGCGCTCGATCAATGCCGACAGATGAGCGCCACGCACGACGCTTTCGTCGTAGTGGAAGTGCAGCTGAGGAACACTGCGCAGCTTCATCTCGCGAGCCAACTGCATGCGCAGGAAACCGGCAGCCGAGTTCAGCACCTTGATGCTTTGAGCGATATCGTCTGCGCTGTCCTGCCCCATCACGGTGATGAAGATCTTGGCGTGACCGACGTCACGGCTGACTTCAACAGCGGTAATGGTGACCAGGCCGACGCGCGGGTCTTTGACTTCACGACGGATCAGCTGTGCCAGCTCACGCTGCATCTGATCGCCGATACGTTGGGTACGGCTGTATTCTTTTGCCATGTCTTGTTACCTGTTACTGCCTCACGGTGAAACCCGTGTGGTCTGAAAGCGGCAAACGCCCGGCCTGACAGAAGCCAGACCGGGCGTTGCGTTTAGAGTCCGGGTGATACGCCGTGCATTTTCATGCGACTGCCCATCACGGCTCTTGAAGTGCGCGAGTTAGAGGCTGCGAGCAACCTGAACCTTCTCGAAGACTTCGATCTTGTCACCGACTTTGACGTCGTTGTAGCTCTTCACGCCGATACCGCATTCCATGCCGGCACGTACTTCGGAAGCGTCATCCTTGAAGCGGCGCAGGGATTCCAGCTCGCCTTCGAAGATAACGATGTCTTCACGCAGTACACGGATTGGACGGTTACGGTGCACAACACCTTCGATAACCATGCAACCGGCGATCGCGCCAAACTTCGGCGAACGGAACACGTCGCGGACTTCAGCAACACCCAGGATATTCTCCCGAACGTCGCTGCCAAGCATACCGGTCAGGGCTTTCTTGACGTCTTCGATGATGTCGTAGATCACGTTGTAGTAACGCATATCCAGACCTTCCTGCTCGACGATCTTGCGAGCGCCGGCATCGGCACGCACGTTGAAGCCGAACAGTACAGCGTTGGAGGCCAGTGCCAGGTTGGCGTCGCTCTCGGTGATACCACCGACACCGCCACCGACTACACGCACTTGCACTTCGTCGTTACCCAGGCCGTTCAAGGCGCCGTTCAACGCTTCCAGCGAACCACGGACGTCGGATTTGAGGACGATGTTAAGCGTCTTCTTCTCTTCCTGGCCCATGTTCTCGAAGATGTTTTCCAGCTTGCCTGCGTGAGCACGAGCCAGTTTGACTTCACGGAACTTGCCTTGACGGAACAGAGCCACTTCACGGGCTTTCTTCTCGTCGGCAACCACGCTCATCTCGTCGCCAGCGTCCGGGGTACCGTCCAGGCCGAGAATCTCGACAGGGATGGAAGGACCGGCTTCCTTGATTGGCTTGCCGTTCTCGTCGAGCATGGCGCGAACGCGACCATAGTTCGAACCGACCAGCACCATGTCGCCTTGGCGCAGGGTGCCGTCCTGAACCAGAACGGTTGCAACCGGGCCACGACCTTTGTCGAGACGCGATTCAACCACGACACCACGGCCAGGAGCCGAAGGAGTCGCTTTCAGTTCGAGAACTTCAGCTTGCAGCAGAACAGCTTCGAGCAGCTCGTCTACACCGGTACCAACTTTCGCCGAGACCGATACGAACGGAGTGTCGCCGCCCCACTCTTCCGAGGTCACGCCGTGAACCGACAGTTCGCTACGGATGCGATCGAGATCGGCACCCGGCTTGTCGATCTTGTTCACTGCAACAACCAGTGGAACACCAGCAGCCTTGGCGTGCTGTACGGCTTCAATGGTCTGCGGCATTACGCCGTCGTCCGCTGCAACCACCAGGATCACGATGTCGGTCGCCTTGGCACCACGAGCACGCATGGCGGTAAACGCGGCGTGACCCGGGGTGTCGAGGAAGGTGACCATGCCGCGTTCGGTTTCAACGTGGTACGCACCGATGTGCTGGGTGATACCGCCGGCTTCGCCAGCCGCTACCTTGGCACGACGGATATAGTCGAGCAGCGAGGTCTTACCATGGTCAACGTGGCCCATTACGGTCACGACTGGCGCACGGGAGAAGGCCTCACCTTCAAACTTCAGGGACTCGGCCAGGGAATCTTCCAGGGCGGTGTCGCTGACCAGGGTCACTTTGTGGCCCAGCTCTTCAGCAACCAGTTGAGCAGTTTCCTGATCAAGTACCTGGTTGATAGTCGCTGGAGTACCCAGTTTGAACATGAACTTGATGATTTCAGCTGCCTTGACCGACATCTGCTGAGCGAGATCGCCAACAGTGATGGTCTCGCCGATCTTCACTTCGCGCACGACAGGGCCGGTTGGGCTCTGGAAACCGTGGGCGTTGCGTTTCTTCAGCTTGGCCTTGCCGCGACCACCACGACGGAAGCCATCGCTTTCTTCGTCGGTAGTGCGTGGAGCAACGCGTGGAGCAGGCGCCTTTTCCTTGACCGAAGCGCGATGTGGAGCGTTTTTGCGCTCACCATCACCCGCGCCACGACGATTGTTATCGTCGGCACGTGGTTTGTCCGGACGACGCTGTTCGTCGCGCTTGCGAGTGTCAGCCACTGGCGCAGCTGCTACAACCGGTGCTTCACGCACTGGCTCGGCAACTGCAGCAGGTGCTGCCACAGCTTCAGCAGCAGGTTGCACAGCAGCAGGCTGGCGACGCGCTTCTTCTTCGGCGCGACGCTTGGCTTCTTCTTCAGCCTTCTGACGTGCAGCATTTTCTACTGCGCGACGTTCTTCCAGTTCGCGTTTGCGCTCGGCTTCGATTTCTTCCGGGCTGCGCTGTACGAAGACTTTCTTCTTGCGTACTTCAACGCTGATGCTTTTGCTGCCAGCAACACGCAGGGTGCTGGTGGTTTTACGCTGCAACGTGATCTTGCGCGGTTCTTCCACTTTCGCCTTGTGGCTGCTTTTCAAGTGAGTCAGCAAAGATTGCTTCTCACTGTCGGTCACATGTTCCTCGGCGGCGGTGTGCGGCAGACCTGCCTCACGCATCTGCTGCAGCAGGCGCTCTACCGGTGTTTTGACCTCATCGGCCAGTTGTTTCACCGTGACTTGCGTCATGCACTTCTCTCCTCAGGCCGCGCCTATTACTCGAACCAATGGGCTCGGGCGGCCATGATCAACTTGCCGGCACGATCATCGTCAATGCCGTCGATGTCGAGCAGGTCGTCAATAGACTGCTCGGCCAGGTCTTCGCGGGTAATTACGCCGCGCACCGCCAGTTCCATCGCCAAATCCTTGTCCATACCCTCAAGCGAGAGCAGGTCTTCGGCCGGATGGGCGTCTGCCAGCTTTTCCTCAGTAGCGATGGCTTTAGTCAACAAACGATCCTTGGCCCGAGCGCGAAGCTCGTTGACGGTGTCTTCGTCAAAGCCATCGATGTTGAGCATTTCTTCCAACGGTACGTAGGCAATCTCTTCCAGGCTGGTAAAGCCTTCATCAACCAGCACCTGTGCCAGATCTTCGTCGACTTCCAGCTCGTCGATGAAGTTGCGCAGGATGTCGCCGGTTTCTGCTTGCTGTTTAGCCTGGATGTCCGATTCGGTCATCACGTTCAGGGTCCAGCCAGTCAACTGGCTAGCCAGACGCACGTTCTGACCACCGCGACCGATGGCCTGAGCCAGATTGTCTGCGCCAAC
Organism: Pseudomonas sp. 05N36; assembly: GCF_056397385.1. NCBI lineage: Bacteria > Pseudomonadati > Pseudomonadota > Gammaproteobacteria > Pseudomonadales > Pseudomonadaceae > Pseudomonas > Pseudomonas sp. 05N36. The sequence continues at coordinate 129,327 of NZ_JBFTNH010000012.1, read as the reverse complement.
GGCGATGTCCATTGCATGGGCATCTTCGTCAACGATAATTGCCGCAACCTCAGCCGGGGACATGGCGTTGATCACGAACTGCGCCGGGTTGTCGTCCCACAGGACGATATCCACACGCTCACCGCCCAACTCGCCCGACACTGCCTGGACGCGCGAACCGCGCATACCAATGCAAGCACCTTGCGGGTCGATGCGTTTGTCTTTGGAGCGGACCGCGATCTTGGCGCGCGAACCCGGGTCACGGGACGCAGCCATTACTTCGATCAGGCCTTCAGCGATTTCCGGCACTTCGATGCGGAACAACTCGATCAGCATTTCTGGCGCGGTACGCGACAGAATCAGCTGCGGGCCGCGGTTCTCGGTGCGGATTTCCTTGAGCAGTGCACGTAAGCGCACACCCACCCGGAAAGTTTCACGAGAAATAATATCTTCACGAGCCAGCAGCGCTTCAGCGTTGTTACCCAGATCAACGATCACGTTGTCGCGGGTTACTTTCTTCACGGTGCCGGAGATGATTTCTCCCAGACGCTCGCGGTAGGCATCAACGACTTGAGCGCGCTCGGCTTCGCGAACTTTCTGCACGATAACCTGCTTGGCAGTCTGCGCAGCGATACGGCCGAACTCGATGGACTCGATTTTCTCTTCGACAACATCACCGACCTTCGCGCCAGGATGCGTTTCCTGGACCTTGCTCGGCCAGGTTTCAACAGCCGGATCATCCAGGTCTGCTTCTTCGACTACCGTCCAGCGACGGAAAGTTTCATAAGCACCGGTGTGGCGATTGATTTCCACACGCAGATCAACTTCGTCTTCAAAACGCTTTTTGGTAGCAGTGGCCAGAGCCAGCTCCAGCGCTTCAAAAATCACGTTTGCCGGTACGCCCTTTTCATTGGATACCGACTCAACAACCAGCAGTACTTCTTTGCTCATCGTACGCCTCGCCTTTCGCAAGCCATTGGATCCGCGGGATCCGCGTCTCAGTCAAAACTGGGAATAATGTTGGCCTTGTCGATCATATCGATCGGCAACAGGAACTCATGGTCATCCACTTGCACCACGACATCCTGCTCTTCTACACCGCGCAGAAGGCCCTGAAAGTTGCGTCGACCTTCAAAAGGCGAGCGCAGCTTGATCTTCACTTGGTCACCGGCAAACTTTGCAAACTGTTCAAGCGTGAACAGCGGGCGTTCCATGCCAGGCGAGGAAACTTCAAGGGTGTATTCAACGGAGATCGGATCTTCAACATCCAGCACACCGCTGATCTGACGGCTGACGATGGCACAGTCGTCCACCAGCACACCGCCTTCTTTATCGATATAAACGCGCAACAGTGAGTGGCGACCTTGAGCCGAAAACTCAATACCCCAGCATTCATAGCCAAGGGCCACGACCACCGGGGCCAACAAGGCCTGCAACTGTTCTAGCTTGCTCGACACCTGAACCCCCTCGTGCATGTAAATGCATGCTATGCAAAATAAAAAAATGGGCGAAACGCCCATCCCTGAAACGCCGTTGAACAGCGGCGTTATAAAGTGTCCAGCTAACAAAAAGCCCCTTAAAAGGGGCTCCTGAAACTGGTTGCGGGGGCCGGATTTGAACCGACGACCTTCGGGTTATGAGCCCGACGAGCTACCAGACTGCTCCACCCCGCGACAAAGCTGGGGCGGAAGTATACGACCGATCCCTAACAGGGTCAATGTAACCTTCCACCTACAAGAAAGCCCGCAACAGCGGGCTCTCCTGATAATTGGTACCGAGAAGGGGACTCGAACCCCTACACCCTATGGGCACAACCACCTCAAGGTTGCGTGTCTACCAATTCCACCACCTCGGCAATACTACGTTTGAAACCCTTCTTACTTTTGCTCTTGAGCTGGAGGTACGTCAGTCGCATTGGTTGCCGACTTTTGCTCTTGAAGCACCGGGACATCATCAGAAGCCGGTTTTTGCTTTGGAACTTCCAACACTGCTGGATTTGGCAAACCTACTTGAGTCAGCTGGTGAGCTTTCTCTTTAGCAAAGTAACCTAACCCTAAGCTGGTTATGAAGAAACCTGCGGCAAGTATAGCAGTAAACTTACTAAGAAAGGTAGAGGAACCTTGGCTTCCGAACACAGTATTTGAAGCACCTGCTCCGAAAGACGCGCCAGCATCCGCACCTTTACCCTGCTGCAGCAATACGAGAGCAACTACGCCCAGTGCACCCAGCAGATGAAAAACGACTACGACTGTTTCCAGCATTTTTTCAGTTTCCCGCGGCGCGACAAATCGCACCGAACTCATCTGCATTCAGGGAAGCTCCACCAATGAGCCCCCCATCGATATCCGGCATGCCGAACAGTTCGACCGCATTGGCCGCCTTCACGCTGCCGCCGTATAGAAGCCGCACACCTTGTGCGACCTCAGAATTCTCTGCCGCCAACTGTGCGCGAATGGCTGCATGCACATCCTGCGCTTGTTGCGGCGAAGCAGTCAGCCCGGTGCCAATGGCCCAGACCGGCTCGTAAGCGATTACTGCTTTTGCAAATACACCAACACCCAGCTCATCGATGATGCTGCCCAGCTGATGCCCGACAACCTCAAGCGTTTTTCCGGCTTCACGCTGCTCAAGGGTCTCCCCTATGCACAACACCGGAATCAAGCCACATGCCTGTGCCGCTGCAAACTTGCGAATCAGCGTCTCGTCACGCTCGCCGATGATCTGGCGACGCTCGGAGTGCCCAATGAGCACCAGGGAACAACCTGAATCCACCAACTGACTCGGCGCAATCTCACCAGTCAACGCACCTTGCATGGTTTCCACCGCAGAATTCTGCGCGCCGACCGAAATCGACGTACCTTCCAAGCCATCAATCACTTGATTGATATACAAGCAAGGCGGGAATACCGCGACATCTACATCACTCGGCAAGGCCAGATGACGAAGGCTGTTGATCAGCTCAGCGACGCTGGCGCGGGTACCGTGCATCTTCCAGTTACCAGCTACCATAGGGCGACGCATGCTGTACCTCGTCGGTCAAAGTGGGCGCAGATGTTACCCAACCACATCATTACTGGCAAGCCGAAATCAGGCAGAAACTTCAGCAACCAGTTTTGCCAGCTCCTCGGCGTAACCGCGAACCAGTGTTTCGTCCTCGCCTTCGACCATGACCCGCACCAGCGGCTCTGTGCCAGACTTACGCAACAACACGCGACCACGCCCGGCCATGGCCTTGGTGACGCGCTCGCTGACTTCCTTGACAGTCGCATGCTCGACCGGATTTTCGCCGCCGCCGAAACGCACATTGATCAATACCTGAGGACACTTGCGTAGCGCCTGCCGCGATTGAGCAAGCCCCTCGGAACGACGCTTCAGCGCCAACAACACCTGCAACGCAGCGATAATCGCGTCACCCGTGGTGGTATGACTGAAGCACACGACGTGGCCGGAGTTCTCACCACCCACCAGCCAGTTGCGCTCAAGCAGTTCGGCGATTACATAGCGGTCACCGACGTTGGCCCGCACAAAAGGAATCCCCAGATCCGCCAGGGCCAGCTCCAGCCCCAGGTTACTCATCAAGGTTCCAACAACACCGCCCTGCAATTTGCCACGCTCATGCAGGTCGCGCGCGATGATAAACAACAACTCGTCGCCATCGACGATCGCGCCCGTGTGATCAACCATCAACACCCGGTCGCCATCACCATCGAAGGCAATGCCCAGATCTGCTTGCTCGGCCACTACGGCTGCCTGCAATTGCCCCATATGGGTCGAACCGCAATTGTGATTGATGTTCAGACCGTCAGGTTGCGCAGAAAGCACCGTCACCTGCGCACCCAGTTCACGGAAAACACTCGGGGCTACCTTATAGGTAGCACCGTGTGCGCAATCGATCACAATTTTCAAACCAGAGAAATTGGTGCCGGTTGGCACACTGCTTTTGCAGAACTCGATGTAACGACCCGACGCATCGTTGATTCGCGAGACCTTGCCGATCTTGCTCGACTCAACCACGGTCATCGGCATATCGAGCAATTCTTCGATCATCAGCTCAACATCATCCGGCAATTTCGTGCCTTGGCCGGAGAAGAACTTGATGCCGTTATCATCATGAGGATTGTGCGAAGCACTGATTACAATACCGGCCTCAGCATTGAAAGTACGCGTCAAATAGGCGATAGCCGGAGTAGGCATCGGCCCCAGCAGCATGACATCAGCCCCGGCAGAGGTAAGCCCGGCCTCAAGTGCCGACTCGAACATATAACCAGAGATTCGAGTGTCCTTGCCGACCAGAACCTTGCAAGCGCCCTTGCTGCGGAAGGCCATGCCCGCGGCCCAACCGAGCTTGAGCATGAAGTCAGGGGTAATCGGATACTCGCCGACCCGACCACGAATGCCGTCGGTGCCAAAATATTTCTTAGTCATAAGCGCTCCATCATTCTTATTCGGCTGATTCAACTGCTGTGATCATCCGTACCACATCGACTGTTTCGGCCACGTCATGCACGCGCAAGATACGCGCGCCCTTGACGACAGCCAACGCCGCGAGAGCCAGGCCTCCATGCAGCCGCTCTCCTACCGGACGATTCAATGCCTGCCCGATCATGCTCTTTCGCGAAACCCCGACCAACAGGGGCCGCCCCAAGGCATGCAGGGCTTCCATATGCTTGAACAGACTCAAATTGTGCTGCAAATTTTTCGCGAACCCGAAACCCGGATCAAGAATGATCCGCTCGGCCGGAATGCCAACCGCAGCACACGACGTCATGCGCTCGGCAAGAAACTCACCGACTTCGCTCGTCACGTCATGATAATGCGGATTGTCCTGCATATCTCCCGGCTCACCGAGCATATGCATCAGGCACACCGGCAATCCGGTGGCTGCCGCCGCATCCAGCGCGCCGTCTCGACGCAGCGAACGCACGTCATTGATCAGACCTGCTCCCAGGCGGGCCGTTTCACGCATGACCGCAGGCGTCGAGGTATCGACCGAGATAATCACATCCAGTTCGCGATGAATACGCTCGACGATCGGCGCCACGCGCTCCAGCTCCTCAAGCGGTGAGACCGCCCGTGCGCCAGGCCGGGTCGATTCCCCACCTACATCAATGAGGGTCGCGCCAGCAGCCACCATCGCCTCAGCGTGTCGCAGAGCAGCATCGAGCTGACTGAAGCGACCACCGTCGGAGAAAGAATCAGGAGTGACGTTGAGGATGCCCATGACATGCACATGGGCCAAATCAAGAACCCGGTTGCCGCAAGGCAACCGGGTTGAGGACTGCATTAGAGTCATTTCAAACCTTAGACGTCAGCAGCCGGGCCACCGATGGGAGTTTCCGGACGCTCTTCCTGTACGACAGGAGGAGTACCCGCGCCACCCGACCAGTCACGAGGCTCACGCGGGGCGCGACCAGCCATGATGTCGTCGATCTGATCAGCATCAATGGTTTCGTACTTCATCAGCGCATCGGCCATGGCGTCGAGCTTGTCGCGGTTATCCGTCAGGATCTGCTTGGCCGTGCCATAGCACTGGTCAATGATGCTACGCACTTCAGAGTCAATCAGCTTGGCAGTCTCGCCCGAGAAGCTGGCGTGCTGACCACTGCCGCCGCGACCGAGGAACACTTCGCCCTCTTCTTCGGCATACATCAATGGACCGAGCTTTTCCGACAGGCCCCACTTGGTGACCATGTTTCGTGCAATCTGGCTGGCACGCATGATGTCGTTCGACGCACCCGTGGTCACGCCATCGAAGCCCAAGGTCATCTCTTCAGCAATACGGCCGCCGTACAGCGAGCAGATCTGGCTGATCAACGCACGCTTGGAGAGACTGTAGCGATCCTCTTCCGGCAGGAACATCGTCACACCCAACGCACGGCCGCGCGGGATGATCGAGACCTTGTAGACCGGATCGTGCTCGGGAACCACACGACCAACGATCGCGTGACCCGCTTCGTGATAAGCGGTGTTCTGCTTTTCTTTTTCGGACATGACCATGGACTTGCGCTCAGCGCCCATCATGATCTTGTCTTTCGCCAGTTCGAACTCTTTCATCTCGACAATGCGCTTACCGGTACGGGCAGCGAACAGCGAAGCCTCGTTCACCAGGTTGGCCAGGTCGGCACCGGAGAAACCAGGCGTACCACGTGCGATAACCGCCGGAGCAACGTCATCACCCATCGGCACTTTGCGCATGTGGACTTTCAGGATTTGCTCACGACCACGAATATCCGGCAGCCCCACGACAACCTGACGGTCGAAACGACCCGGACGCAGCAGCGCAGGGTCAAGCACGTCAGGACGGTTGGTTGCGGCAATGACGATGATGCCGTCATTCATTTCGAAACCATCCATCTCTACCAGCAACTGGTTGAGAGTCTGTTCACGCTCGTCGTGACCACCACCCATGCCCGCACCACGATGGCGACCGACAGCATCGATTTCATCGATGAAGATAATGCACGGAGCGTGTTTTTTCGCCTGTTCGAACATGTCACGAACACGGCTGGCACCCACACCAACGAACATTTCGACGAAGTCCGAACCGGAGATGGTGAAAAACGGCACCTTGGCTTCACCGGCAATGGCTTTGGCCAACAGGGTTTTACCGGTACCCGGCGGCCCCACCATCAGCACACCGCGAGGAATACGACCACCCAGGCGCTGGAACTTGCCCGGATCACGCAGGAACTCGACCAGCTCGCCCACTTCTTCCTTGGCTTCGTCGCAACCGGCAACGTCAGCCAGGGTGGTTTTCACCTGATCTTCGGAGAGCAGGCGCGCCTTGCTCTTGCCGAAGCTCATCGGTCCGCCCTTGCCGCCGGCACCGCCCTGCATCTGCCGCATGAAGAACATGAAAACGGCGATGATCACCAGGATCGGGAAGCTGGCGACCAGGAGCTGAGTCCAGATGCTTTGCTGTTCAGGCTGCTTGCCTTCGACGACTACGTGGTTATCCACCAGGTCGCCGATCAGACCGTTGTCCTGAATGGCCGGACGAATGGTCTTGAAGCTGTCGCCATCATTGCGCTTGCCAGTAATGACATAGCCGTCCACAGCTACGCGCTCGACCTTGCCATCCTTGACCTGCTGGATGAAGTCGGAATAGTTGAGGGTCTGTGGCTCGTTAGGACTGGAGAAGTTGTTCATCACCGTCACGAGGACAGCCGCGATGATCAACCACAGGATCAGATTCTTTGCCATATCGTTCAATTAACTACCCTCTGAAGCAAGCTCCGCTACTGGCGCGCGCTTCGCATGATATTCACCGGCCTAACTTACTACATTACCTACGGCTCTGGCAGGCGCCGTCTGTAACCCTTTGTGAAACACTTTCTACACAATATTCGCTTATGCACGCGGGGCGAAATACGAAAAACCTATCACCCCGCCAAAAAAACCTCGTTTTACTCGCTACGGCCGCGATATCCCCAAGCCAGCATGTATTGCTCACGGGAGCTGCCACGAGAGGAGTCCGGCTTCATCATCTGGATCTTGTCGAATTTCTGACGAGCGTCCTTCAGGTAAGTATCGAACCCTTCGCCCTGAAATATCTTGATCAGGAAATTACCACCCGGCTTGAGTATCCGCTCCGCCAGATCAAGCGCCAGCTCGCAAAGAAACATGGCTTTTGGCATGTCCACCTCAGGCGTACCACTCATATTGGGGGCCATATCGGAAATCACAAGGTCCACCTGCGAATTACCCACGGCTTCAAGGATGCGAGCGAGCACTTCGTCCTGGGTGAAGTCCCCCTGTATGAAAGTCACGTCCGGAATACTGTCCATTTCCAGGATGTCTGAGGCTATCAGACGCCCCTGACCACCAATCAGCCGGCTAGTGACCTGCGACCAGCCACCGGGCGCCGCCCCCAGATCGACGACGCTCATGCCCGGACGGATCAGCTTGTATTTCTCCTGGACCTCCAGAAGTTTGTAACTCGCACGCGAGCGGTAGCCATCCTTCTGCGCCTGCTTCACATAGGGATCATTGACATGTCTTTTCAGCCAACCAAGGCTTGTCTTGGAACGCGCCATTGGGCACCTCGATGATAAGGGTCGTGATTAATTGGGCGGATCCACGAGCCCTCGGGTAAAATGGCCGCCATTTTACAGAATCCAGACGAAAGGGTCAGATTATGCCGCTCACTCAAGAGCAGAAGAAACAGTACAAGTCCATTGGCCACCATCTGAAACCAGTTTTGACTGTGGCTGACAACGGTTTGACTGAAGGTGTTTTAGCCGAACTGGAACGCGCATTGGGCGATCACGAGCTGATCAAGATCAAGCTCAGCATCCTCGATCGCGAATCGCGCCTGGCAGCCATTGCAGAACTGTGCAAGGCCGGCAAAGCGGATCTGGTGCAAGTCATCGGCAAGATGGCGCTGATTTACCGCAAGAACTTCAGCGTCAACAAGCAGTTGTCGAACGTCCATCGCTTCAAGTGATGATACGGGTCAAGGGTGTGCTTCGCGCACCCTGCCACCCCATCCCGGCACCGGCTGCAAAACCAGCACCAACCCGGAAAAACCCAGCACAAGATAACTGAACAACAACCAGTGTTGTGCCTGCGGCCAGTCGATTAGCACGACGAAGTACATCGCACTCGCATATAGCGCTATCAACAGCAGCTGCCCACGAATATCGCGCCATAGACTGACAAGGCCCTTGGCCTGAACCAGCACCAAAACCTGAAAAACCATGCACACCGCTGAAAACCCGACCAGCAGCGCACTCAGCATGCTTGAAATTTCTTCGACCAACAGCGGCGCCAGGCCAATACGGCCTAGCACCGGCAGCAGACCGATGTGCAACAACCACAGGCCGCCAACCCATAACATCTGAGTCAGCTGCCAAAGCATGGCGCCCGCACGAAGCAGGCGCTTGCCTTCAGATATGGCGGACTTCGACAATCTCGTACTCGATAACGCCGCCAGGCGTTTTGACCGCCACCACATCACCCTCTTCCTTGGCAATCAAGGCGCGAGCGAGTGGCGAACTGACGGAGATCTTGCCGAGTTTGAAGTCAGCCTCATCCTCGCCCACGATGTGGTAAGTGACACTTTCATCCGTTTCGACGTTGGCGATTTCAACGGTGGTACCGAAAATCACTTTGCCTGTGTGAGGAATGCTCGTGACATCAATGATCACCGCATTCTGCATGCGGCCTTCGATGTCACGGATCCGTGCCTCGACCATACCTTGCTGCTCGCGAGCAGCGTGATATTCGGCGTTTTCCTTCAAGTCACCCAACTCGCGGGCCGTACCGATGTCCTGGCTAAGCTTCGGACGGACGACCTTGGTCAGGTGAGCGTGTTCTTCTTCCAGGGCCTTCGCGCCCTGAACGGTCATTGGGTACTTGGTTATGCTCATGCCTTCAATCCTGCGTGTAGATCCTGCAAGCGGCGCACAGTCTTCTCGGGACCGAACTTCAGCGCTTCACAGATAGCTTCGCCAGCAGCAATGGTGGTGGTGCAGTAAATCTTGTGCTGCAAGGCATTACGACGAATGGAGTACGAATCAGCGATCGACTGACGACCTTCGGTGGTGTTGATGATCAGCGTGACTTCGTCATTCTTGATCATGTCGACCACGTGCGGACGACCTTCGGTCACCTTGTTCACACGGCGCACTTTCAGGCCTGCAGCTTCGATCAGCTTGGCAGTACCGGCAGTGGCGACCACTTCGAAGCCCAAGTTGATCAGATCACGGGCCACGCCTGCAACCAGTGGCTTGTCATCGTCACGCACGCTGATGAACGCAGTACCGCCGGTCGGCAGCACTTCGCTGGCGCCCATCTGGGCTTTGGCAAAGGCTTCGCCGAAGGTGTCGCCCACGCCCATCACTTCACCGGTGGACTTCATCTCCGGGCCAAGGATCGGGTCAACGCCAGGGAATTTGGCGAATGGGAACACCGCCTCTTTCACGCTGTAGAAGTTCGGAATGATTTCCTTGGTGAAACCCAGCTCTTTCAGGGTTTTACCGGCCATCACGCGAGCCGCGATCATTGCCAGGGAAACACCGATGCACTTGGACACGAACGGTACGGTACGGGATGCGCGCGGATTGACTTCGATGACGTAGATGTCTTCGCCTTGCAACGCCAACTGAACGTTCATCAGGCCGACAACGCCCAGTTCCAGGGCCATTTTCTTGACCTGCTCACGCATCTCGTCCTGGATATGCAAAGGCAGCGAGTACGGCGGCAGCGAGCACGCGGAGTCACCGGAGTGAACACCCGCCTGTTCGATGTGCTGCATGATCGCGCCGATCACCACGTCGGTGCCGTCGCAAACCGCATCCACGTCCATTTCGATGGCGCAGTTGAGGAAGTGGTCCAGCAGCACCGGGCTGTCGTTGGACACTTGAACCGCTTCACGCAGGTAGCGCTTGAGCTCTTCTTCTTCGTAAACGATTTCCATCGCACGACCGCCCAGTACGTAGGACGGACGCACCACCAGCGGGTAACCGATCTTCGCGGCAGCACGAATAGCTTCGTCTTCGCTGCGCACGGTGGCGTTTGGCGGCTGACGCAGGTTCAGGCGCTGGACCATCTGCTGGAAGCGCTCACGGTCTTCGGCGCGGTCGATTGCGTCAGGGCTGGTGCCGATGATCGGCACGCCAGCAGCTTCCAGGGCGCGAGCCAGTTTTAGCGGAGTCTGGCCGCCGTACTGGACGATCACACCTTTTGGCTTCTCGACGCGGACAATTTCCAGCACGTCTTCCAGGGTCACTGGCTCGAAATACAGGCGATCGGAGGTGTCGTAGTCGGTGGATACGGTTTCCGGGTTGCAGTTGACCATGATGGTCTCGTACCCGTCATCGCGCAGGGCCAGTGCCGCGTGTACGCAGCAGTAGTCGAACTCGATGCCTTGGCCGATACGGTTAGGACCGCCGCCCAGGATCATGATCTTGTCGCGACCCGATGGTGCGGCTTCGCACTCTTCCTCGTAGGTCGAGTAGAGGTAAGCGGTGTCGGTGGCGAACTCGGCGGCGCAAGTGTCGACGCGCTTGTAGACCGGGAACACTTCAAGCTTGTGGCGATGGGCACGCAGGCTCTTCTCGGTCACACCCAGCAACTTGGCCAGGCGCATGTCAGAGAAGCCCTTGCGCTTGAGGCGGAACATCAGGTCGCGGTCGATGCTGGTCAGACCCAGGGTCTTGACCTTCTCTTCGTCCTTGATCAGATCTTCCATCTGTACCAGGAACCATGGATCGATCATGGTCATGCCGAAGATGTCTTCAACGCTCATGCCGGCACGCATTGCGTCAGCCACGTACCAGATACGCTCGGCGCCCGGCACGGTCAGTTCGCGCTTGAGCACGCTCATGCTTTCCGGGTTGCTCAGGTCGAGCTTCTCGTCCAGACCGCACACACCGACTTCCAGACCGCGCAGGGCTTTCTGCAGGGATTCCTGGAAGGTCCGGCCGATAGCCATGACTTCACCAACCGACTTCATTTGAGTGGTCAGGCGGGCATCGGCTTTCGGGAACTTCTCGAAGGCGAAGCGTGGCAGCTTGGTCACGACGTAGTCGATGGACGGCTCGAAAGACGCTGGGGTTTTACCGCCAGTGATGTCGTTCGACAGCTCATCCAGGGTGTAACCCACAGCCAGCTTGGCCGCGACCTTGGCAATCGGGAAACCGGTGGCTTTCGAAGCCAGCGCCGAGGAACGGGACACCCGCGGGTTCATCTCGATGACCACCATGCGACCAGTGTTCGGGCAGATGCCGAACTGGACGTTGGAGCCGCCGGTTTCCACGCCGATCTCGCGCAGTACCGCCAGGGAGGCGTTACGCAGGATCTGGTATTCCTTGTCGGTCAGGGTCTGTGCCGGAGCCACGGTGATCGAGTCACCGGTGTGCACGCCCATCGGGTCAAAGTTTTCGATCGAGCAGACGATGATGCAGTTGTCCTTTTTATCGCGGACAACCTCCATTTCGTACTCTTTCCAGCCGATCAGCGATTCGTCGATCAGCAGCTCTTTGGTCGGCGACAAGTCCAGACCGCGGGCGCAGATTTCTTCGAACTCTTCACGGTTGTAAGCGATACCGCCGCCGGTGCCGCCCATGGTGAAGGACGGACGGATGATGCACGGGAAGCCGAGCTTCTCGAGAACCGCGTTGGCCTCTTCCATGCTGTGGGCGATGCCGGAACGCGGGCAAGCCAGGCCAATGGATTTCATCGCCTTGTCGAAACGCGAGCGGTCTTCAGCCTTGTCGATGGTGTCAGCGTTGGCGCCGATCATCTCTACGCCGAACTTCTCCAGAACGCCTTCGCGCTCCAGGTCCAGGGCGCAGTTCAGAGCGGTTTGGCCGCCCATGGTCGGCAGCAGCGCGTCCGGACGCTCTTTCTCGATAATCTTGGCAACGGTCTGCCATTTGATCGGTTCGATGTAGGTGGCATCGGCCATGGCCGGGTCGGTCATGATGGTGGCCGGGTTGGAGTTCACCAGGATGACGCGGTAACCCTCTTCGCGCAGGGCTTTGCAAGCCTGGGCGCCGGAGTAGTCGAATTCGCAAGCCTGGCCGATCACGATCGGGCCAGCGCCGAGAATCAGGATGCTTTTAATGTCTGTACGTTTTGGCATGGGTAGTCACTCAAATCCGCAGGTCCGACGGCAATCCCCGAGGAGAAGCCGTCTTGATCAATCTCTGAAGCCCGTCAGGGACCGCCGGGATACCGGGGCCACCCTCAGGGACTTCTCGCTACATGCTCAAGCCCGGCGATTAACGTCGCTTGGCCATCTCGTTGATGAAGCGATCGAACAGCGGCGCCACATCGTTCGGACCAGGGCTGGCTTCAGGGTGACCCTGGAAGCTGAACGCGCTCTTGTCGGTACGCTCGATGCCTTGCAGGGTGCCGTCGAACAGCGATTTGTGGATCGCCCGAACGTTGCCTGGCAGAGTCGCTTCGTCTACCGCAAAACCGTGGTTCTGACTGGTGATCATCACCACGCCGCTGTCCAGATCCTGGACCGGGTGGTTGGCACCGTGGTGGCCGTGGCCCATTTTCAGGGTCTTGGCGCCAGAGGCCAGAGCCAGCAGTTGGTGGCCGAGGCAGATGCCGAACACCGGGATATCGGTTTCCAGCACATCTTTAATGGCCTGGATCGCGTAGTCGCATGGCTCAGGGTCACCCGGGCCGTTGGACAGGAACACACCGTCCGGCTTCAGAGCCAGAACGTCAGCAGCCGGCGTTTGAGCTGGCACCACGGTCACGCGGCAACCGCGCTCGACCAGCATGCGCAGGATGTTGACCTTGACGCCGTAGTCGTAGGCAACCACGTGGTACGGCAGATCGGAAGCGTCGAGGGTCGCGTGGCTGTCGGTTTTCAGATCCCAGACAGTCGAGCGCCATTCGTACTGCTCTTTGGTGCTGACGACTTTCGCCAGATCCATGCCTTTCAGGCCCGGGAAGCCGCGCGCCGCTGCAATTGCAGCTTCGTCGGAAATGTTGTCGCCAGCCATGATGCAGCCGTTCTGCGCGCCTTTTTCACGCAGGATGCGTGTCAGGTGGCGGGTGTCGATACCGGCGATTGCCACAACATTGTTGGCTTTCAGGTAGTCGGACAGGGACATCGTGTTACGCCAGTTGCTCGCAACCAGTGGCAGGTCACGAATCACCAGACCCGCCGACCAGACGCGGTTGGACTCGGCGTCTTCCGGCGTGGTGCCGGTGTTGCCGATGTGCGGGTAAGTCAGGGTAACGATCTGTTGGGCGTAGGAAGGATCGGTAAGGATTTCCTGATAGCCGGTCATGGCGGTGTTAAACACCACCTCACCAACGGTTTGACCGTCGGCTCCAATGGCTTCGCCGCGAAAAATGCTGCCATCAGCAAGGGCGAGTATGGCTGGCTTAGTCAAGAAGACCTCCCGTAAATAAAGCCTGAAAGGGCGATCGCAGGTTGTAAAAAAGCGGAGTGACGTATGGACACGTCACCCCGCTTCTTCACTGAATTATTCTGCGCGCTTTTAGTGGACACACTAAAGCTGTAGCTTACAGAAAAAGGCTTTTTGGGTCTACCGCCAATGAGCCTAAAAGGCAGAGGAATGCGACAGGACGTCGCTTGGCGGGATAAATCGGGTTCAAACGCTGTGTTTGAACCCGATTTCGGGGGCATCTTAACGCAGGTCGAGCACGTCTTGCATGTCGTAAAGACCCGGCTCACGACCATCCAGCCACAATGCGGCACGCACCGCACCCTTGGCGAAGGTCATGCGACTGGACGCTTTGTGGGTGATCTCCAGTCGCTCGCCCTCACAGGCGAACAGCACCGTATGATCGCCGACCACATCACCGCCGCGAACCGTAGCGAAGCCAATGGTTTCGCGCTCGCGCACACCGGTGTGGCCTTCACGCCCATAGACCGCAACTTTCTTCAGATCACGATCCAGTGCACTGGCGATCACTTCGCCCATGCGCAAAGCCGTACCTGAAGGCGCATCGATCTTGTGCCGATGATGAGCTTCGATGATTTCGATATCGGCATCATCGCCCAGCACGCGAGCCGCCATATCGAGCAACTTCAACGACAGGTTCACGCCCACACTGAAATTGGCTGCGAAGACAATTGGAATGTCCTTGCCCGCCTCGGCCAGCAACTGCTTTTGCGCAGCGTCCAGCCCCGTAGTGCCGATGACCATGGCCCTGCCCACCTTGCGGCAGAACGCCAGGTTTTTCAGCATGACCTCCGGAAGCGTGAAGTCGATCAACACGTCGAACTCAGCCACCACCGCTTCCAGGTTACCGGACAGCGGCACACCGATACGCCCCAGCGCGGCCAGCTCACCGGCATCCACCCCGATCAGCGTGCTGCCGGGGCGCACGACTGCCGCCGTCAGCCCCGCGAGCGGTGCACGTTGCTGCACCGCTTCGATAAGGTTCTTGCCCATGCGCCCGGCAGCGCCCATCACAGCTATACGTCGCATGCCCGACTCCTTACAGATCGCCGAAGAAGCGCTTCACGCCTTCGAACCAACCGGTGGTTTTCGGCGAGTGGCTGTTGTCGTCCGCCAGGGAACTGCGGAACTCTTCCAGCAACTCACGCTGACGACGCCCCAGATTGACCGGAGTCTCGACCACCACACTGCACATCAGGTCGCCCGCGCCACCGCCACGAACCGGTGCAACACCCTTGCCACGCACCCGGAACTGCTTGCCGGTTTGCGTGCCCTCAGGAATTTTCAGCTTGACCCGACCATCGAGGGTCGGAATCTCCAGCTCGCCACCCAGCGCCGCATCAACGAAGCTGATAGGCACTTCGCAGAACAGATGCTTGCCGTCACGCTGGAAGATCGCGTGCTCGCGCACGTTGATCACCACGTACAGGTCGCCAGTCGGCCCGCCTTGAGTGCCCGCCTCGCCTTCGCCAGACAGACGAATACGGTCGCCGGTATCGACGCCAGCCGGCACTTTCACCGACAGGGTCTTGTACTCTTCGACACGGCCTTCGCCTTTGCAGGAGTTGCACGGGTCGGAAATGATCTTGCCCTGACCATGGCAACGCGGGCAGGTTTGCTGCACCGAGAAGAAGCCTTGCTGCATGCGCACCTGACCGATACCACCACAGGTCGGGCACGTGACTGGTGCAGAGCCTTTCTTGGCACCCGAACCGTCGCACGGCTTGCAGTTGACCAGTGTCGGAACGCGGATATTCACGGTCGTGCCGCGCACCGCTTCTTCCAGGTTCAGCTCCAGGGTGTAACGCAGATCGCTACCGCGCTGAGCACCGCCACGGGAACCGCCGCGACCACCACCAAAGAAGTCACTGAACACATCACCGAAGATATCGGAGAAGTTCTGACCACCAAAACCAGCACCGCCGCCGCCCATGCTTGAGTCGACACCGGCATGACCGTACTGATCGTACGCCGCGCGCTTGCTGGAATCGGACAGTACTTCGTAGGCCTCGTTGGCCTCCTTGAATTTCTCTTCCGACGCTTTGTCGTCAGGATTACGGTCCGGGTGGTGCTTCATCGCCAAGCGACGGTAGGCCTTTTTCAGGTCCGTTTCGCTCGTGCCACGCTCAACACCCAATACTTCGTAATAGTCACGCTTTGCCATAAGTCTTTGCACTCTTAAGGACGTTCGGCAAACCCCTCCTGAGCTTCGCCAAACTCGTTGAGCCCCAATACAGGCCCGGACCCAACTCACGTCAATTCAACGATCCTGGTCTTTGATTCGCAGCTGGAACGCCAGCTTGCTGTTGCGGTAGTCATGAATCGGAAAGCAGGAGCATTCCCGACCTTACCGCCAGCATCCGAGCGTTGTCGCATGCTGTAAAAATTCGTCTACTCCAGACACGCCAACGCGGGAGCAAGCTCCCGCGCGGCGACATCCTACCAGTCACCGCACAAAGGCAGTCAACCGGCCGACCAACAACTTACTTGTGTTCTTTGACTTCTTCGAACTCAGCGTCGACGACGTCGTCAGCCTTCTCGGCTTTTTCAGCGTGCGGTGCCGCACCCTCAGCTGGCTGGGCCTGCTCGGCGTACATTTTCTGGGCCACTGGAGCGGAGACTTTCGACAGCTCTTCAACCTTGGCTTCGATGGCAGCCTTGTCGTCGCCTTTGATGGCGGCTTCCAGGGCAACCACGGCCGCTTCGATTGCAGTCTTCTCTTCAGCAGTCACTTTTTCGCCAGCGTCTGCGACCATTTTGCGTGTCGAGTGAACCAGCGCGTCGCCCTGGTTGCGGGCAGTAGCCAGCTCTTCGAACTTGCGATCTTCGTCGGCGTTGGTTTCAGCATCGCGAATCATCTGCTGAATTTCTTCCTCGGACAGACCGGAGTTGGCCTTGATCACGATCGACTGAGTCTTGCCGGTGGCCTTGTCTTTGGCGCCTACGTGCAGGATGCCGTTGGCGTCGATGTCGAAGGTCACTTCAATTTGTGGCACGCCACGTGGTGCTGGTGGAATCTCGGCCAGGTCGAACTTGCCCAGGGACTTGTTCTGCGCAGCTTGCTTGCGCTCACCTTGCAGCACGTGAATGGTCACTGCGCCCTGGTTGTCATCGGCAGTCGAGAACACTTGCGATTTCTTGGTAGGAATCGTGGTGTTTTTCTCGATCAGCGCAGTCATCACGCCGCCCATGGTTTCGATACCCAGAGTCAGCGGGCTGACGTCGAGCAGCAGAACGTCTTTCACGTCACCGGCCAATACCGCGCCCTGGATAGCAGCACCCATGGCAACCGCTTCGTCCGGGTTCACGTCTTTACGGGCTTCTTTACCGAAGAAATCGGTAACAGCCTTCTGAACCAGAGGCATACGGGTCTGACCGCCGACCAGGATCACGTCGTTGATCGCGCCAACGTCGATACCCGAATCTTTCAGGGCAATGCGGCAAGGCTCGATGGTGCGTTGAACCAGGTCTTCAACCAGCGCTTCCAGCTTGGCGCGGGAGATTTTCACGTTCAAGTGCTTAGGACCGGTCGCATCTGCAGTGATGTACGGCAGGTTAACGTCGGTCTGCAGGCTCGAAGACAACTCGATCTTGGCTTTCTCAGCGGCTTCTTTCAGACGCTGCATGGCCAGCGGGTCACCCTTGAGGTTCATGCCGCTTTCTTTCTTGAATTCGTCAACGAGGTAGTCGATCAGGCGAATGTCGAAGTCTTCACCGCCGAGGAAGGTGTCACCRTTGGTGGCCAACACTTCGAACTGGTGCTCGCCATCGACTTCGGCGATTTCGATTACGGAGACGTCGAAAGTACCGCCACCCAGGTCATAAACGATCACGGTGTGATCGCCCTTGGCCTTGTCCATACCGTAGGCCAGAGCGGCTGCAGTTGGTTCGTTGATGATGCGTTTTACGTCCAGGCCAGCAATACGGCCGGCGTCTTTGGTCGCCTGACGCTGACTGTCGTTGAAGTAGGCAGGAACAGTGATGACCGCTTCAGTCACAGTCTCGCCGAGGTAGTCTTCGGCGGTTTTCTTCATCTTCTTCAGAATTTCAGCCGAGATCTGTGGCGGCGACATTTTCTGGCCGTTCACTTCAACCCAAGCGTCGCCATTGTCAGCCTTGGCGATTTTGTAAGGGACCATCTTGATGTCTTTCTGTACGACTTCTTCGTCGAACTTACGACCGATCAGACGCTTCACCGCATACAGGGTGTTGTGCGGATTGGTCACAGCCTGACGCTTGGCCGACTGACCCACCAGGATCTCGCCATCGTTGGCGTAAGCGATGATCGACGGCGTAGTACGCGCGCCTTCAGCGTTTTCGATAACTTTGGCTACGCCGTTTTCCAGCACGGAGACGCAGGAGTTGGTAGTCCCCAGGTCGATACCGATAATTTTGCCCATGTTCACTCTCCCGAAACTTTGGATTTGGTTGCCGCAGCAGTGGTGGCTAACTGCGGTAGCACTTAAACGCTTGACAACTAAATGGGGGCCTTACGGCGGATTTCAAGCCTGTTCGTCAATCGAAGGCGAAACCGGCGCCGGAGCCTTGCTGACCACGACCATGGCCGGGCGCAGCAGACGACCGTTGAGCATGTAACCCTTCTGGAACACCTTGAGCACGCTGTTAGGCTCGACGTCTGCACTTTCCTGCATGGCCATCGCCTGATGATGTGCCGCATTGAACGGCTCACCTTCAGGATCGATCGCTTCCAGCTGATAACGCTTCAGGGTGTCCTGGAACATTTTCAGGGTCAGCTGGATGCCTTCACGCATAGGGCGAATGCTTTCGTCGTCCGGGTTGGACAGCTCAAGACCACGCTCCAGGCTGTCGACGATCGGCAGCAGGTCGTTGGCGAACTTCTCTAACGCGAATTTGTGAGCTTTTTCTACATCCTGCTCAGCGCGACGACGGACGTTCTGCAGATCGGCAGCAACGCGCAAAGACTGATCCTGCGCGCCAGCCAGTTGCTCTTCGAGCACTTGTACACGAGCCGCCAGGTCTTCACCCGATGCTTCGGGAGCCTGATTGGCGTCTGGATTTTGCGTATCCAACGTCTGTTCGTCAGCCATAGATTTCTCCTTTCAAAATCGTGCGCGAACTCGACTCGCGCTTCTGCCCCGGTATATGGGGTCGCAAATTCCAGGTTCAAGGGCTGCCGGAGCGCTGAACGCGATTACCCTTACAAAACGACTGATTTAATATCCCGGAGGTTTTAAAAAAATCCATTTTCCAAGCAAATCGAGCTAAACACGGGCATTGTCAGCCAGAAACAAAACACTGTATAAATAACCAGACCTAAAGCCTGGGAGCGGCCTCTATGCTGGTGCACCTGTCCGTACATAACTACGCAATCGTTGAACATCTCGATCTGGAACTTGATCGCGGGATGAGCGTGATCACAGGGGAAACCGGCGCCGGCAAGTCGATCATGCTCGATGCCCTGGGCCTGACCCTTGGTGATCGCGCCGACAGCGGCGTGGTTCGCCCAGGCGCCGAGAAGGCCGACATCCTGGCCACGTTCGACCTGGCCGATATTCCGGAAGCCAGTACCTGGCTGGCCGAACGCGACCTCGATACCGACGGCCCGTGCATCCTGCGCAGGGTGATTACCGCCGAGGGTCGTTCGCGTGGCTACATCAATGGCAGCCCCTGCCCGCTGGGCGACCTTAAAGCCCTCGGCGAACTGCTGATCGATATCCACAGCCAGCATGAACACCAATCGTTACTGAAAACCGACACACACCGTCGGCTGCTCGACGAATACGCCGGCGCCACGGACCTCGCCCGCCAGGTGCAACTGGCTGCCCAGCGCTGGCGCCAGACCCGCCAGGAGCTGGAGCGCCTCTCCAACTCCGGCGACGAGCAGCGCGCTCGCCACCAATTGCTCAGCTACCAACTCGAAGAACTGGAAAACCTCGGCCTCGGCGAAAGTGAGCTGGAGCAACTGGAGCAGGAACACAAAAACCTGACCAACGCCGAAACCTTGCTGGGGATTTGCCGACAAGTGGTCGAGCAGTGCAGCGAAAGTGATTCCGGCAATGTACTGAACGCCCTGACAGCCAGCCTCAATCGCCTGTCGAGCGTGAACAACACGGTCGGCGCCCTGGGCGAAGCGACCAACCTGCTGACCAGCGCGCAGATTCAGGTGGAAGAAGCTGTCGGCGAACTGAACCGTTTTCTCGACCACTTCGATGCCGATCCGGCACGCCTCCAGCAACTCGAAGAACGCCTGGACTCGATCTACACCCTGGCACGCAAACACCGGATTCAGCCCACCGAAGTCGCGGAGCTTCAGCAACGACTGCTGGACGAAATCGAAACGCTGAATGCCAACGACGAATCCATCGAACGACTGAGCGAAGAGCTGGGCGCATTCGCCCGGCACTACCAGGAAAAAGCCCGGGAGCTGAGTGATTTGCGTCATCAGGCTGCGACCAGCCTGGCCAATGCCGTCGAACAGGAAATCCAACGCCTGGGCATGCCTGGCGGCCGCTTCACCATTGAACTACGCCCTAACACCAGCACTGAACTGCTGCCCAACGGCCTTGAACAGGTGGAACTACTGGTCAGCGCCAACCCTGGGCAACCGCTCAAGGCCTTGGCCAAAGTCGCATCGGGTGGTGAGCTGTCACGAATCAGCCTGGCCATCCAGGTGATCACCGCACAAACCTCGCGAGTGCCAACACTGGTGTTCGACGAAGTCGACGTCGGCATTGGTGGCCCAACGGCGGAAATTGTCGGCCAGCTCTTGCGCCGACTCGGGGAGCGCGGACAGGTGCTGACCGTCACTCACTTGCCGCAAGTAGCCTCCCAGGGCCATCAGCATCTATTTGTCCACAAGGTGCGCGGTGACGATGCCACGCATACCGCCGTGTCCAAGCTGAGCAAAAATGAACGAATTGAAGAAGTGGCGCGAATGCTGGGAGGGATCGACCTGACCAAGGAGTCCCTGGCCCATGCAAAGAAAATGGTCGTGACGGCAAAAATTTAAAGTCACCAGACAGCACGAAGGCGACCCTTGGGTCGCCTTCGTTCGTATCGCGGACCAGAAATCCGCGCGACATGCTTACTTTTTCTTGCGTACGTACAGCACCAGGTTGTGATCCACCAACTCGAAGCCGTGCTTCTCGACGATCGCCTTCTGAAGCTTTTCGATTTCTTCCTCGAAGAACTCGATCACTTCACCGTTCTCCACGTTAACCATATGGTCGTGGTGACCGCCATCAGCCAGCTCGAAGACCGCGTGGCCGCCATCGAAATTGTGACGGACCACCAGACCAGCCGCTTCGAATTGGGTCAGTACACGGTAAACCGTGGCCAGACCGACATCCTCGCCAGCTTCCATCAGCGCCTTGTAAACATCTTCAGCACTCATGTGACGTTGCTCGGCGGAATCGAGCATTTGCAGAATTTTGACCCGTGGCAGGGTCACTTTGAGGCCGGCTTTGCGTAGTTCGCTATTTTCAACCATGGTCAGCTTTCTCGCGATGCTGCTTCGCAGCTACTCTTAATGCGGGTATGATCGGCGTTTACGTTGTCCCAGCCAAGATAGTGGAAGTCGCCCACCGATGCAAAACACCAAGCTCTTGCTAACCAGTTTCACCTTTGTGGGACTGCTCGCACTCGCCGGTTGTTCATTCCCCGGGGTTTACAAAATCGACATCCAGCAGGGCAATGTCGTCACGCAGGACATGATAGACCAGTTACGCCCGGGAATGACCCGTCGGCAAGTACGGTTTATCATGGGCAACCCTCTGCTGACCGACACGTTCCATGCCGATCGCTGGGATTACTTGTATAGCCTGCAGCCAGGCGGCGGTGAACGCCAACAGGAACGCATCAGCGTTATCTTCAACCCTAACGACCAGCTTGTCAGCCTRTCGGGCGATTTCATGCCTGGCGTGAGCCGTGACGAAGCGATTCTCGGCAAGAACAGCGGCACCACCGTCGCCGCCCCAGCTGAAAACGCCGAGAAGCCGAAACCAGAGAAGCCGGTAAAACCGGGCTCGCTGCTGGACCAGATCCAGAAGGACGTCGACAAGGTCGAAACCGTTCCGGTCCCGACGCCAGCACCGCTGGACACATCGCCGCAATAAATTGCGACACAACAAAAAGCCCGGCATGCCGGGCTTTTTGTTGCCTGTCATTTGGGAAATCTACTGATCCCGGGCCTTGGCCTGCGCCGCAGCCTTGGCCGCACGTAACCGACGAACCTCTTTTGGATCCGCCAGCAACGCTCGATATATCTCGATGCGGTCACCCGCCTGAACCTGGCGACTCTCGGGATCGGCAATCACCTTGCCGAAAATCCCTACCGGACAGGTTGCCAGATCCAACTCGGGAAATTGCTCGGAAATGCCCGATTCAGCCAATGCCGCTCGCAGAGTAGTGCCCACGGGCACCGCCACCTTGAGCAATACCTGGCGGTCGACGGCGGCATACACCACCTCGACGTCAATCACCGGCTTAACCATGCAACTGCTTGGCGCGCTGACAGAACGCGTCCACCAGCGTGTTAGCCGCCTGATTGAACAACGGCCCCAGGGTCGCCCGAACAATCGGCCCGGCATAATCGAACGACAGGTCAAGGCTGATCTTGCAGGCTTTCTCGCCCAATGCCTTGAACACCCAAACACCATGCAACTGATTGAACGGCCCCTCTTCGAGATGCATCTCGATCGAGGACCCGGCTACCAGTGTATTGCGCGTCACAAAGTGCTGGCTTAACCCGCCCTTGGCCACGCCCACGCTTGCACGCATGTGCACGGCAGAGCTTTCCAGCACTTGCGCCTCGGAACACCAAGGCAAAAATTCCGGATAGCGCGCCACGTCATTGACCAGGTCATACAGCGCTTGCGCCGGATACGGCAACAGAGCCGAACGTTGAATATGTGTCGTCATGTCAGCGTCACTTCCACAGCTGGGCGGCAAACACTACAAGAATGCCGATTGGCGCCACATAGCGCATCAAGAACAATGTCAGAGCAAACAATGCCGGGCTGCGCATCGACAGTTCATCGCGCACCGCTTCACGGCCCATCACCCAACCTGCAAATACCACAAAGCACAAACCACCGAGCGGCAACATGATCCGCGAGGTGAAGAAATCGATCACGCCAAAGAAATCCAGTCCATTTTGCGCCCCCCACTGGTAGAGGTGAAACACACCGCCATCATTCACGAAAAACTTGGCCTGTTTCCAGATATTGAAGGAAAACACCGTTCCCAAGCCAACAAACCAGCAACTGAATGCCAGCCAGAACGTCACCCAGCCACGACGGATGTTGGTCCGTTCAACCAGGTAGGCCACCATCGGCTCCAGCAAGGAAATCGCCGAACTCCAGGCCGCAATTGCCACCAGCACGAAAAACACCACACCCATCAACTGGCCGAATGCGACGTTACCAAAGGCAAATGGCAGACTGACGAACATCAATCCCGGCCCTTCGCTTGGGTTCAAACCGGCAGCAAACACAATCGGAAACAACGCCAGGCCGGCCAGCAGAGAAACAAAGGTATCCAGTAATGCAACGCCGACGATGGTCCCGGAAATCGACGAATGCTTAGGCATATAAGCACCGTAGATCATGATCGAGCCCACACCGACACTCAGGGAAAAAAACGCATGCCCCATGGCCGGCAGCAAGCCGTCCAGCAACTTGTCCGGGTTGAAGTCGAACATGAAATGCACGCCTTCCATGAAGTGCCCGGTGGTCAGGCTGTAGCCCAACAGAATCACCAGCATCACGAACAGCAACGGCATCATGATCCGCAAGCTGCGCTCAAGCCCCGCGACTACGCCTTTGGCGATAACGAACGCCGACAGCAACATGAAGAGGGTATGCCACAGCGTCAGACGCCAAGGGTCGGCGACCACCCCAGCAAAATAGGCGCCGACCTGATCGGCCGTCACACCCTGGAAGTCGCCACGCCCCATGTCGATGATGTAATCCAGCGACCAACCGCCCACCACACTATAGAAAGACAGAATCAGCAGTGCCGTGATCATCCCGGCAAACGCGCCCCAGGACCATTTCGCCGAATGCCCGGCTTCAAGCGCCAGCACCTTCAAGGCATTTGCCGGACTTTGCCGGGCACGACGACCGATCAGGGTTTCGGCCAGCATCACCGGCACGCCGATCAGCGCAATACACGCCAGAAACACCAACACAAACGCGCCGCCGCCATAGACGCCGACCATGTAGGGAAACTTCCAGATACTACCCAGCCCCACGGCTGAACCGGTCGCAGCGAGTATGAAAACCCAACGGCTAGCCCAACTACCGTGGGCTGAAACCTTGTCTGACGACATCCTGAACACGCCCAACCGATCAAAAAAGAGGGCGCATTGTCCGGGATTCACTCAATGCGCTCAAGCACGTAGGTTCACCGTAGCCGACTCGCGCGCAACTCCCTATAATGCCGCCCCTATGGCTAAACAGAAGAAACACCCCGAAGGGACCATCGCGCAGAATAAAAAGGCGCGACACGATTACTTCATCGAACACCGTTTCGAGGCTGGCATGGTCCTGGCCGGCTGGGAAGTAAAGAGTCTGCGTGCAGGCAAGGCACAACTGGTCGACAGTTATGTGCTGCTCAAGGATGGCGAAGCGTGGCTGCTCGGCAGTCACATCACTCCGCTGACCACCGCCAGCACCCACGTCATCGCCGACCCGACGCGCACGCGCAAGCTGCTGCTCAACCAGCGCGAGCTGGAGAAGCTGTTTGCCGCCGTGCAACAGAAGGGTTACGCCTGCGTCTGCCTGTCGCTGTACTGGAGCAAGCACTTGATCAAGTGCGAGATCGCTCTGGGCAAGGGCAAGAAGGAATACGACAAGCGTGATACCGAGCGCGAACGCGATGCCGGTCGCGAGTTGCAGCGAGCGGTGCGGAACAAGGGTAAAGAAGACTGACGTCGCTCTTTGCCTTATCGCGGGCAAGCCTTGCTCCTACAGGCTTGCGTAGTCCTTGTAGGAGCAAGGCTTGCCCGCGATTGCTTCACTGCAAATCCATCTGACTACATCCCCTTGCGCCGCTCCGCCCGAGCCATGCGCTGCATTTCCTGACGCACTTCTTCGAGCACTTCCTGCACATACAAAATGTGTCGACTGGAAATTTCTCGCGCCTGCTCTGCACGCCCTTCGATAATCGCCTGATACAACTCCCGGTGCTGACTGATCAGCATGTCGCGAGTTTCGACGCGCTGCTTGTACATACCACCGATGTTGGTCACCACGTTGCGCTTGAGCAGATCGAACAGCCCGCGAATGGTGTGCAACAGCACCGCGTTGTGACTGGCTTCGGCAATGGCCAGGTGAAAGTTCGCATCCGCCGCGCCCTCTTCCGCACGACTCACCTGATCATGCCGCGAGTAACAATCCTGCAACTCTTCGAATGCCGCAGTCAGTCGCTCACGATCAACATCCGTCGCGCGCAATGCAGCGTAATAGGCGCATGAAGCTTCCAGCGTATGGCGAAACTCCAGCAGATCACGCTGGGCTTCGGGGTTGCTTTCCAGCAGGTGCAGCAGCGGATCGCTGAAGGTTGAACCGAGCGATTCAACCACATAGTTGCCGCCGCCCTGGCGACTGACCAGCAGCCCCTTGGCCGCCAGTTTCTGGATCGCCTCACGCAATGAAGGGCGCGATACACCGAACTGCTCAGCCAGAGCGCGCTCCGCCGGCAATCGCTCACCGGACTTCAGCGTGCCCTCAAGAATCATCCCCTCGAGCCGCTCGACAATATCGTCAGACAAACGGCGCTGACGAATCTGATCAAACCCCATAACTCATTCTCCACGATCCCGACAGCTCGCCGGGCTCTCTATTCTGGCCTATTGGCGTCGCGCCAGCACCTACCAGGCGGCGTTTGATCGAACAGATCAGATGACCTCTGCACCGCTCATTCGACGAAAGTTTCAGGGCGGCAAATTGACACACCACACCCAAGGCTTTTACCCTAGCCGACAGCGATTGTAAATTGGTATTACCAATTAACCAAGAACGCTGACCAGTGCCTGACCAACAACAATTAGGGGCCACCCCATATGCAAACCTGGCAACAGCTCTACAGCCCGCTCGGCAGCCTCGGCTTGTCCGCACTCGCGGCCGTTATCCCCATCGTATTTTTCTTCCTCGCTTTGGCCGTGTTTCGCCTCAAAGGACACGTCGCCGGGAGCATTACCCTGGCGCTGTCGATTCTGGTGGCGATCTTTGCCTTCCAGATGCCTGTCGACATGGCTTTCGCTGCTGCTGGCTATGGATTTGCCTACGGACTGTGGCCGATTGCATGGATCATCGTGGCCGCAGTGTTCCTCTACAAACTGACGGTCAAGAGCGGCCAGTTCGAAGTGATCCGCAGCTCGGTGCTGTCGATTACCGACGACCAACGCCTGCAAGTGCTGCTGATCGGTTTCTGCTTCGGCGCATTCCTGGAAGGTGCCGCCGGATTCGGCGCACCGGTCGCGATTACCGCCGCGCTGCTGGTAGGACTGGGTTTCAACCCGCTGTACGCCGCCGGCCTGTGCCTGATTGCCAACACCGCACCAGTAGCCTTCGGTGCACTGGGAATTCCGATCATCGTCGCCGGCCAGGTAACCGGCATCGACGCGTTCAAGATCGGCGCCATGGCCGGTCGCCAACTGCCACTGCTGTCGGTGTTCGTGCCGTTCTGGCTGGTGTTCATGATGGACGGCCTGCGCGGCGTCAAAGAGACCTGGCCGGCAGCGTTGGTGGCGGGCTTGAGCTTTGCCGTGACCCAGTTCTTCACCTCGAACTTCATTGGCCCCGAACTGCCGGACATTACCTCGGCACTGGTCAGCCTGGTTTCCCTGACCCTGTTCCTCAAGGTCTGGCAGCCCAAGCGTTCGTTCGCCGAAGCGACCGCCAGCGTCGGTGCCGCAACCGTGAGAAGCGCCGGAGGCTTCGGTCAACCACGTACGACACAGCCTTCGCCGTACAGCTTCGGCGAGATTTTCAAGGCCTGGTCGCCGTTCCTGATCCTCACCGCGCTGGTGACCATTTGGACCCTCAAGCCCTTCAAGGCAATGTTCGCCGCCGGCGGTTCGATGTACAGCTGGGTGTTCAACTTCGCCATCCCGCACCTGGACCAACTGGTGATCAAGACTGCCCCGATCGTAGCCGCCCCGACTGCCATTCCTGCGGTGTTCAAACTTGACCCGATTTCGGCGACCGGCACGGCGATTTTCTTCTCCGCACTGATCTCGATGCTGATCCTGAAGATCAATTTCAAAATTGGTCTGACCACCTTGAAAGAGACCTTCTTTGAACTGCGCTGGCCTATTCTGTCGATCGGCATGGTGCTGGCCTTCGCCTTCGTCACCAACTATTCGGGCATGTCATCGACCATGGCCCTGGTACTGGCAGCCACCGGCGCGGCCTTCCCGTTCTTCTCGCCATTCCTCGGCTGGCTGGGCGTGTTCCTGACCGGTTCGGACACCTCGTCCAACGCGCTGTTCAGCTCGCTGCAAGCGACCACCGCACACCAGATCGGCGTTAACGACGTGCTGTTGGTGGCAGCGAACACCAGTGGTGGCGTGACCGGCAAGATGATCTCGCCACAATCGATCGCCGTGGCCTGCGCCGCGACCGGTCTGGTGGGCAAGGAATCCGACCTGTTCCGCTTCACCCTCAAGCACAGCCTATTCTTTGCGACTATCGTCGGCCTGATTACCCTGGCCCAGGCCTACTGGTTTACCGGCATGCTGGTGCACTAAGACTACGAGCAACTACATAAATTAAGAACCGAAAGAACCGACGCCGGACTTTKACTCCGGCGTCAGCGACTCACCACCCGGTCTGCAAGGCTGCTGAAAGCTTCCCGCTTTATAGTCAGCAGCCTCAGCGGACGGATAACCGGGCCCACCCGGAGACACGCCTGATGAGCGAGCTTTTTTACAACGCTGTGCCGAACGCGACCCGTGTCGCCCCGCCACTGCCTGAACCGCGCCAGTACCCCAGTGAGAAACCGCAGCAGGTCTACCTGTTCGGCACGTGTGTGGTCGACCTGTTTTATCCCGAAGCCGGGATGGACGCGATTCACCTGCTGGAGCGCGAAGGTATTCGCGTGGAGTACCCGCAAGGGCAAAGCTGCTGCGGACAACCGGCCTACACCTCGGGTTACACCGAACAGGCCCGGACCGTAGCGCGCTCGCAACTGGCGCTGTTTGCCGGGGATTATCCGGTGGTGGTGCCTTCAGGCTCCTGCGCGGGCATGCTGCGCGAACATTACGCCGACTTGTTCAAGGACGAGCCGGACACCTTGAAACAGGTCCAGGCCCTGGCGGCACGGACCTATGAGCTGGCCGAGTTTCTGCTGTTCGTCTGCAAGGTGCAGCTCAAGGACAGCGGCGAACCGGTCAAAGTGGCGTTGCACACTTCGTGCTCGGCACGGCGGGAGATGAACACCCACTTGCATGGTCGCGAGTTGTTGTCGCAGCTGAGCAACGTGAAGCGGGTCGACCACGATCACGAAAGTGAATGCTGTGGCTTTGGTGGGACATTCAGCGTCCGAATGCCAGACATTTCCGGTGCAATGGTCGCTGACAAGACCAAAGCCCTGAAGGAATCCGGCGCACACACGGTGCTGAGTGCCGACTGCGGCTGCTTGATGAATATCAACGGCTCGCTGGAAAAACAGAACGAAGCGTTACGCGGCCAACATCTGGCCAGCTTCCTCTGGCAGCGTACCGGAGGTGCAAAATGAGCACTTCCACGCTGATTCCAACGGTGGCGGTTGAAGAAGATTTTCGCACCCGGGCTCACGAGGCGTTGGGTGACAAGCAACTGCGAAACAACTTTCGCAGTGCAATGGATTCACTGATGGCAAAGCGGGCAGCGTCCTTCAGCGATGCCTTCGAGCGAGAACACTTACGCGCACTGGGCAATGCTATCCGTGCCCGCGCGTTATCCAAGTTGCCCGACCTGCTCGAGCAACTGGAACAGAACCTGACCCGCAACGGTGTGACAGTGCACTGGGCGGAAACGGTGGACGAGGCCAATGGCATCGTCTTATCGATCATCCGTGCTCACGAGGCGCGGCAAGTGATCAAGGGCAAATCGATGGTCAGCGAAGAGATGGAGATGAACCATGTCCTCGCTGAACAAGGCGTTGAATGCCTTGAGTCGGACATGGGCGAGTTCATCGTCCAGCTCGACCACGAGAAGCCTTCACACATTATTATGCCGGCGATCCACAAGAATGCCGGTCAGGTCGCGTCCTTGTTCCACGACAAACTTGGCGTGGAATACACCAAGGACGTTGACCAACTCATTCAGATCGGTCGCAAAGTCTTGCGGCAGAAATTCTTTGAAGCGGACATCGGCGTCTCCGGCGTCAACTTCGCCGTGGCCGAAACCGGCACCCTGCTGCTGGTGGAAAACGAAGGCAACGGTCGCATGTCGACCACCGTGCCGCCGGTACACATCGCGGTCACCGGGATCGAGAAAGTCGTCGAAAACCTGCGCGACGTTGTCCCCCTGCTCTCCTTGCTGACACGCTCGGCCCTCGGCCAGCCGATCACCACTTACGTCAACATGATCTCCGGCCCGCGCAAGGCACATGAACTCGACGGCCCGCAAGAAGTGCACCTGGTTTTGCTCGACAACGGCCGCAGCCAGGCCTTTGCCGACAGCGAACTGCGCCAGACCCTGAACTGCATCCGCTGCGGCGCCTGCATGAACCATTGCCCGGTTTACACGCGCATCGGTGGCCATGCCTATGGCGAGGTTTACCCGGGCCCGATCGGCAAGATCATCACCCCGCACATGGTTGGCCTGGCGAAAGTCCCGGACCACCCGAGCGCCTCGTCGCTGTGCGGCGCCTGCGGCGAAGTCTGCCCGGTAAAAATTCCGATCCCGGCACTGCTGCGCCGCCTACGCGAAGAGAACGTCAAAGCCCCTGACAGCCCTCATCAAGTGATGCGTGGCCAAGGCAGCAAGTACTCACGCAAAGAGCGCTTCATCTGGAACGCCTGGGCCAAGCTCAACAGCTCGCCGACGCTGTATCGGCTGTTCGGCTTCTTCGCCACTCGCCTGCGCGCCCTCACACCAAACAACATAGGCCCGTGGACGCAAAACCACAGCGCACCGAAACCCGCCGCTCGCTCACTGCACGATATGGCCCGCGAGCATCTGGCCAAACAGGGAGATCGTTGATGAGCGCCAAGCAAAACATCCTCGCCAAACTGCGCAACAGTCTGACCGGCACCACGCCAGTGCCTGACAACTTCGACGAAGCACTGGTGACCGAGCCTTACACCTACAGCCCAGAGCAACGCATCCCGCAACTGCGCAAACTGATGGAAGCGGTGCACACTGAAATACACCTGACCAGCGAGCGAGGCTGGCCCGAGTTGCTCGCGCAATTGCTGCGCGACCGACAGTTGCCGAGCCTGCTGATCGCACCGACTACACCGCACGGTCAACGTGTCGCGCAGCACTGGGCGAACAATCCCGACCTTCCCACACTGAAGGCCTACGACCGTCCGGTAGAAGAATGGAAAGCCGAGCTATTCAATGACACCCCGGCCAGCCTGACCACCACTCTCGGCGCGATCGCCGCCACCGGCAGCTTGATCATCTGGCCGACCCGTGAAGAACCACGGCTGATGAGCCTGGTGCCGCCGGTGCATTTCGCCCTGCTCAAGGCCAGTGAAATTCGCGACAACTTCTATCAGGTGCAACAAGAGTACGAGTGGGCCCAAGGCATGCCGACCAACGCCTTGCTGGTATCCGGCCCGTCGAAAACCGCCGACATCGAGCAAGTCCTGGCTTACGGCGCCCACGGCCCGAAAGACCTGGTGGTGCTGATCCTGGAGGACCAATGAGTCTACCGGCGGCTTTCCTGCGTGATGCGCAGCAACTGATTCCACAGGAGCGACGTTTCGACGATCCGCTGTCGACCCTGGCCTTCGGCACCGACGCGAGCTTCTATCGGCTGATCCCGAAACTGGTGATCCGCGTCGAGTCTGAAGACGAAGTGGTTGCCCTGTTGAAACTGGCCCAGCGTGATCGGGCCCCGGTGACCTTCCGCGCCGCTGGCACCAGTCTCTCCGGCCAGGCCATCAGCGACTCGGTGCTGATCGTCCTTGGCGATAACTGGAACGGTCGCGAAATCCGTAGTCAGGGCACACAAATCCGTCTGCAACCGGGTGTGATCGGCGCACAGGCGAACGCCTGGCTGGCGCCGTTCGGTCGCAAGATCGGCCCCGATCCGGCGTCAATCAATGCCTGCAAAATCGGCGGTATCGTCGCCAACAACGCCAGCGGCATGTGCTGCGGCACCGCGCAAAATACCTACCACACGCTGGCCGGCATTCGCCTGGTGCTGGCCGATGGCAGCCGCCTCGACACCGAGGACGCCGCCAGCGTCGCGGCTTTTCGCAACAGTCATGCTGAGCTGCTGGAACGTCTGGCGACACTCGGCCGCGAGACCCGCGCCAATAGCGAGTTGGCCGCAAGGATTCGCCACAAATACCGTCTGAAAAATACCACCGGCCTGTCGCTCAATGCCCTGGTCGATTTCGACGAGCCTGTGGATATCTTGAGCCACTTGCTGGTGGGCTCCGAAGGCACGCTGGGGTTTATCAGCGCAGTGACCTACGACACGGTGATCGACCATCCGAACAAAGCCTCCGCGCTGATCGTCTTCCCGGATGTCGAAACCTGCTGCAACGCCGTGACCGTACTGAAAAGCCAACCGGTCTCGGCCGTGGAATTGCTCGACCGCCGCAGCCTGCGCTCGGTGCAGGACAAACCCGGGATGCCGGCCTTCGTCCAGCAACTGTCGGCCAACGCCTGCGCCTTGCTGATTGAATCGCGCGCTGCATCAACTGCACTGCTGCACGAGCAACTGGCGCAGATCATGAATTCGCTGGTCGCGTTCCCGGTGGAGAAACAGGTCGACTTCACACAAGACCCGGCAGAAAACGCCAAGCTGTGGGCAATCCGCAAAGACACCTTCCCCGCTGTCGGCGCGGTGCGCAAAACCGGCACCACGGTGATCATCGAAGACGTGACCTTCCCGGTGGAGCAACTGGCGGCAGGCGTGAACCGCTTGATCGAGCTGTTCGACAAACATCACTACGACGAAGCGATACTTTTCGGCCACGCCCTGGAAGGCAATCTGCACTTCGTCTTCACCCAAGGCTTCAACAGCACGGAAGAAGTCGCACGCTACCAGGCGTTCATGGACGACGTGGCGCAATTGGTTGCCGTCGAGTTTGGCGGCTCGCTGAAAGCCGAACACGGCACCGGGCGCAACATGGCGCCCTTCGTCGAACTGGAATGGGGTAGCGATGCCTATCAGTTGATGTGGCAGCTCAAGCTCCTGCTCGACCCGAACGGCATTCTTAACCCGGACGTGGTGCTCAGCGAGGACCCGCAGATCCACCTCAAGCACCTGAAACCGCTGCCGGCCGCCGACGAGATTGTGGATAAGTGCATCGAGTGCGGCTTCTGCGAACCGGTCTGCCCATCCAAAGGCCTGACCTTGAGCCCACGCCAGCGCATCGTGATCTGGCGTGACATTCAGGCGAAAAAACGCGCAGGCATCGACACCTCGGCGCTGGAAGAGGCTTATCAATATCAAGGCCTCGACACCTGCGCCGCCACCGGACTGTGCGCACAACGCTGCCCGGTCGGAATCAACACCGGCGAACTGGTGAAAAAACTCCGTAGCCGCACGGCAACCCGGACGAAAACCGCCAACTGGCTCGAAGGAAATTTCGCCACCGCGCTGCAAGGTGCACGCTTCACGCTGCACG
This sequence comes from Pseudomonas sp. 05N36, assembly GCF_056397385.1. Lineage (NCBI taxonomy): Bacteria > Pseudomonadati > Pseudomonadota > Gammaproteobacteria > Pseudomonadales > Pseudomonadaceae > Pseudomonas > Pseudomonas sp. 05N36. Next base: position 96,663 of record NZ_JBFTNH010000012.1, on the reverse strand, counting down.
TGGCCAACGGTGCGCGGATGTTGCTGGGTGCGCCGCGGCTGACGAAGATTTCTGCTGCGCTGACCAAGTTGTCCAAAGGGCAAATCCCGCAGTGGACCAACGCCATGCCGCAACCGGAACGAGCGATTCGCTTCAGCCCGACGGTGACCGACGAGCGCCCGCGCGTGGTCTATCTGGCGGCGTGCGTGTCGCGGGTCATGGGCCCGGCAGCGGGAGACAAGGAGCAAATGTCACTGTACGACAAGACCCGTGGCCTGCTGGAAAAAGCCGGCTACCAGGTAGTTTCGCCGGACAATCAGGACAACCTCTGCTGCGGTCAACCGTTCGCCTCCAAAGGCTATGCCGAGCAAGCCGAGCACAAACGCCAGGAACTGATCGGTGCGCTGCTGCACGCCAGCCGCGGCGGGCTCGACCCGATCTATTGCGACACCAGCCCCTGCACCCTGCGCTTGGTGCAGGACCTTGGCGATGTGCGCCTGGACCTGTACGACCCAGTGCGTTTCATTCGCACGCATTTGATCGACCGGCTGGACTTCACGCCCCAGGAAGCGCCGATTGCAGTGCATGTCACCTGCAGCACTCAGCACCTCGGCGAGAGCCAGGCGTTGATCGATCTGGCGCGACGTTGCAGCAAAAACGTGGTGATTCCGGAAGGCATTCACTGCTGCGGGTTTGCCGGCGACAAGGGCTTCACCACGCCCGAGCTGAACGCTCACTCACTGCGCACATTGAAAGACGCCGTGCAGCATTGCAGCGAAGGTATCTCCACCAGCCGCACCTGTGAAATCGGCCTGAGCCAACATGGCGGGATCGACTACCACGGGCTGGTTTACCTGGTGGACCGAGTGACCCAAGCCAAAACGATCTGAAATCGACGCAATCCAGCAAGGGGCACTCTGCCCCTTTGCTGTACTCTCCTGCCGACGAAATACCACGCTATTTTTCCCACACCACAAGAACCCTTGTGCGCCGCCACAGTCTATCTGTTAAGCCCAAGCCCCTTGGTTCCCGACGCTGTTCAAGGAGAAACCCCATGAAGCGATCCGCCCTGGCCGGACTGCTTATCTGCGCGACACTGACAACCGCCCACGCCTTTGCCTCGAACGAGAGCGATATGTGCGCAAGGAATCTTCAAACACTCACCAGCGAACTGGCCAATGCGACCAAGCTCGATGCCGCCACCCAAAGCGACGCCACGAGCAAACTCCAGCAAGCCAAATCTGCCTATGCCGCGAAAAACGACAGGGAATGTGTATCCCTGACGCAGCAAGCGCTGCAGTCCGTTCAAAGCCATAAGAACAGCCAGTAATCCGCCTCTGATGCGCAAGCGTGGACAGAAAGTCGACTCGCACCACGCATTGGCGTACACTGTGTTCACCTGCTGGTTACACACAGCAGGTTCGGGGCCGTTTAGGATTCGACGCCGGTTGCGAAACTTTAGGTGCATGCCGAGTTGGTAACAGAACTCGTAAATCCACTGTTGCAACTTCCTATAGTTGCCAATGACGAAACCTACGGGGAATACGCTCTCGCTGCGTAAGCAGCCTTAGCCCTTCCCTCCTGGTACCTTCGGGTCCAGCAATCATCAGGGGATGTCTGTAAACCCAAAGTGATTGTCATATAGAACAGAATCGCCGTGCAGTACGTTGTGGACGAAGCGGCTAAAACTTACACAACTCGCCCAAAGCACCCTGCCCGTCGGGTCGCTGAGGGTTAACTTAATAGACACGGCTACGCATGTAGTACCGACAGCGGAGTACTGGCGGACGGGGGTTCAAATCCCCCCGGCTCCACCACTTCATCATCTAAAGACGTCCACGGACGTCTTTTTTTGTGCCTGAAATCCAGTAAATACGGGGGTTTCAGCGCTGCGGGATGCTTTCCAGGTTTTTTGAGTTCCAGGCGGTTTGGTATTCCCAATGGTATTCCCGGCTACCCGGCGCTAATCTTGGGAATACCAAAAGGTGTCATGGAGTACTTCTCATGTGCGCTCAAACCACCCGCCTCTCCGACCGCCAGCTCAAGGCGGTCAAACCGAAAGACAAGGATTACGTCCTCACCGATGGCGACGGGCTCCAACTGCGAGTCAGGGTCAATCGCTCGATGCAGTGGAATTTCAACTACCGGCATCCCGTAACCAAGAACCGAATCAACATGGCGCTCGGCTCTTATCCCGAGGTTTCTCTTGCACAAGCCAGGAAGAAAACCGTTGAGGCCAGAGAGCTGCTCGCGCAGGGTATCGACCCCAAAGCTCAACGCAATGAGCTACAGGAAGCCAAACGAGCAGAAACGGAACATACGTTCGAAAACGTGGCCACCGCCTGGTTCGAGTTGAAGAAGGATTCCGTCACGCCAGCGTATGCCGAAGACATTTGGCGCTCCCTCACACTGCATGTTTTTCCGAGCATGAAATCAACGCCTCTCTCGGAAGTCAGCGCCCCAATGGTCATCAAGCTCCTTCGTCCGATTGAGGCCAAAGGCAGCCTCGAGACAGTTAAGCGAGTGAGCCAGCGCCTTAACGAGATCATGACCTACGGGGTCAATTCCGGAATGATCTTTGCCAACCCTCTCAGCGGCATTCGAGCGGTGTTCAAGAAACCCAAGAAAGAGAACATGGCAGCGCTACCACCTGATGAGCTTCCGGAGCTCATGATGGAAATCGCGAATGCCAGCATCAAGCGGACGACCCGTTGCCTGATCGAATGGCAGCTGCACACCATGACCCGCCCTGCCGAAGCGGCGACCACCCGATGGGCAGACATCGACTTCGACAAGCGCATCTGGACCATCCCGCCGGAGCGCATGAAAAAACGTCGGCCGCACACCATCCCGCTGTCCGACCAGGCACTCGCGCTGCTGGAGACACTCAAGTCCCACAGCGGTCACAGGGAATACGTGTTCCCGGCAGATAGAAACCCGCGCACCCACGCTAACAGCCAGACCGCCAATATGGCGTTGAAACGCATGGGCTTCCAGGACCGCTTGGTCAGCCACGGCATGCGCTCAATGGCCAGCACCATCCTGAATGAGCATGGCTGGGATCCCGAGCTGATCGAAGTCGCTCTTGCCCATGTCGACAAAGACGAAGTCCGAAGCGCCTATAACCGTGCGGACTACATTGAGCGAAGACGCCCGATGATGGCCTGGTGGAGTGAGCATATTCAGAAGGCCGCAACGGGTAGCCTGTTGGCATCTGCGATCAATCAAATCAGGGACTCCAACGTCGTGCCGATACGCTAAGGGCTCACCTCACGCGCAGATGGCCGAAAAATGACGCATCAGAGAAAATGGTGACTTTTCTCAAGCTCTCGTTTAGGCATGAATTGCAATCGCCTTTGCGAATACACTGTCGACCTGAAAATGGCCTCAGTGTGATGGCTAGCAACGATCTGTCTGGAAATCGACCAATGCCTTTGACCCTACCCCAACTAGAGCGCCACCTGTTTAAGGCCGCTGACATTCTGCGCGGCAAGATGGACGCCTCAGAATTCAAGGAATACATCTTCGGGATGCTGTTCCTCAAGCGCTGCTCAGACATGTTTGAGCAACGTCGCGAGGAAGTGATTCGCCTTGAAATGGAAGGTGGTAAAAGCAAGGTTCAGGCGCAGGTCTCTTCCGAGATCTCGCGCTGGTACAAAATAGAAGGCTCGTTTTGGGTGCCTCCACAGTCGCGCTACGAATTCTTGCTCAATGACGCACACCAGAACGTAGGCGACTTCCTGAACAAGGCGCTCACCGGTATCGAGACAGCCAACACCAGCCTGTACGACGTGCTGGAGCATATCGACTTCACGCGTAAGGTCGGCCAGAGCAAGATCTCCGACATCAAGCTGCGCCAGCTCATCACGCACTTTGGTGTGTTCCGCCTGCGCAACGAAGACTTCGAATTCCCTGACCTGCTGGGTGCTGCTTACGAATACCTGATTGGTGAATTTGCAGATTCGGCGGGCAAAAAAGGCGGCGAGTTCTATACGCCTCGTTCGGTGGTGCGAATGATGGTGCGGCTCATCAAACCAGAGCTCCAGCACGACATCTATGATCCCTGCTGTGGCTCCGGTGGCATGCTGATCGCAGCCAAGGAATACATTGACGAGCACGGCGAAGACGGCCGCAAAGCCAACTTGTTCGGCCAGGAGTTCAACGGCACAGTGTGGTCCATCGCCAAGATGAACATGCTGCTGCACGGCATCAGTACCGCCGATCTGCAAAACGAAGACACCCTAGCCGAGCCCCAGCACGTTGAGGGCGGCGAGTTGAAGCACTTCGACCGCGTGCTCACCAATCCACCTTTCTCTATCCACTGGGGCAATACCGAGAAGGATGCCGATGGCAAGCCCGCCTGGAAGCCCAAGTTTGAAGCCGAGCGATTCCCCTACGGCCAAGTGCCGCTGGGTGCCAAGAAGGCCGACCTGATGTTCCTCCAGCACATGCTGGCCGTCACACGCGATGGTGGCATGGTGGCCACGGTTCTGCCCCACGGTGTGCTGTTCCGGGGTAGTGAGGAAAAAACCATCAGAAAAGGTATTATTGAGGACGATTTGCTCGAAGCCGTCATCGGCGTCGCCCCCAATCTGTTTTACGGCACCGGTATTCCGGCCTGTATTCTGGTTCTGCGCCAACGGGTACAGAAAGGCGCCAAACGTATCAGCGGCAAGCCTGCCGAGCGCCAGGGTAAGGTGTTGTTCATTAATGCCGACCGCGAACTCTTCGAAGGCCGGGCACAAAACTACCTGCTGCCGGAGCACATCGAAAAGATTGTCACTACCTTCGACGAATTCCGCGCCATCGACAGCTTTTCGGCCATCGTCGATAACTCCACACTTAAAGCGAACGGCTACAACCTCAACATCCGTCACTACGCCGATAACTCCCCGCCACCCGAGCCGCATGACGTGCGCGCCCATTTGGTCGGTGGCATCCCGAAGGCCGAGGTGGCCGACAAAGCAGGATTATTCGGCGCCCACGGCCTGAACCCAATGGAACTACTGGTGGATCGCGACGCCAAGTATTTCGACTTTGCGCCTGCTCTCAACAAACGACAGGCCCTCAAGCCGACCATCGAGAACGATGCGGGGCTGGTCGCCAAGGAAGCGGCCATTCGCGCCGCTTTCAACCAATGGTGGCAAGATCACAGCGCCCGCATCACGGCACTCTCTGGCCAAATGGACAATGCCGCCAGCCTCGTCGCCCTGCGCAATGACCTGCTGACTAGTTTTAGCCAAAGCTTGGAGGCCATCGGTCTACTCGACCCCTTCCAGGTGCGCGGCATCGTTGCCGGTTTCTGGTACCAAACCAAGTACGACGTCCTCACCCTGATGGCGCGCGGCGCCCAGGGCGTGGTCGACGCCTGGCGCACCAGCATCGTTACCGCGCTAGAAGACAAAGCCAACAAAGAGTCCCCCCTGGAGCACAAGCTGGTCAAGTTCCTGATGAGTGATTTCGTCGACGCCATCACTGAACTAGAGGCCAAAAAGGCCGAGTTGGACAGCCAGATCAAGGCCGCCAGCCCCAAGGATGCAGAAGATGAAGAAGGCGAAACCGCTGAGGCCGCCGAAGGGGTCGAGGAGTTCGAGGGCGATGCTGATGAAGACAACGCAGTGGACGAAGCCCAGCTAAAAGCCTGGAAGAAAGAGCTTACCGCCGTTAAGAAGCAACTCAAGGCTAAGAATGACAGCTTCAAGCAGCACATCGGGGCCGCCGTGGAAGGGCTGACGCCGGAAGCCGCTGCCGAATTGCTGCTGACCATCCTGCACAACGACATGCAGGTTATCGTGGAACGCTACATAGCCGCCCAGCGCAAGACCATCGTCTCCGCGTTCGAGAACTGGTGGGACAAGTACCAATTAACGCTGACCGATATCGAGAGTAAACGGGATGCGGCCGCAAAGGAGCTGCAAGGTTTCTTGAAGGGGCTGCGGTATGTCTGACTCGATTCCTTGTGGTTGGCAACGCCGAAGCCTGAGCTCTCTTGGTGAGTACGAGAACGGATTTGCCTTTAGCGACCGGCATTGGTCTGAAGCTGGACTGCCTATCGTTCGAATTGCTCAAATCACCGGCTCGCAAGGCATTGTTGATCGGTATCCAGGGCGCCTGCCAGATAAGTTTCGCATTGACAGCGGCGACTTGATTTTTTCTTGGAGCGGTACTCTCGCTGTCGTCCGATGGACAGGTGGGCCTGCGTGGCTGAATCAACACCTCTTTAAGGTAGTGCCCTACGCAGGTATCGACCGGTCACTCATGTTTCATCTGCTCCAAGCGTCCGTTGCCGAGATGAGCAAACGAACGCATGGCAGCACGATGAAACACATTAAGCGCGGAGAGCTTCGTGAGTTCTACGTGACTTTGCCGATTGACAGCGACGAACAGCGCAAGTTAGCTCAAATTCTTGACACCCTCGACGCCGCCATTATCGAAACCAAGGCAATCATCGCCAAGCTCAAGGCCGTCAAGCTGGGCTTGCTGCACGATCTACTGACGCGCGGCATCGATTCCAACGGCGAACTGCGTCCGCCCCATGCAGAATCTCCGCACATCTACAAGGAATCGCCAGTGGGGTGGATTCCGAAGGAGTGGGAATGCAAGACTTTTGGTGACCTTTGCGAATCGAGCGCTTTCGGGCCTCGATTCCCCTCTGATGCATACGAAGAGAACGGCCCGCTGGCTACCCTTCGCACCACCGATATGGATGATGAGGGGAATATTTCGTTATTCACGATGCCCCGAGCAGCGATTAAGCCATCAGTCTTCGCTGACCATCTGCTTCGACCGGGAGATATCGTCATTTCCCGCAGCGGCACATGTGGAGTGACTGGCGTTTTCAATGGTCACGAAATTCCGGTAGTGCCGGGCGCTTTCTTGATTCGATTCCGGTTGCGTGACGTTTGTTTGAATCGGTTTTATCGTCGCTACTTCAACTCCTCAATTGGTCGTCCATATTTGGAGAGACTAGCCGTTGGTGGTGTACAAAAAAATATCAAGGGCAGCGATGTCCTATGCCTGCAAGTACCCGCACCAACGCCATTTGAAGCAAAAGTGATCGCTGAACGCATCGACTCCGTCGAGGACGATACGGAGCGTAATCAGCAACTGTTAGCGAAACTGCTATTGCAGAAATCCGGCCTGATGGACGACCTCCTCACCGGCCGAGTCCGCGTCACACCATTGCTGGCCGAAGCCGCACAACATACAGGGAGCGTCTAATGGGCTGGGAACTCGATGACGTCGAAAAACCGTTCGTAGCCCAGTTGCAGGCACTCAGTTGGACCTATAACGCAGGCAGTCTCGACGACCCAGCAGTCACGGGGCGAACCAGTTTCGCCGAGGTGATTCAGGAGGGTTTACTACGCGAGCAGTTGCGCGCGCTGAACCCCGGCGCTGACGGCACACCCTGGCTGGACGATGCGCGGTTATCCGAAGCCGTGGCGGCCATCACCCGCCTGGGCACGCACAAGTTGATGGAAGCTAACGAAAAAGCCACTGCCTTATTGATCCGAGGCTTGACGGTCGAAGGTCTGCCGGGATGGGACGGCGGTCGAGGCCAGACTATTCGCTACATCGATTGGGATACCCCAGCCAACAACCGCTTCACCGTGATTAACCAGTACCGCGTCGATTGCCCGCCCGGCTTCAATAGCGGCAAGGCCTTTGTCGTTCCCGACTTAGTGCTGCTGGTAAATGGCATCCCGCTAGTGGTTGTGGAGTGCAAGAGCCCGTCCGTCCCTGAGCCGCTGGCCGAGGCGGTGGACCAACTGCGGCGCTACACCAACCAGCGTAAAGCCGCACTTGAGGTGGACGACAACGAGGGCAACGAGCCGCTATTTGCCACCAACCAGCTGCTAGTAGCGACCAGTTTTGACGAGGCACGTGTCGGGTGCGTGGGTGCAGCCTTTGAGCACTATGCTCAGTGGAAGACGGTAGTCGGGCCTGATGGCGCAGGCAGCGAGATTGAGGTGGCTCAGGCTCTAGGCAAGACTGCTCTATCCGAGCAAGAGCGTTTAATCGCCGGACTGCTTTCACCTTCGCATTTACTGGATGTGGTGAAGAACTTTATGTTGTTCATGCAGACAGGCAGCCAGACTATCAAGACGGTATGCCGCTACCAACAGTACCGGGCGGTAAACAGGGCAATTGCCCGCCTCAAGACAGGACAGACGCGGCTGCAGCACGGCGAACACGACAAACGCGGCGGTATCATTTGGCACACCCAGGGTTCCGGCAAAAGTCTGACAATGGTGTTCCTCGTGCGCAAGATGCGCGCGGACGCACGACTACGTCGCTTCAAGGTGGTCGTCGTCACCGACCGCAAAGACTTGCAGGGCCAGTTGTCCGCGACCGCCACGCTGACCGGCGAAGTGGTGGATGTAGCAGAGAGCACTGCGGGCGTAAAGGCCCTGGCACGGCGCAAGGGCCCAGGGCTGATCTTTGCCACGATTCAGAAATACCGTGACCCTGATAGCGCCGGTGATGCGCCGCTGACAGCGGACGACTTACCGAAAGTGGAAGAGTCCAGGGTCATCTATAAGGCTGACGAAAAATTTGAGGTACTGAACGAGGACGACAGCATCCTGGTTCTGGTGGACGAGGCGCACCGCACCCAGGCCGGCGACATGCAAGCCAACCTGCTGGCGGGTCTGCCCAACTGCGCGCGCATTGGCTTTACCGGCACGCCAATCATCATGGGTGATAAGAAGCGTACCCATGAGATCTTTGGCGAGTTCATTGACCGCTACACCATCAAGGAAGCCGAGGCCGACGGCGCGACGGTCCCAGTGCTCTACGAGGGCCGCACGGCCAACGGAGCGATCAAGGACGGCGCCAGCCTAGACGAACTGTTCGAAGACCTGTTCCGCCAGCGCTCCCCGGAAGAGCTGGAGGCAATCAAAAAAAAGTACGCCACCAAAGGCCACATCTTTGATGCCCCGGCGCTGATCGCCGACAAGGCCCGCGACATTATTCGCCACTACGTCACCAACATCCTGCCCAACGGCTACAAGGCGCAGGTGGTGGCGTACAGCCGGCTGGCGGCGATTCGCTATTTTGAAGCGCTACGGTCAGCCCGCGATGAGTTATTGGCCGAGACACAGGCGCTCTCGCCCGAGGACACTGCACTGGATGACGAGGCCCTGTGCCAGCGCCCTTTGAGCGTGCAGGCGGTGGTGCAGGCCTGGCGGTACCGGGACACACTGGCGCGCATTGAGTTCGCACCGATCATTTCGGGCAGCAACAATGACGACCCTGCGTGGAAGCAGTGGACCGACAGCGCGGTGCATGAGCAACTGATCAAGCGCTTCAAGAAGCCTCTATTGAACGCCAAGCTGGAGAAGACTGACCCACTGGCCTTCCTTGTCGTGAAGTCGATGCTGCTCACCGGCTTTGATGCTCCGATCGAAGGCGTGATGTACCTCGACCGCCCGATTCGCGAGGCGGAGTTGCTACAGGCGATTGCCCGCGTCAACCGCACCGGTTTCGGAAAGCGCTGCGGCATCGTGGTGGACTACTTCGGCGTGGCACAGCATTTGAAGGAGGCGCTGGCAGCCTATACTGATGAGGACGTGGACGGCGCACTGGCTAGCCTGAAGGACGAAGTGCCGGTGCTGCGCGACAGACACATGCGTGTGGTGGACCTCTTCCGCCAGCACGGTATCGAGTCGCTGGACGACACCGAAGCCTGCGTTGAGGCATTGGGCAGCGAGAAGTTGCGCGCCGAGTTCGCCGTCAAGCTCAAGGCTTTCTTGGGGTCCCTGGATACGGTGCTGCCGCGACCGGAAGGGTTGCCTTATTCAGGCGACGCAAAGCGCCTGGCGTACATCCATGCCCGCGCCCGCAATCGCTACAAGGACACGCCGGTACTGGGTAAGGATGTGGGTGCCAAGGTTCGTAAGCTGATCGACGATCATGTGATCTCGCTGGGCATCGACCCAAAGATCCCGCCGATTCAGCTGACCGATGCCGAGTTCGATACACACCTTGCGCGTGCCGTAAACGACCGCGCCAAGGCTTCCGAGATGGAGCACGCGATTCGCTCGCACATCCGTAAGCACACCGATGAAGACCCGGTGCTGTACCGCAAGCTCTCCGAGCACTTGAACGACATTCTCAAAACACTAGGTGAAAAGTGGAACGAGGTGATCTCGCAACTGCAGAAGATTATCGACGAGTTGCGCACTGGCAATGTGGGAAGTGCCGATACGCCGAGCGACTTACCCGAACACTACGCGCCATTCCTCCGCACAGTCCTTGATGTCGTTTGTGCTGGCCAGACGCCAACTGCAGCCGAGTTGCTGCGCCTGAAGGATGTGACGGTTGAGCTGGTCGAATCTCTGGCTCAGGAACTGCAGAGCAACCGCAATATCTGGAGTCCGCACAAACGCGCCGCACAGGACGAGCTGAACGGCCAGTTATTCGACCAGCTAATGCGCCTTCGTCCGCCTCTGGTGGATGCGGACAAAGCCGGTGTGCTGGCCGACAAGCTGATGGAGCAGGCTCGCGCCAACCACGACAAGCTGGTGCAGGTGTAATCCGATGCTCGTATCTACGAGATCACCAGTACTCCAAGTGGGCGACTTGTTGTTCTCCATCCGACGCAGCGCACGTCGCAGAACGATGGAGATTACGGTAGAACGCAGTGGTAACTTGGTTCTGTCTGCTCCGCCGGAGGTTAGCGAAGCGCAGCTGCGCGAATTTGTCTTGGAGAAGCGCTTCTGGATCTACACCAAGATGGCTGAGAAGGAACGTTTGCAGCGCCAGATTCCGCACAAGGAGTTCGTCGGCGGCGAGGGGTTCCTGTACCTCGGGCGCAGCCACCGGTTGAAGGTGGTAGAGGAGCAGAATGTGCCGCTGAAGCTCGCGGGTGGTCGCTTCTGTATGCGCCGTGACGCCATACCCACCGCGCGCGCGCACTTCATCCAATGGTACAGCACACGTGCGAAGGTCTGGCTATCGAGCCGAGTGGCCGACTGCCAATCGCGGATGGAGGTGCGGCCAGCGGGCGTGAAGGTGCAAGACCTGGGTTATCGGTGGGGTTCCTGTGGCAAGGGCGACTGGCTGTACTTCCACTGGAAGGCGATCCTATTACCGACACGTATTGCTGAATACGTGGTGGTACACGAAATGGCTCACATGCACGAGCCGCACCACACTCCCGCGTTCTGGTTACGTGTGGAGCGCGCCATGCCTGATTTCGCGCAGCGAAAGACTTGGTTGGCTGAACACGGAATTGATGTCGAAGGGATCTGAGAACCATGGCGGGCTATTTCACCACTGACCACTTCAAGCTGCTGAACAAATGGATGGGACAAAAGCGTGACGAATCAAACCCCGAGCAAAACCGCGCCTACGATGATCTGAAAAAGGCCTATGAGGTAACAGAGGAGTGGGCCAACAAGCTTAAGGCTGAGTTGTTTCCTGTGGGCCGCGTAGAGATTCGCAAACGGCCTACCAACCAAGGCAATAATTTCGCTGGCTACAATTGGGCAAAAATCTACCCTTCGCCCGAAGCACCGAAGGAGTTGGCCTACACCGTAGGCATCGATGCCAACGACGGCTTCGTGGTCAAGATCGATACCGTCGGACTGGACGAATCGGATGGGACGCGAAGAGCCTATCTAACGCTGCGCGGCACCTATAACAACTCATCCCCCTTTGTTACCAAACTGCCCGCAGGCGATGGTCTGGGAAAATCGCTGGACCAGCTCATTACGTGGAGTATTGAAGCGATCCGCAGCTTCAAGCTGCGCTACGACGAGGTAGTAACCAAGCTGGACCTGGGCATGACACTGAGTGACGAGGATCTCCTCAAGCACTTCGATAGTAAACCTGCATTCCAGACTTTCCGCGCCTCGTGGTCGCCACAAGACAAGGCGCTGTTCTGTCGATTAGCGCGAGCTGTCCACATGGCAGGTCTGGACTGGTGGCACATGAACAAAGGCGTCCAAGTGCGCTTTGGCCGCAAAAACCCCGGAAGTGAGCGCGCGGTCGGTGTGCTTGGCGTCATTCGGGGCACTCGGACCCGGAAGCTCTCATGGACACGGGAGGTGGGTGCGCTACCCAAGCTCCACCGCGAACCGTTGACGGAGGAACTCGTCTCGAAGATTGAAGCAGCCCTTTCAGCCGATCGTGGCTTACTCGACGACTGGACGGTACTTGAAACGGAGCGACCGGGACTGTGGCCAGATCAACTGCGTGACGATCCAGTGGAGCACGGCGATGATTCCGACGAAGACGAAACGCTCGATTCTGATGCAGTAAGGTTCCCGATTAATCGTATCTACTACGGTCCACCCGGCACAGGGAAGACCTACGAGTTATCGAAGCTGCTTAAGCGAGAGTATGAGCAGGCCATGACTTCCGTATCCAAGGAAGAGTGGCAAAATCAGTTTGTGGGCGAAAAAACAGTGAGCCTTACCTGGTGGGAAGCAGCTGCGGCTGCTCTCTACCATCTGGGGGGGAAAGCGAGTGTCGACACACTGCTTGATCACCCGTTCATGAAAGCTATTGCTGCCGTAAAGAGTGCGAACAAGAATGTGCGAAACACCGTTTGGGGCGCCCTGCAGTACCACACGATTGAATCATCTAAAACCGTCAAGATGAGCAAACGGATGGCGCCGGCAGTGTTCGACAAACTACCGGATTCGTCCTGGATACTTGCTGGGGATTGGGAGGACGCAGCAGCCGACCTGAAAAGGCTAGTGGACGAGTACGATGCCGGTCCACCCTCAGCCGAATACATCAAACGCTACAGTTTCGTCACCTTCCACCAATCTTACGGTTACGAAGAGTTCGTGGAGGGGCTCCGACCAGTTCTCGATGGCAATGCAGAGTCCGGTGAAATCCAATACGAGATCCGCGCGGGCGCCTTCAAGGATTTGTGCAGGAAGGCACGATTGGCACCGGATCAGAAATTCGCGATGGTGATTGACGAGATCAACCGAGGCAACATCAGCAAAATCTTTGGCGAGCTGATCACCTTGATCGAATCTGATAAACGCGAAGGAGCTAAGAACGCCGTTTCTGTGTCTTTGCCGTATTCCGGCGAAAGTTTTTCGGTGCCAGCCAATGTCGACATTATCGGCACAATGAACACGGCAGACCGATCCCTTGCGTTGCTGGATACCGCGCTGCGTCGCCGTTTCGAGTTTGTGTCGGTGATGCCGGACGCTCGCGATGAGCCAGGTGCGCCGCTCGCAGGCCTTCGGGTCAGCCTGGGCGAGCAGGTGGTCGATGTGCCTCGCATGCTTGATGCCATAAACCAGCGCATCGAGGTGCTCTACGACCGCGACCATTGTATCGGCCATGCGTACTTCACACCGTTGGCGCAAGTGCCTGATGGGGACGAACGATTTGTAGCATTGCAACAAGTCTTCAGCACCCGCATTCTGCCCCTGCTCGAAGAGTACTTTTTTGAGGACTGGCAAAAGATCCGTCTTGTATTGGCGGACAACCAGAAATCCCCCGCCGCACGTTTTGTTGTAGAGGGTCAAGATCAGGAGGACGATTTGGCTCGTCTGTTCGGCAGCGACCATGGCATGGACAGCTACTCCACCAAGCGCCAATACGCTGTGCAGGAGGCTGCGTTCTCTAATACGGATGCCTACATTGGCATCTACCATACGTTGTCGACCTGAATCGTGGGGGGGCGCGTGAGTGGTATCTCGATCTACGAATTTGACGTACTGATAGCAGCAACATCTGGGGACACGTCTTCCGAGGGTTTGCACACAATCCCGGACCAGGTATACGGATGGCTTGAGCGCCAATGCCTGCGGGCCACCAATGAAAGTGGTGCGCAATGGCTGCGCCTGACTCAGCGGCGTGGGCATCGTGTCGTTCAGGTCACCAGTTTTGTCGGAGTGATCCGTGCGCCGGACGGTTACCAGATCGAGGTGCTTCCCAAGGTCGGCAAAGCGATAGGTGGCGGTGCAATGGAGGCGCGTCAACTTCTAATCGAGATGCTCTGCTGTCTTCAAGGCTTTCGCCACATTCAAACCGACAGCGCCAAGCTCTCGGCTGCACGAATGCCCTTGCTGGAAGTTTTTATTGTCGAGTTTCTGCGTACAGTAGGGCATATCGTCAAACGAGGGTTGCGCAGCAACTACTCCTATCGGCAGGACAACCTGTTTGCACTTCGCGGCAAGCTGATGATCGCATCGCATCTGCGGAAAAACCTGTACAGGGCGGACCGTTTCTTTACAGAGCACGACGAGTTTTCGATTGATCGCCCGGAGAACCGCTTACTGCACGCAGCATTGCGACGAGTGCTGATGCTGTCGGCGTCTCAGGCTCATCAGCAACTGGCCCGTGAGTTGGAGTTCGTGTTTGCAGAGGTCCCTGTCTCAGCGCAGCCACGGATCGATTTCCAGCAGGTGCGTCTCGATCGGGGCATGGGTTACTACGGCGATGCGTTGGCTTGGGCGAAGTTGATCCTAGACGAGCAGTCCCCCCTGACAGGCAGCGGCGGTAACAATGCTCCGTCGCTGCTGTTCCCGATGGAGGCAGTATTCGAAGCGTTTGTATCCAAGCATCTCACGAAACAACTGGCGCGGTCGCTTGTCCTGAAAACCCAAACACGCAGTCATCACATGGTTCGCCATCGAGAGCAGAACTGGTTTTGTCTAAAGCCAGATCTTTTGATCCGGGATACCAACAAGGATCTGCTGGTCCTGGACGCAAAGTGGAAACTGCTGGATGGACTGAAGGCCAATGGCACGAGCAAGTACGGCCTCGCGCAAGGCGACTTCTACCAGTTGCAGGCCTACGGCCAGAGCTACCTGAATGGAACGGGGGATGTGGTGCTGATTTACCCCAAGACGGCCGCATTCGACCGGCCGCTATCAGTATTCGAGTTCCCTAAAATAGAGGGTCTGCGATTATGGGTGCTGCCCTTTTGCCTGAAGTCACGCCAGCTTTTGGTTCCGGGCGGCGCGCCGTTTACTGCAGTGTTCAAGGACACGCAGAGGGAAGTTACTTCCGGAGTTGAGCTGCCGACATTCGACTGACAACCTGTTCCACTCGTAGATCGCCAGAGCAGCAATAGCCAGACCGCCAACATGGCCTTGAAACGCATGGGCTTCGAGGGCCGGTTGGTCAGCTGCGGCATGCACTCCATGGCCAGCACCATCCCGAACGAGCATGGGTGGGATCCGGAGCTGATCGAAGTCGCGCTGGCGCATGTCGACAATGACGAAGTCCGAAGCGCTTAGAACCGAGCGGACGACATCGAACGCCGACGTACGATGATGGCTGGTAGGAGTGAGCACATCCAGAAAGCAGCAACGGGCAGCTTGTCGGTACCCGACATCAATGACGCCAGGAACCGCAATGTCGTGCCAATACGGTGAGCGCTCATCGGACGCCGCCGGTAACCGAAAATGACTCCCCAGATGGAGTAATGGTTGATTTGGCGACAGCGGCGACAGCGGCGACAACCCGCGTAATACCTGGCCTGTAGCATGACGACAGAGGTGGCGACTGTCGCCTTTGCAAGTCTCGCTCTTTGGGCCTTTCCGGCTAAGCCCATGCGGGCGGGAAGGCTCCGCATTCCCTCTCGCATGGGCTCACATTAAAAACCGACGAACGACCACCCGGCCATGTAATGCCACCGACTTCCAAGAATTTCCAGCGCTGCCGATTGGCGCAAGAGTCGCCCCCAAAATACTGTTGACCGCTAGCAGAACGAGCGCTAAACCAGAACCGTACAAGCGCTGTCCTCGACAGCACCCAGGTAGCCAGAACCTTTGAGGCTAAGCCACATCGTGGCGGTTCTCCCCAAGTGCGATTAGCGTCCGGCGGCTCGCACGGTCACAGCGATGTGATGGATGCCACTTCTTCCAGAATGCCCACTGCGGCAACTCATGCCCCCTCCTGGCTGCTCTGCAGCAATTTATCCGCTTGGCCATTTCTTGCGCCAAGTTTTTGCCCGTCTCTTTGCCCCCTAAAGAGACGGGCGCTCCTACCACTGCTGCAGCCCTGCTCGCACGGGTCTTTGCGGCTTTCCCCATCGTGACAATCGGCGTGACAAACACCGAATGCTCATTCGCCACAGCGATGCCGATGACGGTGCCGCAGCCCACGGAATGGACTGCACCTGACTGACAGTCAGGCATGCCCCAGTCATCAAATCACTGCCTTCACACGACTCAGGATCTCGCGGCGCTGGTTTCGTCAGCCAGTGCAGCCTCCACCCGCCCACCGCTATCGGTGTTCAGGAGGCCGGATCATGAGATGCCCAAGCTCCCGGTCGTAAGGAGCCGTCAGTCCCGCGTGAGTGGACAACCCTCACAGGTCGCAGGGGCCTTGATCCCTGATAACACTCAACAACCGTGGCGGGATGAGTGAGGACGAAGTCGATAATTTCAGGAGAATAGCGATGCAACTGTGCGAAGCGTTCGAGCCACCACAACCATTGCTGGAGGTCCAGCAGGCGCCAGTGCCCTACCCGGTCGAAGCACTCGGAGAACTGTTGGGCCCTGCGGTCGACCGACTGGCCGAGGTGATCGGCGTGCCCTGCGCCATGGCTGCACAATCGGTGCTGGCCAGCGCGGCCCTGGTGAGTCAGGGTCATGCCAATGTCCAACTCGACGGCCGAACCTATCCGCTGTCCCTCTACCTACTGACGGTGGCGTCCTCGGGTGATCGCAAAAGCGCGGTGGATCAGCTGGCACTGAAGGCGGCGCGCGATTGGGAGCGACAGCAGTGGACCCTGTACGCGGAGAAGCTCAAAGCCTATCGCGCCGCTACCAGCATCATGACCAAACCCAAAACTTCAAAGAAACACGCGGAGGCGGAAGGCAGTGAGCTATCCGAGCCGGTACCGCCGAGACTGATCATTGCCGAACCCACCATTGAGGCTCTGGTCAAAAGCCTGTGCCATGGTTTGCCCAGCATGGGCTTGTTCAATGATGAAGGTGGCCAGTTCTTGGGCAGCAGCACCATGAGCAAAGAGAACCTGCTCAAGGCGATCACCACCTTGTCGACACTGTGGGATGGTAGCCCGATCGACCGGGCGCGTTCCATGGCCGGAGAAAGCCTGCGCGCCTATGACCGCCGCCTCAGTCTGCATCTGATGCTGCAGCCCTACCTGGCCAACCAACTGTTCAAAGACCCGGTGATCAATGGCCAAGGCATCCTCGGCCGTTGCCTGATCAGTTGGCCCGAGCGCCTGGCTGGCCAGCGACTCTACAAGGCAATAGACCTGACCCGAGATGCCAAAGTCCAGGGCTACCAACAGCGGATCACCGCCCTGCTGCAAAAGCCCTGGTCGCTTCACAAGGATGGCTCACTCAATCCCGCCACGCTCGAGCTGACCGCCCGTGCCCGTCGTGCCTGGATTGATATTCACGACACCATCGAGTGCCAGTCTGGCGAGTTCGGCGAGCTAGCCGGCGTCCAGCCTTTCGCGGGCAAAGCCCCGGCGAATGTGCTGCGCATCGCGGGCGTGCTGGCCATGGTTGAAGAGGCCAGTCAGTTGGATGAAGCACACATCCAGCGCGCCTCCACGTTGATGGATTACTACCTGACCGAGATCCAGCGCCTGACCGAACAGGAGCCAGTCAATAGCCGACGCGAAGAGGCGGATCGGCTGTTGCGCTGGCTGGTGCAGAAAGGCTGGACCCACTTCAGCATCCGAGACGTCAATCGCAACGGCCCTCGTTTTGCCCGCAAGAGCGCTGACCATACCGCCTCTTTATTGGTCGTACTAATCACTCATCGCTGGCTAAGCAGTCGCGATGGAAGAACCTTCGAGGTACGCCATGTTCCGGCTCAATGACGCGGTGCGCTGCTACCAAGCGCAACATCAACCGCAGCCAGAATCGCGGCGTGTCGCCACCTCTGTCGCCACACTGTCGCCGCGCCCCAGGCCAGAAACGACTCGGGTTGTCGCCACTGTCGCCACTGTCGCAACACCACCACTTGATCCTGCCTACCTCGTCCTGCTGATTGAGCAACTGCGTGAGGAAGGGGCACTGCTGCAACACCACGAGAACACCCTCCTGATCCGCCCAACACACTGGCAGCAGGTAGACAGGCTCAGCCTCCACTGGAAAGCCTTACTGCTCTTTTTGCAAAAAAACGAAGACGGTGATGATGATGGCCTTGGTCGGTCGGCGTGATGGTCGCAACTTCGGCTACGGCCGCCAGCTGAGCTACGCCGGCCCGCAAGCGCTCAAGGACCTGTTTGCCGGTGGCCACTTCGCCACGGTCAAAGCGCATAGCGATCGCTGGCAAGCGTTCGTGCGTTGGTGTCGGTCAGAGGACGGCCCCGGTTACAACGATGCGCGTCAGATCGATCGACGGACGCTGCAAGACTACGCCACTTACCTGCGCCAGCAGATCCAGCAAGGTGAACTCCGCATCGCCACCGCGCAGAACCGCCTGAGCAGCGTCAACCGCACCCTCGCGGCGCTGCGCGGTGATCAGGACGTGAGGATCGCCAGCCCGAGTCAGGCGTTGGGACAACAGCGCTTGAGCGTACGCACCCGTGCGCCAGATGGCCAAGACCACCAACAGGTGCGGCGAGTACTCGAGGCGCTCGGCGAACAGCAACACGAGCGGGTGGCCGCGATTGTCCTGTTGGCCCGAACAACCGGTATGCGCCTGCGCGAAGCGATCTTGGCTGACCTGCCCCGCTTGCACCGCGAAGCCGAACACTTAGGCCGCATCAACATTCAGGACGGCACCAAAGGTGGCCGCTCAGGCGCTTCAGCGCCGCGATGGGTTGTGGCTAATGACGAGGTGAAGGCGGCGCTGCAGTTGGCTCGTCATGCGTCGCCACCCCATAGCCGCAACTTGCTGGCCCGAGACGAAAGCTACGCCGCGTTCCTGCAACAGACCGTGCTCCCCGCCCGTGAAACGTTGCATGAACACGGGCTGAAGGGCTTTCATGAACTGCGAGCGGCTTACGCTTGCGAACGTTACGAGCAGCTCACTGGCCACGCTGCCCCGATCAATGGTGGTCACTGCTATCGCATTGACCGCAACCTTGATCGACAGACGCGGCAACAGATCAGCGTTGAACTCGGGCATAACCGGATCGATGTGGTTTCGGCCTACATTGGAGGTCGAGCGTGACCAAGATCTTTGATATGACGCTGTTCCTGAGCGGCGTACTGTCCGGCTCGAAGGCCTCTCAGCAACGCCACCTACGCCAAGCCCGAATCATGCAAGTGGCCATTCAACAACGATGGCAACGCGATAATCCCTGGACTTGGCAGCTCAAGCATGTGCGCTGGTTTTTCACACAGCACCTAAAAGACCACTCCGACGCCACCCAGTACTACTATCGACTCACCACCCTATTGGTCTGGAAGCGATTAGGGAACGACCGAGAAATGCTGATCGGTCGCTCGAGTAATCGTAGGTAGGCAGTCTTCCAGGCTCACTTGTCCGCCGTCATCTATCTCAGCGTGGATATTTTCTTGCGGATGAACCTACTCGAAAAACTCCGCCGCAATGGCAAAAAAACGGCCACTCGCGTCATAGCTGGCGATGCAGACCACGTGTAGGCGGTGTAAGTAATTTTCTGTTTAAACATCTGATTTTTACGCAAGCGAAATCGTTGTCGCTATATTTTTTGCTGCACATAGCAGGCAGGTTTGACGCCAATCGCCTTACCCTTCAGTATTGGCCCATTGCGCCCCCCAAACAATTAATAAGTATTTACCGACTATGCACCTTAAGAAAATACACATAGATAATTTCAAGAACTATAGAAAAGCAACAATACATCTCGACTCGCATTTGAATGTTTTTACTGGAGTAAACAATGCAGGAAAGACAACAATTCTAGAGGCTGTGGCTTTATGGTCTGAGTGCTTCCGCATACTAATAACAAAAGCAAAACGCTCCGATACTCGATTAAGCATTCGCCAAGGCGACTATAGGCTTGGAAACAAACTTGGAAACTATATAGATCATCGTAAAATCACCTCTGTCAGGACATCAAAGTACGAAGATATTTTTTTCAACCTTAATATTTCATCACCTATATTGATTTCAGTAACCGTCACAGGACTCCCAGGAAATGATGAAATAGAAATTCCAATTATTATAAAGGCTGCCAACGGAAGCAATTACGAAATATTTCTAGATCGTCATGACAGTTTTGAATTTCAAAAGCTAAATACTGCATTCGAACATTTACCTCAGCCATTTTCAACTATATACGCTTCTCCTGTTGCCTCCTTGGTCGCAGGGGAGCAATTCAAACTATTGCCGCAAATCTCTAATAGCGTCGTCTCTCGCCAATCCTACATGGTATTGAGGAATAGGATTTCCAGACTAAAATCTGATGCGAATTACGAAGACTTTGAAAAAGACATATCAAAAATATTAACCGACGGTGCTCTCCCCGTTACCTTTCAAGTGAAAGGAGATATACACAAAGATGTGAGCGTTGATATAAATGTTTGCTTTGGAAATCACGACCAATCTAGAGATATATCCCTGCTTGGAAGTGGCACACTTCAGATCATTGAACTAATGCTTGCCCTGTATGAGGCGAGAACTGATTTGAATTTGGTTTTACTGGATGAACCTGACTCACACATCCACAGAGACATACAGAAAAGACTAATTCAGGTCCTGACAAGACGTTCAAACAACGCCCAGGTATTTATAACAACTCATAACGAGTCACTACTTAGAAGTACGTCACCAAGAAATATTTTTCATATCGAAAGTACTGGCGACGGAACAGCCAGCATCGAATATAAGCCAATTGTGAGTAACGGCAACGTGATGAGACACGCTGGCATTCAACCGACATTTCATTCCAGTGTGATTCGAATGCTTGGCAATGAAAACTCATTAGATTTATTAGATATAATTGAGGCCAGAAAGGTTATCTTTGTTGAGGGTGATGTTGATGCCAACTACATTAGAAAAATATACGAGAAATCAACAGGCAGAGACGCTCACGACATGGTCTTCTGGGCCTTTGGTGGAATCGACGCATTCCTTCAGAAAATCAGGCATTATAAAACTTTTATTGAAGGCATTAGCAGTTCGCAAACAATATGGGATAAATGTGTTGCTATCTTTGATTGCGATTACATAACCAGGAGCCAGATTGATGCTCTTGGCACCGGATTGCAATCGCAAATCAACTTGCCCAGCCATATCTGGGATTCGTACACATTTGAGTCGAGCATACTTAGCAATAAACAAGGCCTGGCCGAAATGTTACATCGAACTTTTGTGGCAAAAGGAGCAAACCCAAGCCTTGCTGATATTATGGCAGCAATTGATCAGGTTTTTGACGCTAAGGCCAATAGCAAAAGAGCAGCGCTATCTGACGACACTGCGTTTCAAAGCAGCATAACTGGACAGATCCAGAGCAGAGCTGGGAAAATTGAAAACGATCTTGGAGTTCGTGGAGTCATCACTGGAGGTGAGGCAAGGTACTTTATCAACTACAGCACCTATGCAAGAGCGGAGCTAGACGCCCGCAAAATCCACCATATCTGCAACAAGGATGACGTTGAAGAAATCATAAGTGAAATTGAAACTTCACTCGGCCTCTCATTAAACCCCGCTGGACTGCCAAAGATTGACATGCTAATAGACTCTTATGATTCAACAATAACCCTGGGCACATGGGATGAAATGGTTCGAAAATTAATTTAAATAATAAAGTTTCGCAATATCGGTCGCACTACTGGAGGGAGCGCCTCATTTTTCCAAAATAATTTGAACATGATTTTTGGTCGCTTTCTACTTCATGTAATAGATCGATCTCGGCCGGTAGCGACAGGCAGAAACCGATCCGCAGTGGACGGTCACGAAAGGCAACCAATGGTCGAAACCAGCCAAGGATAAGCGGTTGGTTCGGCCCAAAATGGACGAAGCCGGCCAAATGAAATCCATTTAGCAGGCCTCATCATTACCAATGTGATCAGAAAGCCCCTCGCACGGTAAGGATTTAGTTACGCGGCGTGCTGTGTTAGCGCCCGCTAGTGTCCTCGTAGTAGATCCGGTCGAAGATGTTGCCGTTGACCGAAACGCGCCAGTACTTGTCGAACTGGTAGCTGGCGAAGGTGTCATGGCTATTGGCCAATCCTCGATGAGTGCCTGATAGACTGTTAGTGTCGGCGACGATCAGCTAGCGAGTCGCGCTGCCTGCGCTCAAGCTTCGGATGATGGGATTACGATGGATTATTCAAAGATCAGAGGAAAGGAGTTCAGCCAGCAGCAATCCTTCGAGGAGCTTGTGTGTCAGCTGGCAAAACTCGATACCCAAGAGGTATCGGCGCGATTTCGTCGGGTTGACGGCTCGGGGGGGGATGGCGGTGTCGAGGCCTATTGGCTATTAGATGACGGCAGCAAGGTAGGCTACCAGGCCAAGTTTTTTCTCCGCTCCCGGGACATCGGATGGGCGCAGATTGATAAGTCCGTAGAACAGGCTCTCAAATGCCACCCCGAACTGAAAACGTACGTCGTTGCCATTGCCTGCGACTTGACTGACGTTGGTGAGACAGGGAATAAGAGCCCGCGCAAGGGCGGCCGGCAACACTGGGAAAACCACAAACAGGTATGGGAAAAGCAGCGTTCCGACGCCGGCATGCCTGCGGTGGACTTTATTTTATGGTCCGCCTCTGACCTGAATATCCAATTGCTCAAACCCATCGCCGAAGGCTTGCGTTACTACTGGTTCAATGAAGCCGAGTTCTCATCTGCCTGGTTCAAACAGCAAGTCGACCTAGCAACTACATCCCTAGATGAGCGGTATCACTCGCAGGACCACGTCGAAGTCCGAATCGAGCGTCTGTTTAAAGTCATGTTACGCGACGATGAAATCAAGGCTGAACTCGAAAGCGCGCTGGCGGCTATTGCTCAGGCGCGCAATCTCACGAGATCGCTGGGAGCGTTACCGGATAATGAAATTCGGATTCACCTATCCAACGTTAAAACCCATGTGGCGTCGTTATCTGCATTGACGGAAAACCTAGGTGCGCCTGCCTCTTGCCCTTGGTTCGACGGCAGTTATGAGGACACGCTTAGCGCTGCTTTACAGTGCCTTCAGTCCATGAAGACATGGAGTTGGAATTACAGTAAATTTATAACTAACCTTGATCAGGATCTAGAGCGCGACTTAGAGTATTTTCACCAAGCGATCTTCCATCTGGATCAAGCCTTCAGCAACCTTCAGAAAATTCTCTCTAACCCTCACTTCAAGGCAGAGCAGCAAGGCGTTGCATTATTGAAAGGCAGGGCAGGCGTTGGAAAATCCCATCTGCTGGGAACGATGGCTGACAAAGCCGTGGCGGACGGCAGACCGGTAATCCTGGTGCTTGGGCATCTGTTGACTGATCAAGAACTGTGGTCGCAAATGACCCATCGATTGGGGTTGGGATCCCTGCCTCCTGACGCCTTCCTTCAAGCATTTGACGCCGCCTCGCAGGCCGCCAGACAGCGTGGCTTATTCCTGGTGGACGCGATAAACGAAGGCGTTGGCAGCCATTTTTGGCACAAGGAAATTTCAGCGTTTTTGCGTCGTCTTTCGAGATTTTCAAATATCGCGGTGGTTATCAGTTGCCGAACTGAGTACATGCCTTACGCGGTGCCCGAAAGTGTGCGTGAGCAAGTGCCAATCTTCGAGATCCGTGGGTTTGATACCTACCCGGAGCAAGTAAACGCCGCACGGGTCTACATGAGCAGGCAGGGCCTTTCTCAGCCCAGCATCCCATGGATGGCTGCAGAATTTGTGAATCCATTGTTTTTGCGCAGTGCTTGCTTGGCATTGAAGCGAGAAGGGCTCACCCAGTTCCCCAAGGGGCTTAAAGGCACTTGGAAAATTTTTAAATTCTACTTGAACAGCGTGGCTAAGCATCTGGGTGTTGGTCGCGATGGCGGTGACGAGTTGGTTGGCCCAACGTGGAAATCGTTGTTACTGATTGCTCGGCAAATGGTTACCAATCGGCGCGATTATGTCTCGCGAGCGGAGGCCGTCAACATCGTAAGAGGACAATTTTCGGAATTTCCGCAGCCTACCAATCAAAGCTGGTTCGAGGTGCTACATCGCAACGGGTTGTTGCGCCTTGATCCAGACCCTGATTCCTTGGATGAGGCCGAGGAAGACGATATTGATCTTCCCCTTGATGAGATTGTCAGGTTCAGTTTCCAGCGCTTCCAAGACCACATGATGGCGGCCTCGTTGCTTGAGGAAGTCAAAGATATCCGCGAAGCATTAGAGGTCGGAAACCTTGCGTTTATCCACCAGGGTCGGAGAATTAACTCCATGTGGATGGGGTTGGTGGAGGCACTTTCGATCCAGATTCCAGAACGCTTCAGCGTGGAGTTTCTTGATGCCTTACCCCCCGCGCAAGGAAAGTGGCGGCCAATAGGTTCACTAAGCCGTCTGTTTGTGCAAAGCCTGAGATGGCGCAGCAAAGAGGCCTTCAGCGAACGCACGCGAGTGCTGTTCAATAGCCTGCTGACACGTGACCCTGAGTATTTTGATGTTATCATTGAACTGGCTGTTGTCCCTGATCACCCATGGAATGCACAAGCGCTGCATACAAAGCTGATGAGTCAGAGTCTTGCCGACAGAGACGTCAGTTGGTCGGTTCACATCAACAGATGTTCAACCGATGCCGGAGGCGCGCTGGACAAGCTCTTCAAGTGGTGCCTGCTGGAACAGTCTGCCAATACCGATCCTGAAGTCCAGTCTCTGTGTGGTATCGTTCTGACCTGGTTGCTCACCTCAAGCAACCGGCTGGTCAGGGATATTGCCACTAAGGCCTTAGCCTCCCTGCTAATTGCCCGACCGGACTTGTACCGCAACTTATGCGAAGCATTTGCTGGGCTGGACGATGTGTATGTATTGGAGCGCCTGCATGCAGCGGCGTATGGAGCCTGTTGCAATGACCCAAATACAGACCGCCTGCAAAGCTTTGCCAGCACTGCTTACCTTTATGTATTCGATACAGCAGACACTCCCTTGTCACTGCTTCTGCGTGATTACGCTCGGGGAATAGTCGAGCTGGCAGTCTCGCAATCTTGCCTCGCCACGTCAGTCGCCCTAGCCAAATGTCAGCCACCTTATCGATCCGCACCACCCCAGCTGAACGTGACGCAGACGATGCTTGAACGAGCCGTTGCACGTGCGGGTCACAACGAAATAGAGATGGCTTGCACAGGCGTCCTCGGAACCTTCGGCAGCTATGAAATAGTGCCTGTGATCAAGCGGTTCTTGAGCGCGCCGATGCATTCAAGCGCCGGGGGGGCAGACAGTTCGCATTCGCTTGTGATCGAGCATAAAGCAGCCCAGCGCTGGATTGCCAAGCGGGCATACGACCTGGGATGGACTCTGGAGAAATTTCCACCTGACGAATCTGAGGAGCTTGAATATTCACGAGACAGGCCCGTTGTTGAGCGGATCGCAGAAAAATATCAATGGTTGGCCCTAAATGAATTGCTCTGTCGGTTGGCGGATAACCATAAGCTGGACATGCCGCCGGGACCGGAGATGTATCGCACCCCAGCGGATATTGGCTTCCAACGGGATATTGATCCAACCTTGCTCAACATCGATGGCGCTGGCGACATGCGTAGTGATGACTGGGCTTTCGATCCACCACTGGCCTTTAACCACGACGAAGAAAAGGACGTGTTGCAGTGGCCCGTGCGGGATAATCCCGCCGAATTACTCCCAGAACTCGTGTGCCGCACTGACCCTGATGGTAAGAAGTGGTGGGTGATGTATGAGCGACGCGTACTCTCCAACCTAGACGACAAATACGAAGCGCCTGAACAGGGTTTGCGGCAGCAGGAATTTCGACGGATTCTTCCGGTTATCGTGAAAGACAAAGACCGCCGTCAATTTGTCGAGCTTTTCTGCAAGTCAGGCGCTGTCGATGATGCGCGCTGGAGGGCGCCAACACGTGACAGCACTGCCTATCTGCGCGAAGTGTCGTGGCGTACGACCTGGTGTCAGCAGCAATGGCTGCGTCATCAATTTCCTGGAGGCGAGACGGTCGAATATGCGTTACCGACTTGCGGCTATCACTGGGAACATGACCTCGATCTTTCCGTCCCACATGGCGTTTATGCACGCCCCCCCGCTCCTTGGCTGGCCAGGGAGCTGGCACTTGTACCGCTGCGCAATGACCACTGCACTTATGTCGATCTTGAGGGCGAAGCGCTATTCGTCAACGGCCATCGCTTCAGGGGTGACAATTACGCATTGTGTGAGCAAGCATTTTTTCAGGGATATCTGGCCCGCAACGAACTTCAGTGCCTGTGGATTTTTGTCGGCGAAAGGTCAGTATGGCCAGACGGTAAAGACACTTGCACGGTGCAGCGGCGTTACGAAGGTATTCTCTGGCACGATAAAGGGGGCAATTCAGTCTTTAAGGCCTGGCAATCCGACTGAGAGTTGCGAAAGGGGGGCGCTAGGCACCCCCAGAATCCTACAAACAGCTCCTAAATAAAAAGACTGCGCAATTCTCCATGCGACAACGCAACCTGATCGACACCGACCTGGCGGCCATCGAAGCCGACTTTGAGGCGTTGCATCGATCGCGGTAGGGACGGCAGTTACCTGTCGCCCCTACCGCGACCCGCGCGGCGGTGCTGATGAGCTTGATCCAGTCAGCCAAACTCAACGGACATGATCCGTATGCCGACTTCAAGGACGTTCTCACTCACTTGCCCACGCAGCGGGCGAGTGAAATTGGAGAGCTGTTGCCGCGTCGTTGTTGGCCGGTTTAGTTGTGCAGGATGAGATGGGCGGGCGCTACAATGAAATGGCGCACCTGCCGCCTAGGACGCCCCAGGAATCAGGTGCGGTTCGAATCATGTCATTGCGACCAACTGCCCAAACGAGTTCTTTGCGTCGTTGCACACAGTGCAAAGTGTATGCATCACTTCCTCTGTGTCTTCTTCGGTCCAGGTTGGAATAGGTGCCAAATTGGGGTCAGATATCGTTCAGCACAGAGCAGACCTCTCGCTTCCCCCCTATCTTCGTAGGCACGTCCAATGACAGCGTTTGACCGACTGTGTTGAAAAAGTCGACCCGGCCTGACTAGCCATGCATTGAGTGGTGAAAACGTCTTTTTGCACGCTACTACGTCAAATCTGAGCCCTGAGCTTTCTGCGAAAAATACGGATTTCAATCTCGGACTCGTACTTTTCTGTTATGCAAACCGACGCCGGCTTTTTCAACAGAATCGGCCGATTTCTGCCTGTCGCCATCGGCAGCTATGGGCCGTTCACTGCCAATCATGGTTACGAAGCGTGCTGTTCAACTCCGATGAAGTCGGTGGGCAGATCGAATGCAATCGGGCGGTCAAGTGGAGTGCAAACTCGCATGGCATTCCAATTGGTATTCCAACCAAAAGTATAAAATGGTATTAATTTTATAAATCAATATCTTACTGAACTAATTCAAATTACCCCGGCCCACCAAACGAAGCATCAACAAAGCCCGCCTAATGCGGGCTTTGTTGCATCTGGGGTTTGGGGTTTGGGGTTTCTAGCCTGTTGCCTTCCCTCTTTGTTGAAAACCGACCCGGAACGCGGCATGACGTAGTTTTCCATTCCGTGCCAGCGGCTCAATTTCGCGATACTCAACCCGGATCAGGCCCAGCTTGAAAACGACTTTCAGCTTACCAGCCAGCCCCACCTCCCCCTTGATATCCTCCGCGACCCGAAATCGAGCAAGTACGACTACGCCTCGACTCATAAACCACTGCATTTGAAATTGGCAACGCCACGCTCTTCGCGATGCTAGACCCAGTCAGCAAAAGAATTGATCGATTCCCGCAACTTCACTGGCATCACTCACGGTGCTGTCCAAGCCTATTTCCTTGGCTACGTTCTAGCTGAACTCCATCGAGGACACGCACCAAAATAAATCTGTTCCCTCTCCAAAATACATGCGGCCTAAACCGCTATCAAATGAAAATCCTGTCACTTCATTTTCTTCTTTAGCGCCTTTTTTATATGCAAGTCAATGCAACAAACATCTAAAGATCGCGTAACCGAATTGTCATATTCGAAGCCCCTAATGCGTTTCAAAATATTGCAGCGATTCAAATGCTTGGCATCAGCGCTGCAAAACTGCCGATGCATGGGTAAAGGATAGCCTTGGATGAACAAGTCCGTCGGCAGGGTGAATTACCCTGTGAACGAGATCCATGATGATCAAGAAACCAGCCGTATCCCTCGTTGGCGCTTTGCTGGGGGGCGCGATGTTGCCTGCCCATGCGGACTTCATCGACGACAGCCATGCCGACTTGACCCTGCTCAACCGCTACCTCAATCAACAAGGCCGTGACGTGGTGGGCAGCACCGCCAAGGCCAAGAGCTACCGCGACTGGGGACAGGGTTTCCAGTTCAATTTCCGCTCCGGTTATACCGACGGTGCTGTGGGTTTCGGCCTCGATCTTGAGGCGTTTTACGGTCTCAAGCTCGACTCTGGTGGTGACCTGAATAACAAGGATCACCAGAGTCGTTATCCCGGCAGCATGTTCCCGCTGGATGATGGGAAATCCGCCAATGACTTCAGCGTATTGAGCCCGACCTTCAAGATGCGCTTCCTCAAGGATGAGTTGCGTGTTGGTATGCTCAGCCAAAATAACCCGATGCTGGCCAACACCGATGGGCGTCTGTACCACCAGACCAACACCGGCGTGCAACTGGTGTCGAAAGACCTGTCTGACTTCACCTTCACGGGTGGCGACATCGTGCGGACGAAAATCCGCAATGAGAGCAACGACAGTGACATGACCACTGGCGGCGGTGCGAAACTCAGCGACCGCTTCCTCTACGGCGGTGCTGACTATACGGGCCTGACCGACACCACCTTAAGCCTGTGGTACTCCAATCTTCAGGACTACTACCAACAAGCCTTCATCGGCGCCAAGCACACCACCGCGCTGCCGGTCGGTAGCCTCCTCAGTGATTTCCGCGCCTACCGCAGCCTGGGTATAGGCGGCAATGCGAATGGCGACAGCGACTTTGCCACCGCGGGTTCTTACGGTGACGGCTTGACCAAGGGGCGTATTAACCAGTCCACGATCAGCCTGATGGAAAGCTACAGTCTGGCGGGCCACACCATTGGCTTGGGGGCCCAGAAAAACACCGGTGACAGCGACTTCCCTTATCTGGACTCCGGGCTTAACAGTGGCGATGCCCGACAAGGTCCTGGCGCCGGCGCTGATACACCGGCACTGACCAACCTGCAACTGAACAAATTCCAGCATGCTGGCGAAGAAACCTGGATGGCTCAGTACAAATACGACTTCGGTCAGTTGGGCATCAAAGGCCTTGGTTTTCTGGCCACCTACGCGCACGGCGATAAGATCAAAGTAACTAAAGGCGGCGACAGCGAATGGGAGCGCGACTTGGCGCTGAGCTACCAGGTGCCTGATGGCAAGTTGAAGGGACTGGGCGTGACCTGGAAAAACGCCCAGGCCAACCCGAGCCTGACGGGCCAGACCAAGCAGGATGAAAACCGGCTCTACGTGAGTTATGTCGTACCGCTTTGGTAAGCACAGAATAGTGCAACAAAGCCCGCAAAAGCGGGCTTTGTTGCGTCTGGGGCTTGAGTTTTCTAGTCTGTTACGCAGTGCCCCCCGATCCAAAGCCTGCCAAAACCGCTCAAGCACGGCACAAAGCCAGCAGACAGCCCGTCGCCAAAGTGCTCCGCTCTTCCCCCCGACAGTCTCAAAATCCCCACAGACCTATCAATAAACATTACCATTTACCACGTAACAGCCGAAAACGATGGAAACTCGAATGCGCAGGTCTGCTGTATTTCTTTTGGCGTCTATGCTGACAGCGTGCGGGACCGGGCTGCCCGTCGGCAATACAAAAGCAGTGGAGAACGTCGTGTCCGCGAATGGGCACACGCCACTGGAGATGGATGGTTATACCGCCAGCAAACTGGATGCCCTGCTCAAAGAGCGCTCAGCGATCAACCCCGATGACATCGGGCAGATGAACAATCTGATTTCACGGGAGTTTTTGGGACGGCCCTATTCCGCGAACAGGTTGCAGGGCTCTGCTACCACGCCGGAAGCATTGGTCGTCGACTTCAGGGGCCTGGACTGTTTCACCTATCTGGATTACGTCGAAGCGCTGAGAAAGTCCAACAATGAAGCGGACTTCTTCAAAAACCTCATTCAGACGCGTTATGTGAATGGCAATCTCGATTACCTGCATCGCCGGCACTTCTTCACCGACTGGTCGCAGGCCGAGCAAAAACTGGCCGACGACGTCACCGCGCAAATCAGCCCTCATGCGGTAACCGTGGTTAAGCGCCTCAATCGAAAAGCCGATGGCAGCGCCTACTTGCCGGGTGTGCCCATGACCGAGCGCACGATTACCTATATCCCCAGCGCGTTTGTTAACGATCATGTGATCAGCCGTTTGCAGACTGGCGATTACGTTGGCATCTACACCCAACTCGCCGGCCTGGACGTTACCCATACCGGGTTCTTTATCAACAAGGACGAAGGGCCCGTGCTGCGTAATGCCTCTTCGAAGAAAAAGAACCGGGAAGTCGTAGACTCTCCCTTCAAGGACTACATCGCGAAGACGCCGGGGATCGTGGTGTTGCGAGCGCGGCAATCTGTGCCAGAGAGTCAATGAATTCTGGTTCGCCCATCTTGTGCGTACCCTCTACACCCTCAAACATCAACGAAGCCCGTCTTGTGCGCAATGCTGTTCACTTAAGGAAGTCTGGAGGCCTGAGAAGCATCTGTGGCGAGGGAGCTTGCTCCCGCTGGACTGCGTAGCAGGCCCAATTCAGGGCCGCTTCGCGCCCCAGCGGGAGCAAGCTCCCTCGCCACAACTGCGGATGTGCCTGAAACATCGGCTTAAGTGAACAGCATTGCCGTCTTGTACGGGCTTTGTTGCATCTGGGGCTTTGTCTATCACTCACCTGTTCAAGGCGTGGGCGCCAACGCCAGATCGGCTCGCCCAACATTTGGTTTCTCGGCGGGACTTGCGCAGGCGACAAAATCCTCCTTGCGCAGTAGCACCAACGCGATCAGCGATACCACGCCCGTGCCGATGTAAAAGTACCAGGGCGAGGTAATGTCGCCGGTTACCTTGATCAGCCAGGTGGAAATCAGTGGTGCGCTGCCGCCAAATACCGCCACCGGAATGTTGTACGCCACTGCGATGCCAGTGGAGCGGATTCGCGTGGGCAACAACTCGCTCATCAATGCGTAAGTCGACGAGGCATACAGGCCGAACAGGATTGCTACCGTCATCAACGGATAGATAAACGAAGCCGGCGTCGCCGTGGGTGCCGATTTGAACAGCCAGAACATTGCCAGGGTGGCCAGGGTGCCGATCACCAGCAAAAACGGCTTGCGCCCGTATTTATCGGTGAACGCGCCGCCGAACGGCATGACCACTGCGGCTGAGAGGCTGGCAACGAAGACATAGAGCAACGTCGTGCCGCTGTCGAACTTGAGAATGCTCGACATGTAGGTCGAGGCGAAGGTCAGCACCAGATAGAAGATCGAGCTGTGCAGGGTAATGATGAAGAACACCAGGGCAATCGCCCGTTTCCACTGCCAGACTTCTCGCAGAGGCGCTTTGGAGGTTTCCCCTGTCCGCTGCAGCGCGAGGAACTCGGGACTGTCTTCGAGCTTCAGGCGGATGTACATCGAGATCAGGCCCAGCGGCGCCGCGATCAGGAACGGAATGCGCCAGCCCCAGGCTTGCATCAGATCAGCCCCCATCACCCAGGTCATGCCGTTGGCCACTGCACCGCCCAGCAACAGGCCGAGTACCGCGGTCACCATCAACCAGCACGTCGCAAACCCACGGCGCCCGGGCCCTGCGTACTCGGAGATGAAACTGGTGATGGTGCCGATCTCGCCACCGGCCGAGAAGCCCTGCACACAGCGGATCAGTACCAGAAGAATTGGCGCGGCGATACCCAGCGTGGCATAGGTCGGCAACAGCCCGAGCAGAACGGTAGAGCCGGCCATCATCACCAGCACCGTAATCAGGGTTTTGCGTCGGCCGATCTTGTCCGCCAACGGACCGAAGAACAGCCCCCCCAGCGGACGGATGAAAAAGCTCAAGGCAAAAGCCGCAAAACTGGCGAGCAGGCTGGTGGTCGGGTCGTCGGAGACGAAGAACGCCTTGCCGATATAGACGGCGAGAAAACCATAAACGCCGTAGTCGTACCACTCGATCAAGTGGCCGGACGTTGCACCGATAAACGCCCGGCGCCGTTGCCGGGCCGGGTTCTTCTGTTGAATGCCCACGTGAGGGACTCCTGTCTAATTTCTATCCATGGAAAACACGACTCAGGGAACTGCAGTGCCGCTCGCGACCTCCTTCAACCAGAGGCGCAAGTCGGTCTTGAGAATCTTGCCGTAACTGTTCTTGGGCAGCTCGGTGCGGAACACGTACTTCTTCGGTTTTTTGAACGACGCCATGCGTTCGATGAACCAGGCATTGAGCAAAGACTCGTCGAGCGCCCCGGCACTGCGGAGGACGACAAACGCTACCACCGATTCCCCCCACTGCACATCCGGCTCGCCCACTACACAGACTTCAAATACTTCAGGGTGTTGCGCCAGCACTTCCTCGACTTCCCGCGGGTACACGTTGCAGCCCCCGGAAATGATCACATCCTTGGAGCGATCGGTCAGCGTCAGATAACCTGCGTGATCAAGAAAACCGATGTCGCCGGTCAACAGCCAGCCATCCACCAAGGTCTGGCGAGTCGCGGCGTCGTTGCGCCAGTAGCCCTGCATGACGGTGGATCCGCGCACGGCGATTTCCCCCGGCTGGCCGGGTGGCAACGGCCGGTGCTCAGGGTCCAGAATCCTGATTTCCACGCACGAATGTGCCCGCCCCACGGAAGCGGCCAGTGAAGCCCAGTCGGGACGGTTGCGATCCGCGATCAGCTCTCGCGACAAGGCGCTGATCGTCATCGGGCTCTCGCCCTGACCGTAGATCTGCACCAGCCGCGCACCCAAGGTCTCGACCGCGTCTTGCAGATCCGCCAGGTACATCGGCGCACCACCGTAGACGATGGTTTTGATCCCGTCGCCGCCATAACCTTGATGACGGGCCTGCTCAACCATGCGCTTGACCATGGTCGGTGCGGCGAACAGGGTGATATTGCGCAGCCCGCTCGCCAACTCGAACAGCTCGTCGGCCTTGAAGCCACGGGACTCGGGGACCACATGGCGAGCACCGCAACGCACATGGATAAAGTTGTAGAGACCGGCGCCATGGGACATCGGGGCCGCATAGACCACCGCGTCATCCGGGCTGACCGGATCAACGTCGAGCGGATAACACAGCGACATGGCCGTCAGGTTGCCGTGAGAGAGCATCACCCCTTTGGATCGCCCGGTGGTGCCGGAGGTATAGAACAGCCAGGCAAGGTCATCGGCATCGCGAGCACAGGGATCTTCCAGCGTCGCCGCATCGACCGAAGCGCACGCCAGACTGGCCGCTGCATTCAGTTCTCGACAGCCCTGCGGCAACGCCTCGGGCGAGAACACCTTGCCGTCATCGGTGAAAATCAGCCGGGCTTGCGCATTGTCGACGATCCAGCCGGCTTCAGCAGGATGCAGCTTGCAGTTGATCGGCACCACCACCGCCCCCCCCCACCAGACGGCATAAAGCAGTTCGAGGTATTCGCAGCTGTTCTTCATGAACAGCGCCACACGGTCGCCGGGCGCAATGCCGTGCTCGTTTACAAGCTGTGCCGCACGGCTACGGACACGGGCGGCAAACGTGGCGTAGTCGGCGACTTGCCGCTGCCCCTCAAACAACGCTGGACGTTCTGGCCAGCGTCGGCCGGTATCGTTCAACCAGTTGGCAATATTCATGTTCAAGCCCTGCGAGCCTGAAGCACCGAAGCATAGTTGGCGACCGCCATGCCGCCCATGTTGAACAACAGACCGAACTCGGGATTCGGCACAGCCAGGCCGATCGGCTCCCCAGTCAACTGCCGAAAGGCCATAGCGTGCATCGACACCCCCGTGGCGCCCACCGGATGCCCCTTGGCCTTGAGCCCGCCCGACAAGTTCACCGGCAGACGTCCACCCGCCCGCACGATACCGTCATCCAGCGCCCGATGCCCCTCGCCTTTGGGCGCCAGGCCCATGGCTTCGTAGATCAGCAATTCGGCGATGGTGAAGCAGTCATGAACCTCGGCAAAGCTCAGGTCGGCCAAGGTGATGTTGGCCCCGCGCAAGGCCGAATGGATCGCGCGCTGCGGGCCTTCAAACGCGAGGATGTCGCGCTGGGCAATCGGCAGGAAATCGTTGACCTGCGTCGCCGAGCGAATCAGTACGTCACGCCGAAACCGCCTGGCGCGCTTGGACGAGGCCAGCACAATGGCCGCAGCCCCGTCGCTGATCAGCGAGCAATCGGTCAGGCGCAACGACTCCGCCACATACGGATTGCTCTTCGACACGTTGTTGCAGTGTTCGAAATCCATGACCCGGTGCATCTGCGCCAAGGGGTTGGCCATGGCATTGGAGTGGTTCTTGGTGGCGATCGCGGCCATTGACGCCATCGGGCACTGGTAGCGGTCACGGTACTGTTGCGCGGCCAGGCCGAACAACTGCGGAAAACTGAGCCCGGCCTCTTCGACATCGTTCTGATAACCGGCACCGGCCAGGGCCTTGGTGACATCGGCCGTGGAGTTGGAAGTCATCTTCTCGGCGCCCACGATCAATACCAGCTCCGCTGAGCCTGAGCGGATCGCGTTGATCCCCGCATGAATCGCCGCCGAACCCGAAGCGCAGGCGTTTTCGCAACGGGTCGCGGGCTTGAAGCGCAAGCCTGGGTCGGCTTGCAGCATCAACGAGGCGGGAAAACCATCCGCAACCATCCCCGAGTTGAAATGCCCGAGGAACATCGCGTCGATGGCTGAGGCGTCGATGGCGGCGTCTTCCAGGGCTTCGCGGGTGACCTGAACGATAAGGTCTTCCAACGTGGAACCGTCCAGACGGCCAAATCGAGAGTGCGCGGCAGCGACGATGGATACGGAATCATGGGGCATGGTGATTTTCTTCTGTGCTTGGATCAGGCATTCCCTACAATGACCTACCGCCCGGATCGCTCGCTAGTTCGTGCAACTACGTACATGAATAAGTAAGCGCTCTGATACAAAGCGTCGTCAGTACCGGATTTAATCGAGGCAGGATGCCCAATGACCGTCTTCGCACATCAATTGAAAGACCTTGAGCGCCTGGCATTCAGGGTCTCACCCGCCCCTCAGCTCATCACCGGCAACCGCGTGATGCTCGACTGCAACGAGGCATTCCTGGAGTTGTTCGGCTACGAACGCGAAGAGCTTCTGGGTCATCTGACCCTGCTGATCTATCCCTCCCAGGCGGACTACAAGACCATCGGCAATCGCAGCGAGACCTGGTTGCGCAACAGCCAAAGCGGTTCCTACTCCGACGAACGCTTCATGCAACACAAAAACGGTGAAGTGTTCTGGGCCAGGTCGCACGGCTACAGCCTGACCCCGGACGATCCATTCAAACTGATGGTCTGGCACTTCGAACGCATGGACCGGTCGCACCACGCCACGGTCAATCTCACACCCCGCGAACGCGAAATCTCGATGCACATCGTCAACGGCCTGACCTGCAAGGAAGTGGCCAAAAAACTGGCAATTTCCCACCGAACCGTGGAAGTCCACCGCGCCCGCCTGATGAAAAAGCTGCAGGCAAAAAACAGCGCGGAGTTGGTGTCGAAGATTATTTTTGTGAGTTGACGGGTAAGGCCTTCTCCCCTATTCCGCCTGGTCGGGTCTGTCCCCGACTTCCTGAACCCAGCTAGACTCAAACTCGTTGAAGCAATATTCGGAGCCTTATATGGAATGGCGCGAAGTGGATGCACGCGATATCGATCTGATTTGTCGGCATCGGGAGGAAATGTTTCGAGAAGCCGGAAGTGATGACGACACGCTTCGGCACATGGCCGAACCGTTCCGCGCGTGGTTGTTACCGCGCTTGATTGATGGGTCGTACTTTGGATTCGTGTTGCTCGATGGGGGCGTGCCGATAGCGGGTATTGGCCTGATGTCTATCGATTGGCCGCCTCACCCGCTGCATCCAACCCAGGACAAACGCGGGTATGTGCTCAACGTGTACACGGAAAAAGACTACCGCCGTCGTGGTTTGGCCCGACAGATGATGGCGCTGGCAGAAAGCGCATTCCAGAAGCGAAATATCGGCTACGCGATATTGCACGCAACAGCGACTGGCAGACCCCTCTATAGCGACCTAGGCTGGACACAGACCAGCGAAATGGCCAAGTTGATCGATCACGCGGTTCTTTTGTAGGCGTTAAGCACCGGATTGCTGACTCGTAAGCTATAGAGAAAAAGGGATACGAACATGCCAGAGTTATCCGTCGATTTTGGCCTATTCATTGCCTACCTGATCCCCGGGTTTCTTGCATTTCTTGGGATCTGCTTTGCGTTCCCGCCGGCGGAAAAACTCTTGGCCTCGGCAACTAAAGGACAAGACCGCTTAGGAGGAGTGTTTGCAGTCATATGCTTAATAGTCTTGACGGGAGGTACAGCTCAACATCAACGACCCTTCGGCAAATGCATTGAAAGAGTGAATGGATAGCGGCTTATCTCCGTAGAAAGAGCCCCCTTGCCTCACCCAATGTCATGGCCCTTGACCTGGCTTTCACTGCCCGATGGTTGTGATTTGCTGGACGTCATTTGCGAAAAATGGGGCTGATTTGTTTTTGAGAATTCAACCCAAATCAAAATAAATCAGCCCTCTTTCCGTTTCAGCATTTCTTCGCCTGATCTTTCGCCTGTGCCCACACACGCTCTTCCTGTTCCCTCAGCTCCGGCGTGAACTCGGCACCGAAATCTTCCGCCTCAAACACCTGGCGAATTTCGATCTCTGCCTCCGTACCCGGCATCGGATTCGGGCAGCGTTTGACCCAGTCGATGGCTTCCTGCTTCGACTTCACCTGCCACAGCCAGTAGCCGGCGATCAGCTCTTTGGTTTCGGCGAACGGGCCGTCGATCACTGTGCGTTTCTCGCCCGAGAAACGCACGCGGGTGCCTTTGCTGCTGGGGTGCAGGCCTTCGCCGCCGAGAAGGATGCCGGCCTTGACCAGTTCTTCGTTGTAGTTGCCCATCGCGGTCAACAACTCCTGGCTGGGCATCACGCCGGCTTCAGAATCCTGGCTGGCTTTTATAATGATCATGAATCGCATCGTCGTCTCTCCGTTGGATGTGAACTACTCACTACCTTGTCGAACGGTAGCGTCCCAAATCGACAGCCCTTCATTTTTTATTGCCACGCGCCCAACGATCCTAGGACATTTCCCGCACACTGCGGCGGCATTGATGAACTGGAAAGCCTCCCGCCGTGAAGATACCGTTGAATCGTCGCTGCAAATGAGCGACCGGTTGTGACAGGCCGTAAAAGTGTAGGCCTCTCGAGACTACCGGAGTTCCAGCATGAAAAAGATCACCCCCAATCCCCCCGAAAAAACCACCACTCCTGCAAGCAATCTCTTCACCCTCCTCCCCGACATCGACACCGAAACCCTGCTGATCCACACCAGCGAAACCCTCGCCTCGCTCAACGTCATGACCAGCGACCTGGCCTTCCAGCTCGAAGACTCGCGTCGCAACGTGGCGCTGGCGATTCAGCAGTTGATCGTGCTGGGTGAGTTGCTGGTGAATCGGGCGCTGGAGCACTTCGACACGCCGGACGCAGCACACGAACCTCAACCCGCCGCTCACCACTGAGTCGTCACGTTCTGCTTATGAATGGAGGTTCTGCCATGACTCGATACATGCCCATCACCGGCATCGACTGCACCGTTGCATCCCTGTTGATCGACACCAAGGCACCACTCGACGTGCTGCATGAAACAGCCGCCTACCGCATCCGCACCACGACCCAGTTGCTGGAGATCGTCGCCACCGGCGAGGGGATTCACAGTGAACTGGCACGAGCGCTGGTGGTTTCACTGCGCGATGGTTGTGATTTGCTGGACGTTGTAGGGCGACGATTGCAGGCGCAGGTTTTGTCGTCGTGAAGATGAAAGTGGCCCTCGCGGGCCACTTTTAGCAATTGAGTTCATCCGGGCGGTGCTCACGACAAACTTCTGACTCAACGGAAGGTTTCACTTTCTGTCACTTACCGTTGAGCCAACAGGTCATGGTGAGAGGGCTACCGCGCACGCGCCCACCACCGCTTCACCCACAACGTCCCCACAATCCCAACGACAATCGAGGCCAATGGCAGCGTCGAGGTCAAATTCAGCGTAGGGAATACCAGCAAAATCTGTGAGTCGTTGCCACCGAGCATCATCGACGCGCCAATGCCCATCAGCACCCCGGCCAATAAGTGCACACATGCCTTTGACAGGTTGAACGGCTGGTAGCTGAAGGTCTTGCGGCGCAGGGTGAAGCTGAGCATGCCCACCAGCAACATCACGAACACCACGACGCGCTGGCCGGTGAGGGTCGTTTGTTCGGGCATCCAGAACAGCTCTGACAGGTGGTAGAAGAACACGCTGGGCGTCCATTGCGGTTCGAAGGTGTACAGCGCGCTGGTCAGCGCCCCCAGCAGCATGCTGGAGAACACCAGATGTTTGTCACCGTGAACATAGGCCAGAAACAGCAACGCCATCAGCACCACACCCAGAGTGAGCAGGTAGTGGCTGCTGGAGATTTCGGGCATCAGCAGGGTTCTGTGCTCGGGCAACATGTTGAGCCGATACCAGAGCACAATCCCCAGCACCCAGCCGACAATCGTAAAGGCTTTATTGAGATTGCCGCACG
This sequence comes from Pseudomonas sp. 05N36, assembly GCF_056397385.1. NCBI lineage: Bacteria > Pseudomonadati > Pseudomonadota > Gammaproteobacteria > Pseudomonadales > Pseudomonadaceae > Pseudomonas > Pseudomonas sp. 05N36. The sequence goes on along the minus strand of NZ_JBFTNH010000012.1, from coordinate 57,896 downwards.
TAAGTTTGGTCAGGGTGCCGACGCTGCAACCGTCGTTGAGCACCGAGGCGACGCCAAATAACAGTCCGCCACCGATCAACAACGGATACCCGACTTCTGGCGTGAACAACGGCTGGTTGATGCCGAAATAGCGATAAAGCGGCGCCAGCAGCAGGCCAAACAACCCGCAGGACACCAGTGCCACGAACAAGGTGGGTCGACGTTTGAGCATTAAAGCGCTGGCTTTGACCAGGCACATACCCATCCGCTGCGAAACCCAACCAATCAGGAATGCCAGCAACCACGCGATCAGCAACGAAAGCACACGCCTCCTAACACCTCGGCAAGCCCATCGATGGGTTAAAGACTAGTCGGCTTTTCAGTGGGCTCGCCAAGGCGACAACTAGGCCATCGTATCGACCCGCTCGATATTGTCAGCCAACGCAAAGACTGGCTAACAGCGGGATTCCTGCTAGCTTTCAAGCGAGCCCTAGGCTTCGCCCAGTGGCGCCTTTCCTGTCTGCGCCAGTCTTTCAGCCCACCTCGAAAGGGACCCCATGACCACCCTCAAAGACCGTCTGAAGCAGGGCAAGGATGCGCGCAAGCAGTGTTCCCGTAACGATCAGGCGCTGCACGGGAAGACCGATCGCGACCCAGTGCCCTTGATCAAAGCCTCCAGTGCAGGGCGAATCCGCTCGCTGAACGAGTTGCGCTTCGGGCGCATGCTGGTTTCGCCTTTCGCCTTCTATCGTGGCAACGCCCTGCTGCACGCTCACGACCTGTCCGGGACGCCGGACATGGGGCTGCATTCAACCATTTGCGGTGATTGTCACCTGATGAACTTCGGTGGTTTTGGCACGCCGGAACGCAACCTGCTGTTCAGCGTCAACGACTTCGACGAGGCTCACCCCGGCCCCTGGGAATGGGACCTGAAACGGCTGGTGGCAAGCTTCGTGGTCGCCGTTCGCGACCTACGCCACGGTGCGTCAGTGGAGGAAGACATCTGTCGCCGTGTGGTCGCTGCCTATCAAGAGAGCATGGCTGAATGTGCCGAACAAAGTGCCATGGAAATCTGGTACGACGCCCTCGGTTACAACGAACTGCTCAAACAGGAGCCCTCCACCAGCACGCTGGAGCATGTGAAAAATGCCATTAACAAAGCCGAGCATCGTACCCATGCCGAACTGCTGCCCAAGATATGCGAGCGCGATAAACACGGCCGCTTGCTGATCCGTGATGATCCGCCACATATCTTCCACCTGCACAAAGATTCCACGCTACTGGACGCCAATGATGACTGGATGCGCGTGGACGATTGGCGACCACCGTACGACGCCCTCATGCACGATTACCGAGCCACGCTGATGGGCGATCGTCGCGATTTGCTGACACGCTTCCAGGTCCAGGACCTGGCGTTCAAAGTCGTTGGGGTGGGCAGCGTCGGGACACGCTGCCTGGTTGCTCTGCTGACCGACGATCAGGAGCGACCGCTGTTTCTACAGATCAAGGAAGCACGCCGTTCGGTGATTGCCGATTACGTCAAAGCCAAATCGCGGATACGCCATAACGGCGAGCGCGTGGTTGAAGGCCAGCGCCTGATGCAGTCGGCCAGCGATCTGTTCCTCGGTTGGACCACCAGCCCCAACGGCCAGCACTTCTATGTGCGCCAGCTGCGGGACATGAAAATATCGGCAGAGCTGGAAACCTTCGATGCCGAAACGTTTTCCGCGTATGGCCACATCTGTGGCAAAGCCCTGGCTCGCGCCCACGCCAAAGCCTCCGGTCAAGCTGCACAAATCAGCGGTTACATTGGCAAGAGCGAGGTCATGGCCAATGCACTGTTCAAGTACGCCAAGGCCTATTCCGAGCAGAACGAGCGCGACTTCGAACGTTTTCAACGAGCCTGCCGCAAAGGCAAACTACAGGCCCGTTCGGAAACTGACTTTGCCGCCGATCATCTGCCTTAGACGTGCACCTCGAAAAACTCAAAGGGTGACCGGTTCGGTTCTACTGAGCTATAAACCGGTCGTTCTTATGCGTACTGTTTTCAATTCACATTTTGTTAAGAAGTGGCCTCGTATACTTTCGAGTCCTGTTTTACTCTCGGCCCTCATCCTTCGGTAGCCTGATGCCTATGTCACGCCCTGCCCCACTCCTGTTTCTACTCACCTGCCTGCTGTTCTTCTTCGCCCTCGGCAATCACCAGTTGCAAGGTTCCACCGAAGCCCGGGTTGCCGGGATCGCCATGGAAATGCACCTGGATAACGATTGGGTGACGCCGCGCCTGTTTGGCCAGCCTTTTCTGGAGAAACCGCCGCTGAGTCTGTGGCTCGATGCCGGGGCGATTCGTGCCTTCGGTGGCACGCCATGGGCGGTGCGGCTGGCATCGGCCTTCGCCGGGTTGTTCAGCGTGATGCTGCTGTACACCCTGCTGCGTCGGTTCGGCCGGCCAACGACCATCGCCCTGGTCGCCGGGATCATGCTGGCAACCATGGCCAGTTACTGGGGCAACGTTCGCGGTGTCGGTGAAGACGCGCTGCTGAGCCTCGGCGTAACCCTGGCGCTGCTTTCGTTCTATCAGGCCCATCGCCAACAAGCCGAACAGCGTGGCGCCCTGGGCAGCTGGCTGCTCTTTGCTGTCGGCATCGCCATCGCCACGTTGAGTAAAGGCGTGCTTGGTCTGGCGATGCCGGGCGTGGTGATCTTTTTCTATCTGCTGACCGAGAGCCTGATCGACAAACGCTTGAGCCTTGCGCGCTGGATAGGCCCGGCACTGGCGACCCTGCTCGGGCTGATCCCCTTGCTGATCTGGCTTTTCATGCTCTATCAGCGCGGCGGCTCGCAGGCACTGGCCGAAGTGTTGCTGACCAACAGCGTTGGTCGCTTCAGCGGTTCGTTCGTTCAGGCCGGTCACTATGAGCCGTTCTATTACTACCTGACCAAACTGCCGGAAGCCTTCCTGCCGTGGAACATCCTGGTGTATCTGGGTCTGTGGCATTTCCGTAAGAGCCTGGCAAACAATCGCTACCTGTTGTTCTTTACGGTGTGGCTGCTTGCCCAATTCCTGATGCTGACCCTGGCATCCAGCAAGCGCACTGTGTACCTGATGTCACTGACACCGGCCGCAGCCGTAATCGCGGCGGAATATGCCGCCGTGCTGTTCGAGCGCCTGCGCCAGCACACCGAAGCATCGACCCTGGTCGGTAAAATCGCCCGTAACCGTCGTGGTATCGCGATCGGCATTATCAGTCTGTTCATCGTCGCTTATCTGTCAGCGGCCCAATGGGCGTTCCCACGTGCTGACCGCAAAGAGTCGTTCCTGCCATTGACCGATCAAATCCAGACAATGCAGGCCAACGGTCAGGAAGTAGCGCTGTTCAAGGCGAACGAACGGACCGCCGGGGCGACCGTGTTCTACACCCATAGCCTGCTCAAGGACCTGGAGACCGACGCCGAGCTGACGGCGTTTCTCGCCGCCTCCCCAAACAATGTGGCGCTGCTAGCCGGCGATACAGAACCCACTGCACCGTTGAAAATAGTGAAGCAGATACTGGTGGGCCGTCAGGTGTACTACTTCGTCACCCTCTAAAACAGCTAACAAAAAAACGGCACCTGATACAGGTGCCGTTTTTTATTGTCCGGGGAAAGTAGCGACGTTGGGTATCAGCCCACCCCCTGTGCCTGGTTGTGTTTGGGGTGGCTTACTTGATATCGACTGATTGCCAGTCAGAGGCTTCGATCAGCCCCAGCAGTTTGGGCTGGGTTTGCGCGGTATCCAGCGTAAAAAACAGCGACGCGCCATACCCTGGGGTCGGTGCTGGCAACTTCAGTTCTTTTTCCAGCTCCACCATGCACTCGCTGTGGGTGACCAGCACCAGGTTACGGCCGGCGACCTTGTGCGCCAGCACATCACGCAGCATCGTGCCTTTGCAGTTGAAGAGCCAATCCTGGGCACTGCCGAGCGTATTGAACATATAGCGCGACGTTTGCGTGGTCCGCGTCAACGGACTGTTGTAGATGTCGGCGTCAGTCAGGCCCAGGTGGGCAAATTGCGAACCAATCCCGGTAGCTACCGCACGCGCACGTTCGGTAATGCCATCGGCACTGTCCAGGCAAGGGGCGGTGGAGTGGTCGCATCGCTCAACATGACGGATCAGCACAATCGTATCGCCCTTGGCCCAACTGGCCATCAGGGCCTTGTCCCCGGCGATGTTGCCGTGGGCCAGGTCCGCCGGACCGACGGGACGCAGCAGCCAGAATGCCAACGCGATAACAACGAGCGATGCCAGTAGTGCCAGGGCAATGTATCTAGCGCGAGTGAGCCCCCCCCTGTTCAGTGAACGCTTGATACCCGCAAGACCCAATCTCGACTCCACCTTCATACCGCCTCGGACACACGAATACCCCATTGTACGGGCAACATTAAAAGTCGATGCGTAAGTACCCAGTGAAATGAATGTGAAAAAATGCTCAACCGACAAGCATGCCCCGTATTTTCTTGTTACGAAAAACGTTTCAGCTATCGCGCCTGCCGCCGATACGCCCTCTACGAATACATTCTGCTGGCCTCCAAAAAAAATAATCTTCCAGCCAACTGATGATAAGAAGCACAACGTTCCTGGAGGAATTTTTGATGAATAGCTGGTTCGCCAACATCAGCGTCAACCTGAAGCTGAGCCTGGGCTTCGGCCTGGTGCTGGCCCTTACGTGCATTCTCGCCCTGACCGGCTGGACCAGCCTGGGTGGGCTGATCGACCGCAGTAACTGGATGAGCGACATCACTCAGCTGAACGCAGGGCTGACCAAACTGCGGGTTACCCGTTTGCAGTACATGCTGGCCAACGGTGACGAAACCGTGGCACAGACAGTGCAAACGGCCCTCGACGGCTTCAAGGCCCAGCAGCAATCGCTGGTATCGAGCTTCAAGAGCCCGGAAAACCTCAAACTGCTCAAGGAACAGGGCGCGGTCATCGACGCCTACCAGCAGTCGTTGAACAAAATGCGTAACGCTTATCGAACCGGGAACAGCGCGCGTCAGGCCATGGGCGAGAATGCCGAGAGCGCCAACACGCTGATCGGTGATATCGACACCCGCGTGCGCCAGATGCCCTTGAGCGATCAACGCTTCGAGCAGTTCCTGGCCATTACCGAGGCCAAGGAACAGTTTCAGCTCGCCCGCTACGAAGTCCGCGGCTACACCGCCGACAGTAATCCGACCACCGAGCAAAAAGCGGTTGCCCAACTCGACGCGGCAATCGCCAGCCTGAAAGCACTCAACACGCATTTCGCCGACACCCAGCAAGACGCGTTGCGTCAGCTGCAAAGCGCCCTGCTGAATTACCGCAGTGCGTTACAGGCCTTCAAGGCAGCTAACAGCGAAGCGGTTCTGGCTCGTCAGGAAATGACCGTCCAGGGTAATGACATCGTTGCGCGCAGTGATGCGCTGTATCAGATCCAGCTGGATCGCCGCGACATCGAAAGCACCCAGGCACGCACCCTGCAACTGATCAGCACAGTGCTGGCGTTGCTGGTCGGCGTGCTCGCGGCCGTGATCATCACCCGTCAGATCACCCGCCCGCTGCGCGAAACCCTGGCGGTGGTCGAACGCATCGCCGGCGGCGACCTGACCCATGACATCCACGTCACCCGTCGCGACGAACTTGGTGTGTTGCAGCAAGGCATCGCACGGATGGGCGTCACCCTGCGCGACTTGATCAGCGGCATCCGCGATGGCGTCACCCAGATCGCCAGCGCTGCCGAAGAGCTGTCAGCCGTGACAGAAGAAACCAGCGCCGGGGTCAACAGCCAGAAAATCGAAACCGATCAGGTCGCCACCGCCATGCACGAAATGACGGCCACCGTGCAGGAAGTCGCGCGCAACGCCGAAGAGGCGTCGCAAGCGGCAGCAGCGGCAGACGGTGAAGCCCGCGAAGGCGATAAAGTGGTCAACGAAGCGATCGCCCAGATCGAACGCCTGGCCAGTGAAGTGGTGCGTTCCACCGAAGCCATGACCATGCTGCAACAGGAAAGCGACAAGATCGGCAGCGTCATGGACGTGATCAAGGCAGTGGCCGAACAGACCAACCTGCTGGCGCTCAACGCCGCCATTGAAGCTGCGCGCGCCGGTGAGGCCGGTCGCGGTTTCGCCGTGGTCGCTGACGAAGTGCGCGGCCTGGCCCAGCGCACGCAGAAATCCACCGAAGAAATCGAAGGCCTGGTCGCCGGTTTGCAGAACGGCACCCAACAAGTGGCCGCGGTGATGAACAACAGCCGCAGCCTGACCGACAGCAGCGTCGAGCTGACCCGCAAGGCCGGTGTGTCACTGGAAAACATCACCCGCACGGTGTCGAACATCCAGTCGATGAACCAGCAGATTGCTGCCGCTGCCGAGCAGCAAAGCGCGGTGGCCGAAGAAATCAGCCGCAGCATCATCAACGTGCGCGACGTCTCCGAGCAAACGGCCGCCGCCAGTGATGAAACTGCCGCGTCCAGCGTTGAATTGGCACGGCTGGGTAATCAGTTGCAGATGATGGTCAGCCACTTCCGCGTCTGACCTGCCAACCTTCAATACTCTCGGCCCGTAACGCGCCTATTCAGCCCCTTTCCTGCAACGGGTATGGGGGCTGAATACCGGCGTTCTCTCGACGATAAATCCGAACAACGGATTGCTTTTTCATACAGCCCAATCCCCAGCCAACCTACCGCGATTCCAGACTGACTCCTGTACGTTTTCTTCTGCCCAAGAACATTCCGTTCGAACAGGAGAATGACAACACATGGACGTAGGCAACGACTCGCTGTTACACAGGTTGATTGACTCCCCAGGCAACGAAGACGAGACAAAAGCCGACTTCAAGACAGCCATGCAGCGCATGGGTTTTGAGTCGGTGTTCGACATCGTGCGCCTGACCAAAGAGGAGTTCACCCTTGAACTCGCCAGGCATACCGACGCAAACGCCGAGCAGGCGTATGGCAACGCGCTGAGCTATGCCCGACAGATCAGCCGTCTGTATCAGGAGCATCAGCTGTCATCCGGCGATGCCAGTCGACGTGTTCGGCGCAGCGCTGGTACCGAGTCGACGTCAGCGCCCGCCACCTATCAAGCATTGTTCAACGAGAATTGGGAGCAGTTTTGCAAGGACGGTGATATCGCTGCAATCGACTCGCCAGTGGCCTATCTGCGAGCGCTGTATCTGTTTGCCGGACAACTGGAAAAATCGTCCACACACCCCGACAGGATCACTCTGGAGAAGAGGCGTCCAGACCTCAAGAACCTGATGCTGGATCACCAGAGTGCCTTCGCGGCAAAGCCGATGCTGAGCATCGTCAATGACGCCTTGAGCAGTCATGTCCAGGAACACCTGAAAAAAACCAACAACACGAAGTCCGTTGACGAAGTATTGGCCAGCGAGCGCTACCCGCTCTCTCTGCCCTATGACCTTCATCATCACCAGTGCTTGCTTGGGTTGGGTGCAGATAAACCCGCGCTGGGCGAGTTGAATTATCAGGTCAGTCTGAAACTGCCGTTTTCGCTCGAACATTCGGAATACGGACGCATTTCGAAGCCCCCTGCCGAGGCTCAGAGACTGATGTCCGGCCTGAGCCCGGAGCAGCAGAAGATACTGATCGAGCCACTCGACCACGATATAGAGGTGAAGGCTTACGGTACTAAAGTCTCCGACCCAAGGCTTAGCGTTGAGCGCTTCAAGGAACTCACCGGGCTGACGATGGAGCAGCTTGATCAGATGCTGGCGCAGGGTAAACACCGTCCGAAAAACTCAACCAACAGCCCAGGGGTCCATCGTAAATTCTATGGATGCGAGTACATCGCCGCGAAGTCAGCTCGCAACAAAACCATAGTGGATACGACGCCCCCCCTGACGTTCAAATTCTTTCCTGTGAATTGTTTCGATCTCTCGCTGCGGATGGTCCGGCTGCAGCGCTGGACCGGTATCCCCGTTGCCGAACTGGATACTCTGATCGTCAACGCCATGCGCTCGGACGGCACTGACTCCCTGTTGCTCAACGCCAATACTGTCCGCGTCCTGGGGGTGTATCGATACCTGAATCAGCGTTATGGCATCGCGCCCGAGGAGTTTGCTTCGCTACTGCACGACATGCCGACATCCGCGTGCGGTGATCGTGCTCCGTTGTTCGATCAAGTGTTTAACCGCACTCAATTGCTCCCGAATCCTCTGCTGCAAAACGAGGGACAGGACATTGATATCAAAGCCCCCAAATCGCAACCGAGCCTCAACTACCTCGGTGCGGGGTTGGGGCTGACCGTCACGCAAGACTCGCTGTTACGGCTCGCGGCACAGACCAAAGAACACCTTTCTTCGCTTAAACACGACTTACCCACGGTGTCTTCACTTTACCGCCAGGCCCGCATCGCACAGATGTTTGGCTTGTCGCCTGTCGAATGCGCAGAAATGGCGCGAACGCTGGGAGGGGAAGCATTCTGCGAGCTGTTGGCCAAAGGCAAATTGAGCGCCCCCTATAATCATTCAACCGACATACTTGATGTATTGATGGCCATGGAATGGGCGGTTGACTGGCTCAAGCAAAACAACCGTGATGTGCTGCAATGGTGTCGCTTGTTCAGTTCAACGAAGGACGACCCACCGTTCCCCCTTGAGCTGGAGAGACGGTTGGAGACATTTCGAGCTGACACCAATCCTTCTGCTGACCATCAACAGCGCCTGGTGGAAACGCTGCTGCATGACATCGCGGACCTATCCGCCGAATACGTCCCCAGCGTGATGGCGATGGGCGAAACCTCCATAATGACAGTCGTCACGGAGATCAAAAATTTCTCGCCAGGAAAAATACCCCAGTCGTTGGCAAAGGTCCTTAGCGCTGCCGTAGCCTGCAAGGGGCTGCACCTGAACAGCAGCACGCTACAGCAATTGATGAGTCATCCTGCGTGGCTCGCCTCGAACAGCCCAGGAACCCTGACACCTCAAACGTTGTACTTGCTCGAACGCTTCAGTCAGATACTGCGACAACCCTCGAAATGGCGCGCGCCCTGAGTGGTCATTTACTGCGCAGCGAGATCCTCGGAATCGATACACGCCTGAAAACCAGAACGCTTTATTCGGTTCAGGAAAACCGCTATCAGGTCCGTCTGCTGCAAGTGCCAGACAGTCGCCAGCGCTACGCCCTGATGTTGCCGCTGCCACTGGAGTCCATCAGTTACCAGTACGAGGGCATTGCCGATGATCCGCAATGCCAGCACAGCTTCAATCTGCAGCACGACAGGTTCGGCGCACTGATCCACAACGTAAGCGTCCACTACGCCCGACGTAAAACCGACAGTGATACCCCGCCGTTCAGCGATGCCGACCAACAGCAATGGTGGCGCGATGCTCATGAAACAGCCCTGAAAGCCTTCGATGTGTTGTCGCAAGCAACTCGCCCCAAGGGAAAACTGCTTGAACGAAGTGGCTATCACCGCATGACCGATTTTCTCCCGACGTCCACGTCCCCCAAAAAGCTCTGGTCAGTCAAAAGCGGTTTCTCGACCTACACCACACTGGAGGGTTTTTACAAAATAAAAACCCTCCAACCGAGCACAAGCCAGGGCGTGACCGAGATCAGCCACGACAAGTACGGCTGCCTCATCACCGCGGTCAAACTGCCCGATGGCTGCGTCACCCAGGCCGCCTACGATTACCGCTCGCTTGCGCCCCGACGCATCACCGATCCGAACGGGAACATTCAAGAAGGCCTCTACGACAGTTTTGGCCAGATACTGGCCAGCAGTTTTTATGGCAGCGAGGGTAACAAGCTCACAGGTTTCAAACCTGTTGCCCAATACGGACGACCGGTATTCACCAGTCCGAGCGAGGCGATCACCAACAAAGAAGACGCTCTGAAAGACGCCGCCATTGCCATCTATTACGCCCCCTTTAGCTGGATGGGGCGCGCCTCGGACACCGCTCTGAAGGACACCGACTGGCTGACCCGTTGCGTAGCCAACGGCGACTTACTGCCGAGCGGACATATCTGTGCCTCGATTCGGCGTCGTCTGGCGGACCTTGAGACACTCTCGGCCGATGAAGCGAAACTGAAGGCCGAACTCGACATTTCGGCCCGCGAGCCGGTGCACATTGCGGCACTGACCGCCGATCGTTATCCCGATGACAACCAAAGGCAAATCCGAATCGCCGTGACCTCCAGTGACGGCTTTGGCCGGACTCTGCAACAAAAACTCAAGGTCGAGTCAGGAACAGCCTACGTCGTCAGCAACAACGGAGAGCTGACGCTCAACGGCCAAATACCGCAGCAACAGAACGCCGCGCAGCGCTGGCGCGTCAGTGAACGTGTCGAATACAACAACAAGGGATTGGCGATCCGAACTTACCGTCCTTACTTCGCCGATCAGCACCGCTACATCAACGATGTGTCCTTTCGGAAGTTCGGCCACTGCGATTTGCAGTTTTACGATGCACTGGGGCGACCGACTCACACGCGACTCGCCAAACAGGGTGATCTTTCCTGTCTGCGGCGGCAAACCCGTCATCCCTGGTACACCGTGGATGAAGACGAGAACGACACACTCGAAGAGGTCATGCCCAAACCACTCCCGACAACCGGAGGTGAGGCATGAACGTACGCCTACACCGCAAAACCCCCACGATCAACGCCATCGACAGCCGTGGCCTGCCTGTGCGGCACATCGCTTACTGGCGCCGCAGCGCAGACGACAGCCCTCAAGCACGTATTACCCGCCAGGACCACGACACTGCCGGACACCTGGTTGCGCAGTGGGATCCACGACTGTCTGGCAAAATGCCAAAGGCCAATCTGACCACCGTCTACAGCCTGTCCGGCAAGGCGTTGTTGGTCGACAGTGTCGATGCCGGGTGGCGCCTGAGTCTGCCTGGCGACGCCGGACAGACACTGCGCAGCTGGGATCAGCGTGGCAGCCACTGGCAAACGAGCTACGACAATCAGCTACGGCCGACCGACATCCAGGAGCAAGCAGCTGGCCAGGATCTGCGCGTGATAGAACGCTTCAGCTATGGCGATAATTCGTCAGCCGCTGCGGCGAGCAACCTGTGTGGTGCACTGACCCGTCACGATGACAGCGCCGGTACCCTGCTCATCCATGACTATGCACTCTGCGCCAAACCTGCTGGCCAGACACGGCGCTTCCTCATCGATCCCCGGCAGCCACATTGGCCGGCAGACGCGAAGGATCGCGATGTTCTGCTTGAAGAGGGGGATGGCCATAAAACGATCTGGCGCTACGACGCGCTGGGAGAAATGATCCAGCAAATCGATGCCGGTCAGCACCAACAACGCTTCGCGTTTGATGTTGCGGGTCAACTCAAGTCCGTGAGCCTGAAAACAAAAGACGCCGTGATCGAAAAAAACATCGTGAAGGATCTGGTCTACAACGCGTTTGGCCAAGTGGAATCCCAGACTGCCGGAAACGGGGTTACCAGCCGCGCCCTGTTCGATCCGGCCAGCGGCCGCTTGACCTCACTCGGCGCGTCCGTGTCTGGCAGCACCCTGCAGGACTTGCACTACACCTATGACGCAGTGGGCAATGTGACGCAGATCGAGGACAAGACCCAGCCAGTGCAATTTGGCAGCAACCAGCGAGTCGAAGCCATCAGCACCTACACCTACGACAGCCTCTACCAACTGACCAGCGCGACGGGCCGTGAAGCGGCAGGCTCCAATAGCCAACCTCACCTTCCCAGCTCCAGCAGAACACCGATCGACGCCCGGCAATTGTTCAACTTTACCGAGCTCTACACGTACGACACCGGGGGCAACCTGACCGAACTGCGCCATGTTCGCGATCGTAATAACTACACCCGGACCCTGAACATTGCCGCCGCAAACAATCGTCTCCAGTCCTGGAACAAGGGCGACTCAACACCTGACATCGCAGCAAACTTCGATGCCAACGGTAACCTGCACGCGCTGCAACCGGGTCAGGCGCTGGAATGGAACACCCGCAATCAACTCGCCAGTGTCATGCTGATCCAGCGTGAAGACGGGCGCGATGACATTGAGCGCTACAGCTACGACAGCAGCGGTCAACGTGTACGCAAGATTCAAACTACGCATGCAGCGTCGGTGACTCACACCCGAGAAGTTCGCTATCTGCCGGGCCTCGAAATCCGCACCCGCACTCACGAGCGACTGGAAGTCATCACCCTGCAAGCCGGTCGCTGCAGCGTTCGCTACCTGCACTGGACCCAAGGCCGACCGGCCGGTATCGCGGCCAATCAAATACGCTACAGCCTTGATGACCATCTGGGTTCCAGCTCACTGGAGCTCGACGACCAGGCATGGCTGATCAGTCAGGAAAGTTATTTGCCTTATGGTGGAACGGCGTGGACGGCGTCCCGTTCGGCTGTGGAGGCCGATTACAAAACGATTCGATATTCCGGCAAGGAGCGTGATGCCAGTGGGTTGTATTACTACGGACACCGGTATTACGCGCCATGGTTACAGCGTTGGATCAGTCCTGATCCGGCGGGAGCGGTTGACGGGTTGAATCTGTATTGCATGGTGGGGAACAACCCGCTGCGCTACACCGATCATCACGGTCATAACAAAGTGGAATCCAACATCAAGGAAGCGTTGGGTAATTACTCAGGCATTTTAAGCGAGCTGAACAAAAGGGTCGGTACGCTGAATCATCAGATCTACAACAGCACGAGAAAAAGAGACATCGTAAAAAGACTGTTTCAAAGTTACGCCTATAACGCAGTGAGGCATTTGATGTCACTGGGGGCCGGTTTATTGGCCGCGCCGACTGGTCCGGTTGGTGTCGTGGGTGCCCTGGTCACCACGTCTTTAACCATCGATGCGATTGCCGGCAAAGTGAATGCAACTCAGCATCTTCCCGTCGCGATGTATCCCCAATCCGAACAACTCGATCCTGACGAAATAGAGTATGTGGGACGGACGGCTTTCCATAACGTGAACGCAAAGCTGGAACACGCAAAGAACAAAGATCTGAATCCTCGATACCCGAAAGGACAGAAAAAATGGGCGTTGATGGGGACCAGTTTTATCCTGACGAAAATACTCGAAGTCAAAGGGGCATGGATTCCCAACTTTGAATCCTCAACTCAGGCAACCAAGGCCCTCAACGGCCTCCCCGGACAGAAAATCGAGCGTTTGAATGACGGCCTGATAAAACTTGATGGCTATCTGGAGCAAGACGCTCATGCCATCAACGCAGCATTTGATGAATTAGGAATGGACCAGTTCTATGCCGAAGGCGTGAAAGGCAGATTGGGACGAGCCCAGGATCGAGTTGCCAGTCACCTGGGCATTGAAAACTCCAGCCTCATCAGCCGTGCATCACTGCAAGGTCAGATAAACGTCGCGCGCGCCACGATACAACGAGGACGGGAACTGCTGTTCAAGCTCAACGAATACAACAAATCGCAAGGCAGATACCCTGCCTGAAGTCGGCGATTGAGGCCTGTCGAGAGATCGACGGGCCTCACATAACCCGACTCAATAAAACACTGATCCACATTGTTAAACACCAACGGATCGCTGATGGTCATGCACCGGCTCCCCCGGGGGGCATGGCCCAAATCTGTGGATGAGCAAAGGTGATCAATCCAGCGCTCAGGCCTCCCACGGATTGATCACCTCAACCCCGGGAAACTCAAAGTCCCGAACATTGCGAGTCGCAATCGAGGCACCGTGGTTTCGGCAAATGGCGGCAATCTGCGCATCGGCCATCGACGCCGCTCGGCCGTTGGCTTCGCAGCCCGCCACCAGCGTCGCGTACTCGACAGCGGCATGGGCATCAAAAGGCAATATTCTTCCGGCAAAGTCCTCTTCGAACATCGCCATCGCATGCGCTTCATGTTTCTGTTTACGCTTACCGAATGGCAGCCGGGCAATGCCATGGAGAATTTCTGCGACGGTAACCGCGCTGATTGCCAGATCCATCGCCGGTTGTGCGTCGACCCAGGCCAACACGTGTATATCGGGCTCAGCCCGCATGAACTCAGAAAGAACATTGGTATCGAGCACTATCATTCGGAGAAATCCACCGCTGTCGCTTTCTCCTGGCGCGAAGGCAAATCGAGTTCACCCCCACCGCTTGCGCTAAACCGGCTGCGGATCCGGCTACCAAGCCCTCCTGCCCGATCAACAGTGGCCAATGCTCTTCCCAGAATCAAACGGGCTTCTTCTTCCATCGAATGCCCATTGTGGGCAGCGGCTATTCGCAGTTGTTCTTTAATCTGGTCGTCAAGGTTTCGAATCGTGATGCTGGCCATGATGCCTCCTGCAATCAATGAAATCATTGATTGAGCCTAGCACACCCCCCGCTCATACAACTCAATAGACCGCCCAGCGGTCTCAAGCACAAATCGCATTGGTAAACACCAACCGATTGCCGAACGGATCGCTGATGGTCATGTCCTGGCTCCCCCAGGGCATGGCCTGAATCTGTGGATGAGCGAAGCGGTATTCCTTGGCCAGCAATTGCTGCTGGAACACTTCCAGCTCATCGGTCTCGATGCGCAGCGCCGAACCCGGCGTTGCGTCGCCGTGGTGCTCGGACAGATGCAGCACGCATTCACCTCGCGACACCTGCAGGTAGAGCGGGAAGTTCGCCTCGAAACGGTGCTGCCAGTCGAGCGTGAAACCAAGGAAGTCGACGTAGAACTCCAGCGCCTTGGCTTCATCGAAGATCCGCAGGATCGGGGTGGTTTTACCGAAGCTCATTGCGCTACTCCCAAACTGAAAGGCCCCACTCTAAGTGGGTTGCATGACAGCGCTTCGGCTTGGGGAAGGCATTCTTTAATTGCACAGTGCCACCATTGTGACCAGCCCCACAGATCGCTGTTACCTGAAGCCTGAACCGAGAGTTCCTTCACGCGCCAAAAACCGCCCTTCCCGACGTCCATTCGGCTGACCATCGATATAGCTGCGCACCCCATTGACCCACACGCCGTCGATGCCTTCGGCCGAACGTTGCGGGTCGTTGAAATCTGCCACGTCACGCACACGCAACGGGTCGAACAGCACCAGATCCGCCCAATGCCCTTCGCGGATTTCGCCGCGCTCTTTCAGGCCGAACCGCGCCGCCGAGAGCCCGGTCATTTTGTGCACCGCCGTGTGCAGCGGGAACAATCCGAGATCCCGACTGAAGTGCCCCAGTACCCGTGGAAATGCACCCCACAAACGCGGATGCGGGAACGGGTCTTCCGGCAAACCGTCGGAACCGATCATCGATAACGGGTGGGCCAGAATGCGCCGCACATCCGCCTCGTCCATCCCGTAATAGACCGCCCCGGCCGGCTGCAGGCGACGTGCCGCATCCAGCAACGGCACGCCCCACTCGGCGGCGATGTCCATCAGGTCGCGGCCGCCCATTTCAGGATGTGGTGTCGACCAGGTGATGGTGATGCGAAACGCGTCCGTCACCTGCTTGAGGTCCAGGGTCGAGGAGCTCGCCGCATACGGATAACAATCGCAGCCTACCGGGTGGGTTTTCGCTGCGTGTTCGAGGGACGCCAACAACCGCGGACTGCGCCCCCAGTTGCCGGCGCCAGCGCATTTGAGATGGGAAATGATCAGCGGACTTTTCGCGTGGCGAGCGATCTGGAATGCCTCGTCCATCGCCTCCAGCACCGGTTCGAATTCGCTGCGCAAATGGGTGGTGTAGACCGCGCCGAAAGCTGTCAGCTCTTCAGTCAGTTGCATGACTTCATCGGTAGATGCCGAGAAGGCGCTGGCGTAGGCCAACCCTGTGGACAAGCCCAACGCACCCGCCTCCAGGCTCTCGCGCAGTTGCTCGCGCATCGCCGCAATTTCGCTCGGCGTCGCGGTGCGAAACAGGTCATCGAGGTGGTTGCTGCGCAGTGCCGTGTGGCCGACCAATGCGGCCACGTTCAGTGTCGGATTGGCCGCTTCGACCGCTGCACGGTAATCACTGAAACGCGGATAAACAAAGGCTGCGGACGTACCGAGCAGGTTCATCGGGTCCGGCGGATCACCGCGCAAGCTCACCGGCGAGGCGCTGATCCCGCAATTGCCAACGATCACCGTGGTCACGCCCTGGCTGAGCTTGGGCAGCATCTGCGGGTGGCGGATCACCACTGTGTCGTCGTGGGTATGTACGTCAATGAAGCCTGGCGCGAGCACCCGTCCGGCCGCGTCGATGTCTTCATCGGCGCTGGCCTCCTGCAAATCACCGATACGCGCGATACGCCCGTTCATAATCGCCACGTCGGCGGTATAACCCGGCGTGTTGCTGCCGTCGATGATCAGGGCGTTGCGGATCAGCGTGTGGTACTGCATGTCAGTCTCCCAGCGGCAGATGATCATCGCCGCCACGGTAGTCGTCGAGGGCGAGCTTGATCCGCCGCAGACGTTCTTGATTGTCTTCAGGATTTGCCAGCGCCAGCTCGGTAGCCAGCACGTCGATGGCCAGCAGCATGCCGTAGCGCGCCGCCGTCGGTTTGTAGATGAACGAGGTTTCGGCGCTTTGCAGCGGCAGCAACACATCGGCCAATTGTGCCAGCGGCGAGTCGGCCAGGGTAATCGCCAGAATGCGCGTGCCGTAGCTGCTCGCCAACTCGACAGCCTCCAGCAGTTCCGGGGTGATGCCGGTCAGTGAACAGGCAATCAGCGCATGCTCCGCGCCCAAGGATGCGGCGGTCACACGCATCATTACCGGGTCATGGCAGACGGCAATCGGGTAGCCGAGGCGCACCAGCCGCACTTGCAGTTCATCGCTGCAAAGTGTCGAGCAACCGCCCATGCCGAACGCGTGAATCATCCGCGCCTTGCCCAGCAATTTCACCGCGTCGGCGAAACGCGACTCATCGAACGCTGACAAATGTTGACGCAGCGTCGACTCGATATCGCCGACGATCTGCCGATAAAACGCCGACTGTTCCGGCGTCCCCGCGGGGTCGAGAAAACGACTGCCGACCCCGCTGGCCTGGGCCAGTTGCAGGCGCAGATCGCGCAGGTCTCGGCAACCGACGCTGCGGGCAAACCGCGAGAGTGTCGCGCTGCTGACCTCGGCTCGCAGTGCCAGTTCGTCGAGGCTCGCTGACGCAGCGAAGCCCACGTCGTCGAGCATCAACCGGGCAATCCGCCCTTCACCGGCGCTGAAGGAATCCTGACGCGCGCGAATCTGATAGAGGATGTCCATTTACCGCACCTGCTGTTCAAAGCACATAGGAAAGACCAAGGGTCAGGCCGAACGCGACCAGCGAGATCAAAGTCTCAAGCACCGTCCAGGTCTTGAAAGTCTGGGTCACGGTCATATTGAAGTACTCCTTGATCAACCAGAAGCCACCGTCGTTGACATGAGAAAAGATAACCGAGCCCGCACCTGTCGCCAGCACCAGCAGCTCCGGATGGGGATAGCCCAGACCAATGGCCACCGGCGCCACAACGCCTGACGCGGTAGTCATGGCCACGGTCGCAGAACCGGTGGCGATCCGCATCAAGGCCGCGAACAGCCAGCCCATCAACAACGGCGACAAGTGAAACTCATGGGCCAGTCCGACGATCTGGTCAGTCACCCCGGCGTCCACCAGAATCCGGTTCAAGCCACCGCCGGCGCCCACCAGCAAGGTAATGCTGGCGGTGGGCGCCAGGCACTCATTGGTGAATTTGAGGATCGATTCGCGGTTGAAACCCTGGGCCAGACCGAGGGTCCAGAAGCTCAGCAACGTCGCCAGCAACAGGGCGATCACCGAGTTGCCGATGAACAACAGGAATTGGTTGAAACCGCTGCCCGGCGTGGAGATCAGATTGGCCCAGCCGCCGATCAGCATCAGCACCACTGGCAGCAGAATCGTCGCCATGGTGATGCCGAAACCCGGCAAGCGGTCCCGTGGTTCGCGGTCGATGAATTGATGTTCCAGCGGGTTTTCCGCGGGCAACCGGATGCGCGGCACGATGAATTTGGCGTACAGGGGACCAGCGATGATCGCCGTCGGGATGCCGATCAGAATCGCGTAGAGCAACGTCTGCCCCACCGAAGCCTGATAGGCCTGCACCGCGAGCATTGCCGCCGGATGCGGCGGCACCAGCGCATGCACCACCGAGAGCCCGGCAACCATCGGCAAGCCCACCATCAGGATCGACACGCCTACCCGCCGCGCCACGGTAAAGGCAATCGGCACCAGCAACACAAAACCGACTTCGAAGAACAGCGGCAGGCCCACCAGAAAGGCAATGCAAACCATCGCCCAGTGCGCGTTTTTCTCGCCGAAGCGCTCGATCAGCGTGCGCGCCATCTGCTCGGCACCACCGGACTCGGCCATCATCTTGCCAAGCATCGTGCCCAGCGCCACCACCAGCGCGATGTGCCCCAGGGTCTTGCCGACACCCGCTTCATACGCGCCCACCACTCCCGACGGCGGCATTCCGGCGAGCAGCGCCAAGCCAATGGAAACCATCGTAATGACAATGAACGGATTGAGTCGGTAACGGGCGATCAGAACGATCAGCGCAATGATGGCGATAGCGGCATAAACCAGCAGCCAATAGCCGAAGGACAGTGCCATGCGGTACTCCTCGAAAAGGGTCACGTCGATGTGTTGTGAAACCCATAAATCATTTAGAGGAGCAGCTTTCAAACCTGATGAAAGTAATTTTCGTATAGAGACAAGAAATGTCGCTTACAGATATGCCGTGTCGTGATTAATGAAAATGCGCGGTGAGTATTTTCATGCGACAAAACAAGAACACCGACCGCTGCTCACAATGACAAGGATCAGCCTTCGAACACCTCGTTCGCGTAACCGGCCAGCTTGCCCTGGATGAAGTCCAGGAAGCATTGAATCCGCAAGGCCAGTTGTGAGTTGCGGTAGTACACCGCGTTGATCGGCTGGCGGTAGCCGCTGTTGGCCTGCGCCAGCAGCAACTTCAGCCGTCCGGTCTTGATGTCATCAATGGTCATGAAGTGCGACAGACACACAATGCCCTGCCCCTCCAGCGCCAGGTGCCGCAGGGTTTCTCCGCTGGAGGCGCTAAGGCTCGGCTGAATCTGCCAGCGGTCGCCGTGTACATGGCGCAGCGGCCAGTGATTGAGGCTTTCGGTCTGGGTGAAGCCCAGCAGCGAGTGGTCGGCCAATTCGGCAACCGTAGTCGGCGTACCGTGTTTTTCCAGGTATGCGGGGCTGGCGAGGATGTGCAGCGGGCTGCTCCCCAGCGAGCGCGCGTGCAGGGTCGAATCTGCCAACGGTCCGATGCGGATCGCAATGTCGGTGCTTTGCTCCAGCAGGTCGATGATCAGGTCGTTGCTGTTGAGTTCCAGCTGGATGTCCGGGTACAGACCGCGGAACTCATCGATATAGGGCACGACGGCATGCAGCATGAACGGCGACGCCGCGTTGATCCGCAGCCGTCCGGAAGGTGTCTTGTGGCGCGAGGACAGACGCTCTTCGAGCTCGTCCATCTGGTCGAGAATCAGCTTGGCCTGTTCGAAGAAGTACTTGCCCTCCTCGGTCAGGTCCATGCGCCGCGTGGTGCGGTTGATCAATGTGGTCTCGAGCTTGGCCTCCAGACGCGACAGCGTGCGGCTGACCGCCGAGGGCGTTTGCCCGACCTGTTCGGCTGCCGCTGAAATCGAACCGCACTCGATCACGCAGACGAAAATCTGCAACTCATCGGATCTGGCTTTCACGTGTGCCCCTTAAATCAAAACAGCTTTGATAGTAGCCGGATACGGGGCATAACGCAGGTTACGCCGGCAAGTTGAACACCTGCTTGAGGTGCTGTTCGTAGCGCGCGACGTCGGCTTCAATGTTCGGCCGCTTCATCACGTCGACACACAGGAAGGTCGGCAGGCCACTCATGCCGAGGAAGGTGTTGGCCTTGTGGAACGGGAAGTACACCGCATCCACGCCCTTGGCTTCGAAGAAGTCGGTCGGGTCGTCGAACGCTTGCTGCGGTGCGTTCCAGGTCAGCGACAGCATGTACTGCTTGCCCTGCACCAGGCCGCCGCTGCCGTATTTCTGCGAAGCATCGGAGCGGGTCCGGCCATCACTGGCGTAGAGGCTGCCGTGGCCTTCGGTGAAGACTTCGTCGATGTACTTTTTCACGATCCACGGCGCCCCCATCCACCAGCCCGGCATTTGGTAAATGATCACGTCGGCCCAGAGAAACTTGGCGACTTCTTCAGCAACGTCGTAGCCCTCGTCGATGTGGGTGACTTTCACGTCGACACCGCCGCGATCCAGCACGCCCAAGGCAGCTTCGTGCAGGGTGGCGTTGTAGCGACCATCGGAGTGGGCGAATTTCTTGCCACCGTTGAGCAACAGAACTTTTTTCATGGAAAGCCTCATCAGGGTCCGATCCACCACGCTGTGGATAAGTCGCGGGATCGAGAAGTTTCAAATGTGATGGCGGCAGGGTATCGATGACCCTTCCCATGAATAAGCCCGAAGCCGGCAAAATACATTTGAGCAAAACGCATAAATCACTAGCTGATTGTTGCCGTAGGATTTTCTCAACCCTTACTTG
This sequence comes from Pseudomonas sp. 05N36, assembly GCF_056397385.1. NCBI lineage: Bacteria > Pseudomonadati > Pseudomonadota > Gammaproteobacteria > Pseudomonadales > Pseudomonadaceae > Pseudomonas > Pseudomonas sp. 05N36. The sequence goes on along the minus strand of NZ_JBFTNH010000012.1, from coordinate 37,427 downwards.
AGGAGTTCTGCATGAGCGAGCAACACGGTTTCATCCTGCACGCCAAAACCCGCCCGGAAAAAGCCGACGCCTTCGAAGCCCTGTTCCGCGCTTACGTCGAACCCAGTCGCGCCGAACCTGGCTGCATCGAGTACCACATGCTGCGCGACCAGCAAGACCCGACGCTGTTTATCTTCTACGAGATCTGGCAATCCCGGGCCCATCTGGACGTGCACTCGAACCTGCCGCACATGCAGCAGTTTTTCGAGAACCGCATGGATTACCTGGAACGCGATTTCGATATCCGCCGTATCGACATGCTCAGCCCGTCATCTGCTAGCCGCTGATCAGCAGGTGGCCGCCGGCTCTTATGGGGCCGGAACATTGTCGAGAGTGCCGGCCAATGCCTTGGCTTTTCTGAAGAACACCCCGTAGACCAACGACAGGATCAGCAGGAACGGCACACCAAACACCAAGGTCATCTTGAACGCCTCAGTGAAGTACGTAGTGATCATCACCGCGCCCATCAGCACCAGCCCCAACAGCGTGGTGTAAGGGAACAGGCGCATGCGGAACGACAGTTTCCGCTCGCCGTGGCGCTCGTGATAGCGACGGAAACAGTAGTGCGTGAGGAAGATCATGAACCAGGTGAAGATCGCGCCGAACATGGAGATCGCCATCATCAAGGTGAAGGAGCTTTCCGGGTACATCACGTTCAGCAGCGTCGCCAGCGCAATGCCCGAGCTCGACAGCAGCAAGGCGTTGAGCGGGATTCCGCTCTTGCTCAACGCGCCCATCGCCTTGGGCGCGTAACCGCCACGGGACAGGCTGAACATCATCCGCGTGGTGATGTAGAGCTGACTGTTCATCGCCGACAACGCGGCAATCAGAATCACGAAATTCATCACCCCGGTGGCGCCGGGAATGCCGATGGTTTGCATGACGGTGACGAACGGGCTCTGCGCATGACCCGCCTGAACCCACGGCACAATCGCCAGCATCAGGGCCAGGGTCAGCAGGTAAAACACCACCAGCCGCACGATGGTCGCGCGAAAGGCTTTCTTCACCGCCCGCTCCGGATCCTCGGCTTCACCGGCTGCCACCGCGATCATTTCCACGCTCAGGTAGCTGAAGATCGACACGATCACCGCCACCCACATCCCTTGCAATCCATTGGGGAAAAATCCGCCGTGGCTGGTGTAGTGATGCACGCCGTACTCCGGGTTGCCCGAACCGAACACCACATACACCGCGAGGATGATGAAGCCGACAATCGCGCCGATCTTGATGGTCGAAAACCAGTACTCGAATGTGCCGAAGGTCTTCACGCTGATGGCGTTGAGCACGATCAGAATGCTCGAGAACGAGACGATCCAGATCCACTCGGGCACGTTGGCGAACCAGTACTTCATGTACATTGCCACCGCCGTCACTTCCGTGCCGACCGCCAGCACAATCGCCGCCCAATAGGCATAGCGCACCAGAAACCCGGCCAGCGGGCTGATATAGAACTCGGCATACGCGCCGAACGAACCCGAAGTCGAATGGGCCACAGTCATTTCTGCCAGACAGCCCATCAACAGCAACGTGATGATCGCGCCAATCGCATAGCTGAGCAGCACGCTCGGTCCGGCGTAGCCGATGGCATAGGCGCTGCCCATGAACAGGCCGGTGCCTATCGCACCGCCGATGGCGATCATGCTCATCTGCCCCGAGGTGAGCTGGCGTCTGAGGCCATGCTCACGGTTGGAGATGGTTTCAAAACCGAGGGTGTCGGTCATTTCTCTGTCCTCTGAATATTGTGTTTTTTTAGAGAGCACATCGTTTGTATAAACCGGATCACACAGTCGAACTAAACCCTGTGGCGAGGGAGCTTGCTCCCGCTTGAGTGCGCAGCACTCACAAAATCGGTACTCACACTGCGAAGATTTTTGGGCCGCTACGCAGCCCAGCGGGAGCAAGCTCCCTCGCCACGGACAGTGCTGGGATCAGGTGACGCTGTGGCGGACCTGGAACTGTGCTTGCGACCAGGTCTTCTGATCGAGAATCTCGCCAAGAATCTGCACCGCATCGAAGACTTCGGTGAAGCTGGTGTACAGCGGCGTGAAACCGAAACGCATGATCCGCGGCTCGCGGTAATCACCGATCACGCCCCGGGCGATCAAGGCCTGGATCACCGCGTAGCCTTGCGGGTGTTCGAAGCTGACATGGCTGCCACGCCTGGCGTGTTCGCGCGGGGTGATCAGTTTCAAATCGTGAGCGGCGCAGCGCTGCTCCACCATCTGGATAAACAGGTCGGTCAGCGCCAGGGATTTGCGACGCAGGCTGGCCATGTCGGTCTGGGCGAAAATATCCAGGCCGCACTCGACCATGGCCAACGAGGTGATCGGTTGAGTGCCGCACAAGTAGCGAGCGATACCGCTGCTCGGCTCGTAGCCTGAGGCCATGTCGAACTGTCGGGAATGACCGAACCAGCCGGACAACGGCTGCGTGACCAGATCGCACAACTGTGGCGCAACCCAGACAAACGCTTGCGAACCGGGACCGCCATTGAGGTACTTGTAGGTGCATCCGATGGCGTAGTCCGCGCCCGCCTGACGCAAATCGACCGGAACCGCACCGGCAGAATGCGCCAGGTCCCAGATCGCCAGCGCGCCGCATTCGTGGATCAACGCCGTCACGGTCTGCATGTCGTGCATGTAGCCGGTCTTGTAGTTGACATGCGTGAGCATGACCACCGCAGTGTCCTGGTCAATCGCCTGCGCCAGCTCTTCAGGGCTATCGACCAGACGCAAGCTATAGCCCTGCTGGAGCAAGTCCATCAGCCCTTCGGCGATGTACAAGTCGGTCGGGAAGTTGCTCGACTCACTGACAATCACCCGCCGCGTCGGCGCCCGCGTGGCCTGCACACGCAAGGCCGCGCCGAGGACCTTGAACAGGTTGATCGAGGTGGTGTCGGTGACCACCACTTCGCCCTCACCGGCACCAATCAGCCCCGCCAGCCGATTGCCCAGACGCTCCGGCAGGTCGCGCCAACCCGCGCTGTTCCAACTGCGGATCAAGCCATTGCCCCACTCCTCGGCGATGACCGCCTGAGCACGCTCAAGCGCCGCAACCGGACGCGCGCCAAGCGAATTACCGTCGAGGTAAATCACCCCTTCGGGGAGCGCAAACTGGTGGCGCAAATGAGCCAAAGGGTCTTGCGCATCAAGCGCCAGGCAATCGTTTCTTATGATCATTGTCGGTCCTGTTCTCTAGATGACATGCCGCCGTGTTTTGGGCATTTTTGCGCCGGCACAATGAGCAAATAATGAACGAAGCCTTGGAGAATTTTCGTGCAAAGTGGACCGCCATATAGTAGTTATCTCGAAGATAATTCGAATCCAACTCCAAAAATCGCGGATTTATTCAAACCATGACCCTCGACTCGACAGACCTGCGAATCCTGCATTACTTGCAGCAGGACGGGCGTATCAGCAATCAGGAATTGGCGGAGAAAGTCGCATTGTCGCCGTCGGCTTGCCTGCGGCGTTTGCGGCTGCTGGAAAGTGAGGGAATCATCACCGGCTATCGCGCGGTGCTGAACGCCGAACGGCTGGGCATCGAGCTGGAAGCTATCGTCCATGTGTCGTTGCGACAGGACGTCGAGGACTGGCACGAGACCTTTATCAAGAAGGTGCAAGAGTGGCCGGAAGTCGCCACTGCGTACGTGATTACCGGCGCCAGCAACTATGTGCTGCGGGTTCAGGCGCGCAACCTGAAACACTTCTCGGATTTCATCGTCAACAAGCTCAATCGCACGGCGGGGGTGACCGATATTCGCTCGGAAATCGTCCTGCAGAAAATCAAGGAACGCGACGATTTGCTGGATCTGGTCGCCCGCAAATAAGCCGTTACCGACTGCCTCTGCGTCAAAGCCCGCGCATGCGCCGGGCCTCGTTGCGCTGCAAGGTGGCGCTCGGGGCTTCGTCGAACAACTTGCGGTACTCGGCAGAAAAACGCCCCATGTGGGTGAACCCCCAGCCCATGGCAATCTCCGAGATATTGCGCGCCAGCCCCTGCTCGAGAATGTCCTGGCGCACCGCATTCAAGCGGTATTTTTTCAGATAGGCCATCGGCGACAGGGCGAAGTACTTCCTGAATGCCTCGAACAACTTGAACCGCGAAACCCCGGCCGCCGCTTCGATGTCTTCCAGGTGCACGGCTTCGCGAGCGTTGTCGTGAATGTACTGTTTGGCCCTGACCAGATAGTGCGGCAATTTCACCCCCAACACGTCCCGCAGCTCATCGGAGTAATTGTTCGGCTGGGCGAGGATCAGGCCTTTGATCAACGAGCTTTCGATGTCCCGCGTGAAGACCACCTGCTCAAACAGCGTGCTGCTGCGCTCAAGTTCGCCGATGAAATACCGCGCCATGCGCCACCACGAGGCCGACGCACCGTCCACCGCATCCATCACCGGCTCGAAGCGCAGTGGTACATCGAGTGGGCGCTGCAACATCCCTTCAAGGGATTCGCTCATGGCCGCCCGAGTGATCACCACCTGGACCTTGCGGCAGTCACCGGAGATCGCCAGCATCTGGTTTTCATTCGGGGAGATGATCACGCCTTGATCGCGATTGGATTTGAGCAGCGTGCCATTCTTGCTCAGCTCCTGCTCACCGACCAAAGGCAGGCTGAGGCTGTAGCTGCTGAAATGCTCGGCGTCTTCGATATCGACGGTCACGTCAGTGCCGTATTCGATAGTGCCCAGGGTCGTGGCCATCGACTTGAACACATTGGCCGTGTGATGAAAACGGATCCGTTCGGGCGTCGCGGTTTCGAGACGGTGCGGCCCGCAGATCCCTGACATCCAGGTCCGCGCGCCCTCAAGGTCATAGTGATCAATACGAATATCGCGAAACTGCGGATCGGCTTTGCTACTCATCACGGCGCACCCACGGCAATATTTTTTCAGCACGCTCTGACGGCGCACCTCTGACTTGAGCCGAGCAAGTTCCAGACCACTCAATGCCGGCACCCAGCCAGTGGATAGCAATCATCGACTAAGTGGATAACACAGCTGTTCAGGGACCGGGGCTCACCTTCAAACAACGCTCAAGGCTGCCCAAGACAGTACCTCAATGTTGCAAACAAGGGCGGCCGTTCATCGAATGGTGCAACGCCTTGAGTATTAGTTGCCCACCTTGATACAAGCGGGTGTTACCCGCAAAGATCGCAGTGGGAGGCACTTGTGGCGAGGGAGCTTGCTCCCGCCGACCGGTCCGCGCTCGGGCGCAGCAGTCGTAAAACCTTCGGATGCGCCCTATCTGAAAAATTGCGATTGCCGACTTTAGGGCTGCTTCGCAACCCAGCGGGAGCAAGCTCCCTCGCCACAGGGGCAGTGCAGCCAGCGGCCACCGAACTTTGTGGACTGCCTTCGTCGACAAACCGGATAGACCCCTGCCCGCCCCACTCTCTCTAATGAGTGCACCGATTGACCCGAATAAAAAAGGTGCACACCCATGAGTGGCGAAAAAAGCGTCGAGCAGTGGAAAGCGTTCATTGAAGGCTGCCTGGACTTCCGTCCGGCAGAAGGCGTATTCCGCATCGCTCGGGATATTTTTACCGAGCCGCAACTGTTCGATCTGGAGATGGAGCTGATCTTCGAGAAGAACTGGATCTACGCCTGCCACGAAAGCGAACTGGCCAACAATCACGACTTCGTCACCCTGCGCGCCGGGCGCCAGCCGATGATTATCACCCGTGACGGTGACGGCCAACTCAATGCGCTGATCAACGCTTGCCAGCATCGCGGCACCACATTGACCCGCGTCGGCAAAGGCAACCAATCGACCTTTACCTGCCCGTTCCACGCGTGGTGCTACAAAAGCGATGGACGCCTGGTCAAGGTCAAGGCCCCCGGCGAATACCCGGAAGGTTTCGACAAAGCCACACGCGGCCTGAAAAAAGCCCGCATCCAGAGCTACAAGGGCTTCGTGTTCATCAGCCTCGATGTTCATGCGGATAACAGCCTCGAAGACTTCCTCGGCGATGCCAAAGTGTTCTTCGACATGATGGTCGCCCAATCGCCCACCGGTGAACTGGAAGTACTGCCCGGCAAGTCGGCCTACACCTACGACGGTAACTGGAAACTGCAGAACGAAAACGGCCTGGACGGCTATCACGTCAGCACGGTCCACTATAACTACGTGGCCACGGTGCAACACCGCCAGCAGGTCGACAACGAGAACGGCACCCGCGCCAGCGGCACGCTCGACTACAGCAAGCTGGGGGCCGGCGACGCCAATACCGACGACGGCTGGTTCGCCTTCAATAACGGTCACAGCGTGCTGTTCAGTGACATGCCCAACCCGACGGTGCGTTCCGGCTACGCGACGATCATGCCGCGCCTGATCGAGGAGCACGGCCAGGAAAAAGCCGAATGGATGATGCATCGGCTGCGCAACCTGAACATCTACCCCAGCCTGTTTTTCCTCGATCAAATCAGCTCGCAGCTACGGATCATCCGCCCGGTGGCCTGGAACAAGACCGAGATCATCAGCCAGTGCCTGGGTGTGAAAAACGAGTCGGACGCGGATCGGGAAAACCGGATCCGGCAGTTCGAAGACTTCTTCAATGTGTCGGGACTCGGCACCCCTGATGACCTGGTGGAGTTTCGCGAAGCCCAGCGCGGTTTCCAGGCGCGGCTGGAACGCTGGAGCGATATTTCTCGCGGCAGCCACCAGTGGGCAACCGGCGCCACGCCCAACAGCGAGTCGATCGGCATTTCTCCGGCCATGACCGGTACCGAATTCACCCACGAAGGGCTTTACGTCAACCAGCACAGCAACTGGCAGAAATTCCTGCTCGACGGCCTGGACGCGAAATCCCTGAAGCTACGTGAGGTGTGAACATGAATCCGCAATTGCAGTACCAGATCGAGCAGTTTTTCTACCGTAAATCCGAACTCTGCGACGCCAAGGACTGGGACGCCTACATCCAGCTCTTCGACGAGCAGAGTGAGTTTCACCTGCCGCAATGGGACTCCGAACACGTCTACACCCGCGATCCCAAACGCGAAATGTCGTTGATCTACTACGCCAACCGCTCGGGCCTGGAAGACCGTGTATTCCGCCTGCGCACCGGCAAGGCTGCCTCGGCCACGCCGATGCCGCGCACCCTGCACCTGATCAACAACGTGCGGATCAGCGAACTCAAGAGCGGTGAGCTGGAGGTGCGGCTGAACTGGCACACCTTGTTTTATCGCCTGGCCACCTCCGAGCAGTTCTACGGGAACGCGACCTATCGCCTCAAGCCTCACGCAGACAGCTGGGTGATTACCCGCAAACACGTCTTGCTGCTCAACGACACCATCAACTCGGTGCTCGATTTCTACCACCTCTGAAACTATGGAGACCGGGGCATGAACCATAAGGTCGCGTTCAGTTTTGCCGACGGCAAAACACTGTTTTTTCCCGTGCAGGCCAACGAAATATTGCTCGATGCGGCCCTGCGCAACGGCATCAATATTCCGCTGGATTGCCGCGAAGGTGTCTGCGGAACCTGTCAGGGCCGCTGCGAATCCGGCGACTACAGCCAGGATTATGTGGATGAGGAAGCCCTCTCCAGCCTCGACCTGCAACAACGCAAGATGCTCACTTGTCAGACCCGGGTGAAGTCCGACGCCGCGTTTTATTTCGACTTCGCTTCCAGCCTGTGCAATGCCGCGGGGCCTGAACAGCTCCGCGGTACGGTCACGCATGTACGTCAGGTCTCGGCCAGCACCGCGATCCTCCATCTGGATCTGGGCGCGGCCACCCAGCCACTGGATTTCCTGCCGGGGCAATACGCTCGCCTGTTGATTCCGGGGACCACGAGCAAGCGCTCCTACTCCTTTGCCAATCGCCCGAGCAGCAGCAATCAGCTGCAATTTCTGATTCGCCTGTTACCCGACGGGGTGATGAGCAATTACATTCGTGATCGCTGCCAGGTCGGCGATGAAATCGTTCTGGAAGCACCGTTGGGTGCGTTTTATCTTCGCCACATCGCCCGGCCGCTGATCCTGGTGGCCGGCGGCACCGGACTGTCCGCGCTACTGGGGATGCTCGACGAAATCGTCGCGCGCGGTTGCGAGCAGCCTGTGCACTTGTACTACGGTGTACGGGATGCGGCCGATCTGTGCGAAGGCGAACGGATCAGTGCCTATGCTCAACGCATTCCAGGCTTTCGCTACACGCCGGTGGTCAGCGACCCGTCACCGGGCTGGGAGGGGAAACGCGGCTACATTGCCGAGCATTTCGAGGCCAGCGAACTGCGTGATGCCGCAGTCGATATGTACGTCTGCGGGCCGCCGCCGATGGTCGAGTCGATCAAGAGCTGGTTGCAGGATCAAACCCTGGACAACGTGCAGCTGTATTACGAAAAGTTCACTGAAAGTAACGTTTGAGGCTCACAAACGCGTGCCAATTGAATAAGCTGTCGACCTGCAACAAAGCCTGACCATAACAACTAGAAGGTATCCAGATGGCGGATGAACAACTGCAACAGGGCGTACTGAAGCGGGGGCTGAAAAACAGGCATATCCAGCTGATTGCACTGGGTGGCGCGATTGGTACAGGGCTGTTTCTCGGCTCCGCCGGCGTGCTCAAATCGGCCGGCCCGTCGATGATCCTCGGCTATGCCATTGCCGGTTTCATTGCCTTTCTGATCATGCGCCAACTGGGGGAGATGATTGTCGAGGAGCCGGTCGCCGGGTCCTTCAGTCATTTCGCACACAACTACTGGGGTAGTTTTGCCGGCTTCCTGTCCGGCTGGAACTACTGGGTGCTGTATGTGCTGGTGGGCATGGCCGAGCTGACAGCCGTTGGCAAGTACGTGCAGTTCTGGTGGCCAGAGGTCCCCACCTGGGTCAGCGCGGCGGTGTTCTTCGTACTGGTCAACCTGATCAACACGATGAACGTCAAAGTCTTCGGTGAAATGGAGTTCTGGTTCGCCATCATCAAGGTCGTGGCAATCATCGGCATGATCGCCCTCGGCTGTTACATGCTGGTCAGCGGCACCGGCGGCCCGCAGGCCTCGGTGAGCAACCTGTGGAGCCACGGCGGTTTCTTCCCCAATGGCACCAACGGTTTGCTGATGGCGATGGCGTTCATCATGTTCTCCTTTGGCGGCCTGGAACTGGTGGGCATCACTGCCGCCGAAGCCAGCGAACCGAGGAAAGTCATTCCCAAGGCGATCAACCAGGTGGTTTACCGCGTATTGATCTTCTACGTTGGCGCACTCACCGTGCTGCTGTCACTGTACCCATGGGACCAACTGCTTCAGACGCTGGGCGCGTCCGGCGACGCCTACAGCGGCAGTCCGTTTGTGCAGATTTTCGCCTTGATCGGCAGCAACACCGCAGCGCAAATCCTCAATTTCGTGGTGCTGACCGCGGCACTCTCGGTCTACAACAGCGGCGTCTACTGCAACAGCCGGATGCTCTACGGCCTGGCAGAACAGGGCGATGCACCCAAAGCGCTGATGAAGCTGAACAAACAGGGCGTACCGTTACTGGCGCTGGGCGTATCGGCACTGATCACGATGTTGTGTGTGGTGGTCAACTATGTCGCCCCGAATGAAGCACTGGAGTTGCTGTTCGCGCTGGTGGTCGCTTCGTTGATGATCAACTGGGCGATGATCAGCCTGACTCACCTGAAGTTTCGCAAAGCCATGGGCCAACGCGGTATCGTCCCGGGCTTCAAGGCATTCTGGTCGCCGTACACCAATTACCTGTGCCTGGCGTTCATGGCCATGATCATCTACGTGATGCTGTTGATTCCCGGGGTGCGTGCGTCGGTCTACGCGATCCCGGTCTGGGTGCTGATCCTGTTCGTGTTCTACCGGATTCGGGTTGCACGGACTCGCGCGTTGTCGGTCGCTTAATAGCCTTCAGCCAGTCGACAAAAAGCCCCGGCATTCGATGAATGCCGGGGCTTTTGTCTTTCAGCCAGATGGGGTCGTCGTTGCTCAAGACTAACTAACCGATGCCCGTCGCAGCAAAGTCGGCCGGCGGAACATGGCTTCACCGCTACCGTCGATTGGCTTAAATTGACCGGGCTCAAAAGTGTAGGATCCATTCGGGTCAGATAAGGCGAAAAAAATCACCCCCGGCCCCGTAATCCTTACAGTTTCGTCGACTCGAGTTGAACGTGAAAAGGACTCTGGCTCCATACTTTTTGCCGCTTCGTAATCGGTTCTCCGTTCGGCGAGCAGAGCCAGTAACGACGTACGTTCGAAAGATGAGCTTGTGTTGATTGCTGGGACCATTGCCAGCATTTCACTTTTCATATTCTGTAAATAAGCAGCCTTCTCTTTCCTCTGAGCGGCCATTTCAACTGCCTCTGGATAAGCTCGCTTTTTCATCCAGGTGCTAGAGGTTGGACTCGAGTACTCTTTGGCTATGCTGGACAGCGCTCGAGCAACAACGGGAGAGCCTTCGCCAGCAGCCAAAATTGCATTTCCGAAATTGCCGTTTTCGTCCACATATAACAACAACCCTTCTGGTGCACTCAAAGATTTCGGAAAAGATTGCGCCAATTCTACGTCTACATCTGAATAAACCCCGCCTTTTGACATTACTGCGAGTCGCGCTATATCGCTGGCAGCCGGATAATTTTTCAAGGGCCCCGAACGTTCCCGTTCAAACGCTGCATGCACCTTTGGATTCACCCCATGAAAAGCATCCGAAACATTAGCGATACGAACCCGTTGACTTACATTCTCGAGTGCAGCCGCGTGTCCACTAGACCAAGCTTGACTGTCAACCCAGAGCGTGGCGCTGTAATCCGGGACTGCATCCACAAAATTATTGATGTTCATCGCCGCATCAATGGGTAAAGGGCCACCTAACCATACCCAATTAACCTGATTGGGCACCTCGCTATCTGTACCGTTGCTATCAACCAAGCTGACGGGATTATTCCTAACCATTCGATACAGATTAACTCCATCAACACTTCCCGCAGGATCCGGACTCAACCAGCGCTGCCCCCCCCCACGTAATACCTGAACCTATAGTAATAAAGCCCCGTCGCATCCCGCTCTTTCCCCGAATACCGCACCGTTTTATAACTCGCCTCAACCTCCCCTCTTCCGGCAAACCACGCGGTGGTGCCAAAGGGGTGATAACGCTCCTGGCTGATCACCTCGCCCGCGCTGTCGAGCTCCAGTGCGCAGGAGCCCAGGTGATCATTCAGGCTGTAACGGTATTGATCGTTGGTCATGTCCTTGGGTGGCGCCGACTCCCAGTGCAACACCCGCACGCTGCTGCGTCCGGCCTGCACGCTGATCACCTGCAGCACTTCGCCGGTACCGCTGTGGGTACGGAACTCCAGATTCGGCAGATAACGGACCTCGGCGATCAGCGTCCGGGCATGGGTGTGCGTCGAACGGACTTTGCGCACGCGCATGCCGTCGGTGCCGTAGACATAGCATTCGCTATCGTCTCCTTGATCGCGTTCTACCGGTCGGACTTCCTGTAACTGATTGCGCAGGTCCCAACTCAACGACTGCCCCGGTTGCAGGTTGAGCAAATTGCCGTTGGCGTCGAAGCCCTTACGAAAGTCCTCCTCGCCTGGCTCCACGCCCTCGCGCACTGGCAGGCAGCGGTTGCTGTGCGCCGCCGCGACCAGACGATGGCCGTGGCTTTGCGGGCCGACGTGGGTCAGTTCCAACAAGTTGTTACCGGCGTCGTAGCGATAGGTCTGGCGGTAATGGCCCACCGCGGCGGGATCGGCGTTGGTGGATGAAGACGGACCTTGATTGGCAGCCCCCGCCTCCCAGCCGGTGGCTGCGATCAACTGATTAAAGCTGTCGTAGTCATACCAACTGATCGGCTCGATCCGCTGGTTGGCGAAAAAGCGAATCGGCAAGGCGGCGTCTTCGATGCTCAGTACGTTGCCCACCGCGTCGTAGGCATAGCGCAGGTCTTGCAGCATGGTGTTGCCGCGTGCGGCCTGAAGCCGGATCAAGCGACCATCTTCACGGTCGTATTCCAGCGCGGTGATCACCCCGTTGCCCGCCGTTTCCCGCTCGGTCTGGCCGTGGGCGTTGTACTGGATGGCGCTGACCAGGGGGGGTGGCGCCCTGTCTTTCGCCAGTTGCAGGCGAACTTCGCGCAACTGGCCGGCGACCGTCTGGCTGAACACCTGCCGGTTGCCTTTGGCGTCGGTCTGTTCGAGCGTCTCGCCCAACGCATTGAAGCGCGAACGGGTGGTTGCACCCGCCACCGATTCCAGCAACTTCTCACGATCTTCCACAAGCTCAGGCCAGTCAAGGGACTTCAGCTCCCGCAGAAAATCCCGCGTCTGCTCCAGCAGCCCGCCACTCAAGCCAAACTCCGCGAACAACAACCGACCCGCCGGATCATCGTGACGAATCAGTTGCCCACACTGGTTGTGCGTGGCGAATGCCGGATCAACACCGCCATAGCCGTAACGCTCCGAACACAACGGCTCACCATCGACCGCCCGTTCAAACACCGCCTGCGGGCGCAACTGATCGTCGTATTCAGTCCAGCGCTGACTGCCCCGGCCATCCCAGCTGTGCACGGACTGATCCGCTTCGCCTACCAGATTGACGCGCCACCCGGCATCGACGCTGATCGTGCTCAACACCTTGCCGGACAGGGAATAAACCGTGCTCAGGTTGGCGGGAGCCGAAGTGTCCGTCATCAGTCGTGGATCCCGCTGGGCAATCGCTCGCCCGGCCGGGTCATAAGTGCTGTGGTTGATGCGCGCTTCGACGGGTTCTGCGAGGGCACGGCGGCAGTAGCCGACTGAACGCAGCGTCAAACCACGCGAGCCGGTAACGGTCAGCGTCGGGGTGTCGCAGTGTACGGTGAACGCCTGAACCGGCATGGCCTGTCGTCATCCTTGGTCTTCACGACAGCTAATGCTGAAACACTGCGTTTGGCTACTGTCAGAAATTACAGTGCCGACAGGTGGTCGCAGAGGGATATACAGGTCATGAATCGGTGATCGTCCGCCCAAATGCAAAAGCCCCCGCATTCGACGAATGCCGGGGCTTTTTGTATTTCGGATCAGAGGGTCGAGCGCACGCGCCACAACTCCGGAAACAGCACGGTATCGAGCATCTTGCGCAGATAACCCACACCTTCGGTGCCGCCGGTACCCGGTTGGAAGCCGATGATCCGCTCAACCGTGGTGACATGGCGAAAGCGCCATTGACGGAACGAGTCCTCAAGGTCGATCAGTTTTTCCGCCAACTGGTAAAGATCCCAATACCGCGAAGGGTCGGTGTAGACCACACGCCAGGCAGCTTCGACCGAGGCGTCATAAGCGGTCGGGCTGGCCGGGTCGCGCTCGAAGCGCTGCGGATCAATCGCCAACCCTGCGCTGACCATCAAGCGAATCGCCTCGTCATACAGCGACGGTGTGGCAATCGCCTTTTCCAGCTCCGCCAACAGTTCCGGCCGGTGCGCATGCGGACGCAACAGCGTTGCACTTTTGTTGCCGAGGATGAATTCGATCTCGCGGTACTGGAACGACTGGAAGCCCGATGACTGGCCCAGAAACGGCCGGATCGCGTGGTATTCGGTCGGCGTCATGGTCGCCAGCACCGTCCAGGCATGCACCAGTTGATCGAAAATCCGCGAGACCCGCGCCAGCATCTTGAACGCCGGCGGCAACTCGCCCAGCCTGACGTGTTCGCGAGCGGCCTTGAGCTCGTGCAGCATCAGCTTCATCCACAGCTCGGACGTCTGATGCTGGATGATGAACAGCATCTCGTTATGGTCCGGCGACAGAGGGTGCTGAGCGCTGAGAATCTTCCCCAGATCCAGGTAATCGCCGTAGCTCATGGAGTCGGAAAAATTCAGCTCGGCGTTATGCCATTCTTCCGGCTGATTTGACGAAGAATAGGGACATTGGCTCATTGAGCAGGCTCCTCAAGTGGCGGTTTATTCAGAGGACGCAAAATCGCCCTGACCGGGCTCGCGTCCAGGTTGGCAAACCGCAGCGGCAGCGCAATCAGTTCATAGTCGCCTTCCGGCACGTCATCGAGCACGATGCCTTCTAGGATCGCCATGCCATGGCGGGCCACTGCGTTGTGCGAATCCATGGTCTTGGACTGTTGAGGGTCCAGTGACGGCGTATCGATACCGATCAGCCGCACGCCAAGGCTCGACAGCAGGTCGACGGTTTCCTTGGCCACAGCGGTGAAGTCCGGATCCCAGGCCGTCAACGGCGCCTGTTGATAAGTGCGCAGCAAGACGCGCTCGGGCAGATCGGCAAGGCGTCCTTCCAGTTGCCCGGGCTGAACCAGGCGACCGCTGTCCAGGCAGTGCAAGACGCGACACGGGCCGATATAGACATCCAGCGATACATCGCCGATGGCTGCACCTTCGGCACTGTAATGCAACGGTGCATCGACATGGGCGCCGGTGTGGGGAGACAGGGTGATGCGGCCGACATTCACCGGGCATTCAGGCCCGAAGGTCCAGACACGCTCTTCCTGAAACGGCGTATCACCCGGCCACGTCGGCGTTGCGGTGCTCAAGGGCGGGCTGATATCCCACCACGACATTGTTTTTTTCATTGCATAGCTCTCGGCAACTCTCGCGTGAATGATACGAGTGATGCCTGTGAAGATTCTTGCGAAATCCGTCGGGAACGCCCAAATGTTTCGCACTTAATGCCAAGAACCTGAAGTTTAGCGGGTGAAAATTTCAATGCCCGAAACAGGCACCTGGGCGACGCTTGACTCTCCCCCAAGGGGCCGACTTTATCCTTATCGTTTTGCTACCCAGGGACGAAGTGATGAGCAAACGAATACTGGTCATTCTCGGCCATCCATCGAGCAACAGTTTCTGCGGCGCCCTCACCGACCGCTATGTACAGGCGGCAAAAAACGCCGGGCATGAGGTCCGTGAGTTACGCCTGGGAACCTTGAGGTTCGACCCGATATTGCGCGAGGGCTATCAACAGATTCAGCCGCTGGAAGACGATCTGCTGAAAGCTCAGGCGGATATCATCTGGGCGGAACACCTGACCTTTGTCTATCCGATCTGGTGGGGGGCGATTCCGGCGCTACTCAAGGGCTTTTTCGACCGAACATTCCTTCCCGGTTTCGCCTTCAAGTACCGCCAGGGCAAAGCCTTCCCGGACAAACTCCTGCACGGGCGCACGGCCGACTTGCTGGTGACCATGGATACCCCGCCCTGGTACTACCGCTGGATCTACCGCATGCCCGGACTGCATCAGATGCGCAAAACCACACTGGCGTTCTGCGGTATCACGCCGTTAAAAACCCTGACCTTCGGCCCGATCCTTGGATCGAGTGAGCATCAAAGGGAACGCTGGCTCATGCAAGCGCAGGCTATCGGTGCTGGCTGAGTCTCGCGGATAATCGCGCGCATCAACGGAGACACTCACAAAAGGGATTTTTCATGTTTATCGGCAAAGCCGCGCAACTGTCGGGCACGACCGTCAAAAGCATTCGCCATTACGAGGAGATCGGCCTCCTGCCACCCGCGCGACGCCAAGGCAAATACCGCCTCTATGATCAGCAGAGCGTCGAGCTATTGACCTTCATCAAATGTGCTCAGCAACTGGGGTTCAAGCTCAAGGAATTGCAGGCGGTGCTTCAGGGTCAACACGGGCAGGCACTGCCGTGGCATCTGGCGCATCAGGCGATTGCCGATAAAAAGCAGGAGTTGGCGGACAGAATTACAGCGTTGGCCCGCCAATACGTGCAATTGACTGAGTTCGAAGCCAGCCTGAAGCAGGCTCAATCTGACTGTCCGCTTGAGCAGGTTTGATCGATAGCGCGTTTCTGGACAGCTGAATGTCGAGCACAGACAACTGACACCGAGCCGGGCGCTATAGGGTGCGACTTCAGTCCTGCCTAACGCTCGGAGTCAGCATGTCCAAACCCATTACCGTTCTTCGCGATACCCATCCACTGCCGGTGCTTGATGCCTGTAAATGGGAAAAACTCGAAGGTGACCCGCACACCGTCAACCTCAACGCCTACACCAGCGAAGACGGCAGCAAGATCATGGGCACCTGGATCTGCACACCGGGCAAGTGGTACGTGGAGTATGTGAAGTGGGAATACTGCCACTTCCAGGAAGGCTACTGCGTGATCACTCCGGACGGCATGGAACCGATCCATCTGCGCGCGGGCGATATTTTCGTCATTGAGCCGGGCATGAAAGGTACGTGGGAAGTGGTCGAGACCGTACGCAAGTACTTCGTTTTCGCCTGATTCAGCAATAAAAAACCGAGAGTCCACCCGACGTGGGCTCTCGGAAAGTATCGACGGATTACGCCATATTTGTGGCGAGCGCGGCTTTTGTGGCGAGGGAGCTTGCTCCCGCTGGTTCGCGAAGCGGACCCATGAGGCCAATGCGACTTGTCAGATACGCCGCGTGTTCAGGATTGACGACTGCTTCGCAGCCGAGCGGGAGCAAGCTCCCTCGCCACAGTCCCGCCCCCCCTATCAGGGTTTGCGATAGCTGTTGATGATTGCCGAGAAATCCTTGCCGCCTTCACCACGCTGACTCATCGCCTGATACAGCTGCTGAGCCACCGCGCCGAGCATTACCGGTTGATGCGCCTGACGCGCAGCTTCAGTCGCCAGCCCCAGGTCCTTGAGCATCAATTCGGCACCAAAACCACCGGTATAACCACGCGATGCCGGTGCTGTTTCGACAATGCCCGGCCACGGGTTGTACATCTCCGAACTCCAGCAACGACCGGTCGAACTGTTGATGATCCCCGCCAGCACCTGAGTGTCGATGCCCAAGGCATCGCCAAGGGCCATCGCTTCGCTGACGCCGACCATGGAAATCGCCAACAACAGGTTGTTGCAGATCTTGGCGATTTGCCCGGTGCCGACTTCACCGCAATGCACAATGTTGCGGCCCATCTGCGCCAATACCGGTTGCAGGATGGCGAACAACTCCGGCGTGGCGCCGACCATGAAGGTCAGCGTCCCGGCCGCAGCGCCGCCGGTGCCACCGGAAACCGGCGCATCCGCCATGGCCACACCTTGCTTGGCCGCAGCAGCGGCGACATCGCGGGCGGTCTGTGGGTCGATAGTGCTGCAATCCACAGCAGGAACGCCCTTGGCGATCCCGGCCAGCACGCCGTCTTCACCCAGCCAGACGCTGCGCACATGGACAGCGGCCGGCAGCATGGTAATCACCAGCTCTGCGCCTTGCGCTGCTTCACGCGCCGTGGCGCTGATAGTGCCGCCCAGTTGCGCCAGTTCTGCGAGTACGGCTTTGTTCAGGTCGACCAGGTTCAGCGAATGGCCAGCCTTGATCAGGTTGCGCGCCATCGGCGCGCCCATGTTGCCGAGACCGATAAAAGCGATTTTCATGTCCGGCTCCTTAACGCAAATTGATGGTTGTGTTCACACCGTCATTGACGCTGTCATCGTCGAACCAGCGACTGGTGACGGTCTTGGTTTGAGTGTAGAACTGCACCACTTGCTTGCCATACGGACCGAGGTCGCCGAGCTTGGAGCCCCGCGAGCCGGTGAAGCTGAAGAACGGAACCGGCACCGGGATCGGGATGTTGATGCCGACCTGGCCAACGTCGATTTCGTTCTGGAATTTACGCGCCGCCGCACCGCTCTGGGTGAACAGGCCGGTGCCGTTACCGAACGGGTTGGCGTTGACCAGCGCAATGGCCTGATCGAGGGTGTCGACTTCCAGCACCACCAGCACCGGACCGAAGATTTCCTGGGTGTAGATCTGCATGTCGGTGGTCACGCCGGAGAACAGGGTCGGGCCGACAAAGTTGCCTTTTTCGTACCCGGGGACGGTGATATCACGACCATCGAGCTCCAGTTTTGCGCCTTCCTTGATGCCGCTTTCGATCAGATCAAGGATCCGCGCCTTGGCCCGTTTCGAAATCACCGGACCAACGTCAGTGCCCGGCTCACTGCCGGCATTCACTTTGAGTTTTTGCGCCAGGGCCTTGAGGTCTGGCAGCCACTGCTTGGCCGCGCCCACCAGCACCACCACCGAGGTGGCCATGCAGCGTTGACCTGCAGCGCCGAAACCGGCACCGACCAGCGCATTGAGGGCTTGCTCACGATTGGCATCGGGCAGCACCACCGCGTGGTTCTTGGCGCCCATCATCGATTGCACGCGTTTGCCGTGTTTGCCGGCCAGGTCGTAGACGTGAGTACCGACTGCCGTTGAACCGACGAACGAAACAGCCTTGATGTCTTTGTGGGTGCAGAGCGCGTCCACCACATCCTTGCCGCCGTGAACCACGTTGAGCACGCCGGCTGGAATGCCCGCCTCGATGGCCAGTTCCACCAGCAGCATGGTCGACATCGGGTCCTGTTCGGACGGTTTGAGCACAAAGGTGTTGCCGCAGGCGATGGCCATCGGGAACATCCACAGCGGGATCATCGCCGGGAAGTTGAACGGCGTGATACCGGCGCAGACACCGATCGGTTGGCGCAGGGTGTAGGTATCAACACCGCCCGCGACGTTTTCAGCGAATTCGCCCATTTGCAGGCTGCCGATGGAGCACGCGTGCTCGACCACTTCCAGGCCACGGAAAATATCGCCTTCAGCATCGGCGATGGTTTTGCCCTGCTCGGCGCTGAGAACCACGGCGATGCGCTTGGAGTGCTCGCGAATCAACGCCTGAAGCTTGAGCATGATGCGCATCCGCGCGCCGATCGGTGTCAGCTTCCAGGTCTGAAAAGCGCGATGAGCGGCGCTGATCGCCGCGTCGACTTCCGCAGGCGTAGCGAACGGTACTTTAGCCAGCACTTGCTGGGTTGCCGGATTGACGATGTCGTGCCATTCGGTGGTCTGGGACTCGACCCATTGGCCGTCGATCAACAGCTTGACCTTTTGCACAGTGGTTTCTGGCGTGAGCGATGCGTTCATGACGGTCTCCTGGACTTGTTGTTATGCAGGGAGCCAAGGCGAGAAAAGTCGCCTTGTGATGAGGCGTGTGTCGCGAATTGGTTGTCGGACTGTTTTTGGAGTATAGATGTGCAAACTTCTAATAAGAACGCACATAAAATCCGGTCCAACATGCAAAAAAACATCACATCGTTAGGCTCATTGAACTGGGACGACCTGAAGTTTTTCCTCGAGGTCGCCCGTACCCGCAAGGCTAGCAGCGCCGCCAAACGCCTGGCCGTGGATTACACCACCGTGTCACGGCGGATCAGTTCGCTGGAAGGCGCATTGGGGACGTTATTGTTCGAAAAATCACGGACCAATGGCTTCGTCTTGACCGCCGAAGGCCAGCGTTTGCTGGGTTATGCCGAATCCATAGAAAGCACGCTGCACATGGCGTGCGAGCAGGTGTCCGGCTCGGGCGTGGCGTTATCCGGCCATGTGCGGATGGGCTGCACCGAGGGGTTCGGGAGCTTTTTCATCACCCCGCAGCTCAGCCACTTCGTCGATGCCTATCCGGCGATTTCGGTGGATATCCTGCCGCTGCCGCACTTCATCAGCTTGTCCAAGCGCGAGGCAGACATTGTCATCGCCCTGGAGCGCCCGGAGCACGGCCCTTACGTCTGCTGCAAACTCTGTGATTACCGTCTGCAGCTGTACGCAACCCAGGATTACCTCGACCAACACCCACCCATCCGCCGCCCGGCAGATTTGGGCAAGCATCAGTTCATCAGTTATGTCGACGATCTGGCATTCAGCTCGGAGCTGCTGTACCTGGCGAATGTGCTGCCCGGCGCCAGCGCCAACCTGCGCAGCACCAGCGTCATTGCGCAATTTGTCGCCGCGCAGCAAGGCCGCTCGCTGGCGATTCTGCCGTGTTTCCTGGCGGCTCAGGACCCACGATTGCTGCCGGTGCTGCCGGAGGAAATCAATATCACCCGGCAATTCTGGATGTACTGCCGCGAGGACTTGCGCAAGCTCAAGCGAATCACGTTGTTGTGGGACTACATCCGCGCCGTGACCGAGCAGAATCAGGCGCTATTGATGGGGGAAACCCGAACGATGCACTTCGCCGACTGACAGCCCTTCGTAATGAAGTCAGCAGGCCTTTGCCAGGTTTTGTGGCAGGGATTGGTACGCAGCTGGTGACATCAAATGCCCGCCGGGTGCATTCTCTGCACTCTTGGGGCAGTAAGACAAGGACGTAAGCACAGTGAGCAGGGAGATCATCCTGATGCGCCATGGGCAGCCGAATCTGGCCGTGGTCAACAAGGTTTCAGCGCTTGATATGAAACGCTGGATCGAGCAATACAACCTATCCGAAATCATCGACCAGCCCGCCCCAGAGGCGAGTGTGCAACTGGCCGCTACCGCCCAAGTGGTCGTATCGAGCAGTGCGCCTCGGGCTCTGACATCCGTTCGGGCGCTGGGCCTTCAGCCGACATTGGTAGACGCGATTTTCTGCGAGGCGCAGCTGCCCCATGGCCGCTGGAGACTGCTGCGTCTTTCACCGTTTACGTGGGCATTTATCCTTCGAGTCTCATGGTTATGCGGCTTCTCAGGGACGGTCGAGTCTGTCCGTCAGGCCAGGATTCGGGCCACCGAGGCCGCTCAACAACTTCAATCCCTTGCGAGCGCAGGACCGGTCCTGTTGCTCGGTCACGGTTTCATGAATCGAATGATCGCCAAGCAGTTGGAGGCTGCCGGATGGACTCTCCAGAAACGCAATGGCAACCGTTACTGGAGCGCGATGGTCTATCGAATGAATCAGAGTTAAGGCACGTCGATAGTAACCGGGACACACTCGGCTTATGACCTGCAAACGCATCCGCGCCGTGACCGAACAGAATCAGGCGCTATTGATGGGGGAAACCCGAACGATGCACTTCGCTGACTAGTCAGCGCTCACCACGATCGATACCCGGCGATTCTCGGTGCGTCCGGCGACGGTGGTGTTGGATGCCACCGGTTCGGCGCTGCCCAGGCCGCGCAGCCGAATGTTCTCCTCGCGCAGGCCAACGCTGGTCAGCACCGCGCCGACACTCTTGGCGCGGCGAAGGGAAAGTTGCTCGTTATAGGCCTCTTTACCCGACGTGTCGGTGTGGCCATCGACCCGCACGCGCTCAATGCCGGCACCGTGCAGCGCCTTGCCGATTCGCTCGACGATTTCGGTGCTTTGCGGGTTCAGGTGATCAACGTCGCTGCCAAACAACACCTTGCCCGACAAACCGAAGGCCCAGCCCTCCTCGGTCAATTCGAAACCCTGCTGTTTAAGCACCACGATTTGCGCCGGGCTGAGGCCTTTTTGCGGTGCGGTCTGGCAACCGCTCACTGCCAGCACGGCCATGAGCAAGGTAAAGGTAAAGAATCGCAGGGAACGCTGGGTCAGTGAAAACAAGGCTGTTAACTCCTGGTTTGAACGTTGGCGACAAGGTGCTCCGACCCTGCCGTATATTGCCCGCCTCGAGCGAGACGTTTGGCTTGATACATTGCCGCATCGGCGGCATCGAGCAGTGTACCCGGCGTGGCGCCATGATCGGGGTAAATGGCGATGCCAACGCTGAGTGAGGTCACCACCTGGGTATCGCCCGGCAACTGAACCGGCAGCTCCATGCTGGCGATGATCTTTTCGGCAATTCGTTCGGCGTCTTCGGTGTTGTGCAACGGCGTCAACAGCACAGCAAACTCGTCACCGCCCAGGCGCGCGACCAGATCCTCTTCACGCAATTGCGCCCGGACTCGGGTTGCAACGGCAATCAGCACCGCATCGCCAGCGGCGTGACCGAAGTTGTCATTGATACCCTTGAACTGGTTGCTGTCGAGAAACAGCACGGCAACCCGTTCATCGTGTTTGCTGGCGTTGCGCAATGCACGGATCAGCCGACCTTCGAAAAACGCCCGGTTCGGCAAACCGGTGAGGCTGTCATGGCTGGCCTGGTGGGCCAGCGTTTCGTTTTCGCTTTGCAGGTGGGTTTGCCAGGACTCCAGTTCATCGAGCAAGGCATTGAAGTCGTTGCCCAGGCTGTCGAGTTCGGCAATGCGTGCTGGCGGCACACGACGATCGAGGGCCCGCTCCTGGCGCGCGGCGTGAGCGACCTCGGCCAGGCTGCGCAGTGGGCCGGTAATCCCGCGTAGTTGACGGCGTGCCAGATACAACGCGACCCAGGCGCTGACTGCCGTACACACGACAATTCCGGCCAGGCCGCTGAGCAAAAAGCGCATCAGGCTGCCGCCATGCCCGGTCAGCAGGATGCTGCCGATTTCCTGACCTTGATGGTGGATCGGCATATTGATCGGTTTTTCCAGAAGTACTCGGGCGATCTGCATTTCCAGCTCGGAAACCAGACCGGTTTCCGGTCGCTGCCAACGAGCGAGCAGTTGGCCCTTTTCATCGAACACCTGGGCATCGGCCACTTCTTCTGTGGATGCGATCAGCGCCAGCGCTTCGGTCGCCGCCGCGCTGTCGTTGAACACCACCGCAGCTTCCACGGTGTAATTGATCGAACGGGCAATCAGCTGCAGGTTGTGATCGGCATACACCCGCAAGGCCAGTACCCCGAGCAGGGTCAGGGACAGACTGGCCATGGCCACCCCAACCAACGCGACAATCAGGTGTCCACGGCCAATGACCGATTGCAGAGTCGGGCGGTTACCGGACCTGAACAGGCTCATGGGGCCGCCGCTTTACGGCGCGAGAGTTGCAAGACGCTGGGGTGAATGCGTACACCGCTGCGGGCTACCGAATCGAGGTTGACCTCAAACGAGACTTGATTGTCACTGACCCGCAGGCAAAAGAGGCTGCCTACCGTGCATTGATCGCCGCCCTCGCTGATACTCAGCACCGGATGGCCTGCCAATGAAGCGAAGAGCGTGCTGCGCTCTTCATTGGTCAGTTTGCCGATATAGACCGCGTCACACTCGCTGGCGATCGCCGGGTAATTGGCCAACAGTCGCCGAACGACCACCGGACGCCCCGTGGCTTGAGTGGTGCCTTTGAGCAAATCGTCGGTGTACTCGGTGGGACCGACCACGCATAACCGCAATTGCGCTGGCTCCACTGGCCAGCGAGCGTAGCTGAGGATTCCCAACACCACTTGCGTGACCGACATGGCGCGCTGATCAGCCATGCTCACTAGCGCCTGCGGCTCGGCGAAAACAGGGAAGCCCCACAAACAGAAAAGGCCGGCCAGCAGTAGCTGCTTCCAGCCAGCAATGCGTTCTGTCGTCCAGACAGCCAGCTTCATGCGGGAACTCTCGTTGATCGTCGTGGATGATGCCGCAACGATAGCATATCCGGTGAAACGCTCACGAAAACAGCGAGCATTGATAGGCGCCTATTTGTTTATAAAATCCTGAAGTAACAATTTGGGGTTTCCTATTTTTCTCTGTTTCACCCCATGCCTACCATCGGC
The DNA here is from genome assembly GCF_056397385.1 of Pseudomonas sp. 05N36. NCBI lineage: Bacteria > Pseudomonadati > Pseudomonadota > Gammaproteobacteria > Pseudomonadales > Pseudomonadaceae > Pseudomonas > Pseudomonas sp. 05N36. The sequence continues at coordinate 14,116 of NZ_JBFTNH010000012.1, read as the reverse complement.
ACCAACGTGACCTGTAACCGCACTGCGGTCCTAATAACAATAAAAGCTGACAGCGACGTAAGTGAGAACGGATCCACCGAGACCCGACTCATGAAAACCTTTTGCTACTGCCATAACAGCTCGATTCGGTCATGCGCCGGCGTCGAGCCTTGAGTAGTTGAAGGCGTCGTGGAGGTTCACCGATGAAACTGGAAATATTCCGTACCCTCTGGGGCTATAGCGCGAGCAAGGCCCAGGCACTCGATGAGTTGTTGAACGCCGGCTTCGATGGCATGGAAGCTCGCCTGCCGCTGGAAGTCCGCGAGCGAGCCGAGTTCGGCGCCTTTCTAAAGGCCAATGAACTGGCTTACATCAGCACCGTGTTTACCGCCTATGACGTGCTGCCGGAACAATCAGCGCCGCCCACCGAACACCTTCTTGATCTGGACAAAAAACTCGCTTGGGCTGCCGAGCTCAATCCACGCTTCGTCAATGTCCTGGCCGGCAATGACCGTTGGCCGCTGGCGCAGCAGGTGGAGTTCTTCGGCCAGGCCATGGCGCTGGCACGCAAGCACGGGCAATTCTGCAGCTTCGAAACCCATCGCTCACGTTCACTGTTCAACCCTTGGCTAACGCTTGAACTGATCCGGCAGCTACCCGACCTGCGGTTCACCAGCGATATCAGCCATTGGGTCGTGACGTGCGAGCGGTTGTTGAATGATCCGGCGGACGACCTGAGTGCCTTCGTCGAGCGCGTGCACCATATCCAGGCCCGGGTCGGTTATGACCAAGGCCCGCAGGTTCCCCATCCCGCCGCCCCGGAATACGCCCGGGAACTGGCCTTCCATCAACAGCACTGGGAAGCCATCTGGCACTCCCAACAGGCTCGCGGCTATCAGGTCAGCACCCTGACGCCTGAGTTCGGTGCCGACGGCTATTTGCACCACTTGCCCTTCACCAATGTGCCGGTCGCCGACCTATGGTCGCTGAATATCTGGATGGCCAACACAGAGCGCGAACACTTCGATCGCTTCAATTACTCAACCCTCGCGTGAGGTGCTTGCAACATGTCTGAGCAGATCAATAACACTACGCCCCAAGCGAACTTCAAGAGCATTCCGGTGGTGGATATCGCCGGCCTGTTCAGCATCGAACGGGAACATCGGCTGGTCGTTGCAGAACAGCTCGGGGTGGCCGCCAGTGACGTCGGCTTCCTCTACATCACCAGCCACGGCATCGATCCGCAGTTGATCACCAACCTGCGCCAGGCAGCCAAAGACTATTTCGATCAGCCCCTGGACACCAAGATGCAGCACTACATCGGCACCTCGAAGACCCACAAGGGCTTTGTCCCGGAAGGTGAAGAGGTTTACGCCAAGGGCAAACCGGATCATAAGGAAGCTTTCGACATCGGCTTCGAAGTTCCGGAAAACGACCCGCTGGTGCTGGCTAACACGCCGCTGCTCGGGCCGAATGAATGGCCGTCGCTGCCAGGTTTCAAGGAAGCCGTACAGGCGTACTACGCCGCGATCTTCGCCCTCGGTCGACGGCTGTTCGGTGGCTTCGCCCTGGCATTGGGCCTGGAGGAAGACTATTTCGACAGCATGGTCACCCGGCCGCCCTCGAAGCTGCGGCTGATCCACTACCCGTTCGACGGCACGGCTCAGGATGCACCCGGGATTGGTGCGCACACCGACTACGAGTGCTTCACCATTTTGCTGGCTGACAAACCCGGGCTGGAGGTGATGAACAATCTTGGCCAGTGGATCGATGCACCGCCTGTTCCAGGGGCGTTCGTGGTGAACATCGGCGACATGCTCGAAGTCATGACCGCGGGTGCGTTCGTTGCAACGGCTCACCGTGTCCGCAGTGTCAGCGAAGAGCGCTACTCCTTCCCGCTGTTCTATGCCTGCGACTTCCATACCCAGATCAAACCCCTGCCAGGTTTCGCCAAGACCGGGCAAGAGTATGAGCAGATCGCCATTGGCGAACACATGTACGGCCAGGCGCTGCAGACTTACCAATACCTGCGCAAGCGGGTGGAAAACGGAGAAATCACGTTGCCGGAGAAGGCGCGTAAGCCTTCGAGCTTCGGGCACCTGAAAAATCAGACGCAACCGTCCTGATCATTGCTGTCGGCCACTACTTTCTAATCGGAGTCACCGAAAATGCTTTACAAAAATAACCGTGCTGCCCGTTTGTCCCTGCTCGCCGCCAGCCTGTTTTGTGCAACTGCCAGCATGGCTTCCGCCGCCACACCGGGTCAGTTGAAAATCGGCATGGAAATCACCTACCCGCCGTTCGAATCCTATGACAGCCAGAAGAATATCGTCGGCTCCGATCCGGAACTGGCTCAAGCCCTGGCCAAGCAGATGCAAGCCAAGGCGGAGTTCGTCGATACCAAGTTCCCCAATCTGATTTCCGGCCTGAACTCCGGGCACTACGACGCGATCATCTCCGGCATGTACATCACGCCAGAGCGTCAGACTCAAGCCATGACCATTGGCTACGCGGTGACGGGCGCGGCAATCATGGCACCGAAAGACAGCGGTCTGAATGCGCAAACCCCAGAGGACCTCTGCGGCCTGAAAGTCGGACTGGAGCAAGGCACCACCTGGGTCGCTCAATTGAAGAAACTCTCGACCGAATATTGCGTGCCGAACAACAAGGGCGCCATCACTGTCAGCGAGTTCCCGTCGGCACCGGAAGTGACCCAGGCCCTGCTATCGAAAAATATCCAGGCCCAAATGGAAATCGCCGGCGCAGCGAAGATGATCGCCGAACACACCAACGGCCGTGTAGTGATCACCTCCCAGCATCTGGTCTATCCGCAAACCCTCGGCATCTTCGTCAAGAAAGGCAATGACGAGACCTATCAGGCGCTGCTCAAGGCGTTTGATGAGGCGAAAAAAAGCGGTGACTACGCAGCTATCCTGAAGAAGTACAACCTGGAAGAAGCGTCCAACTAAGGCGACGCCCCTTCGCGGGCCAGCACGCGCCTACAAAAGTACCGCTCCCTATGCGGGAGCGGCTTACCCGCGAAGATTTCAATGCGGTTCGAGGTACTTATGCAATTCGATTGGACGTATTTCTTCTCCCTGTTCGCAGACTCCGCCTTCTGGCAAGCCTGCGTCACCGTAATCGAACTCAGTGCCCTGGCCTGGTTCATCGGCATGCTGCTGGGCTTTGTGCTGGCCTCGGCCAAACTGTCGACTTCGGCCTGGCTCAGACTTCCGGCGACGGCTTATATCTGGTTCTTCCGCAGTATTCCGCTGCTGGTGCTGGTGGTCTTCGTCTACAACCTGCCGCAGTTATTCCCGATGACCGGCTCGGTCCTGTCCAACCCGTTCTACTCCGGGTTGTTCGCGCTGGTGATCACCGAAGCGGCGTATATGGCAGAGATCCATCGCGGTGGCCTGATTTCGGTCGCCAAGGGTCAGAAAGAGGCCGGACGCGCGCTGGGTATCGGCTTCCTGGGTTTGCAGCGTTTGATCGTGATTCCTCAGGCTTTTCGCATTTCCTTGCCGACCTTGATCAACGAATACATCACGGTGGTGAAACTGACGTCGCTGATTTCGGTGATCTCCCTGACCGAACTGCTGACCGTCGGCCAGCGCCTGTACGCGCAGAACTTCCTGGTCATGGAAACCCTTGCAGCGGTAGCGGTGTATTACGTGTTTATCGTCAGCGTGTTCGGCTGGTTTTTGCAAAGACTGGAACGCCATCTGGATCTGAACCAACGCAAGCCGCAAACCCTCGACGAAACCGCCGTGAGCCAACTCAAGGCCCAATCCCAACCGCTGACCAGCACTGCCGACCTCCCGGTCAATCGCGGTGCGGTACCGGTGCTACAACTGGAGAAGATCCACAAGCGCTATGGCAATCACGAAGTGCTCAAGGGCATCGACCTGACTGTCGGCAGTGGCCAGGTGATTTCGATCATCGGCCCGTCAGGCTCAGGTAAAACGTCGTTGATTCGCACCATCAATGGACTGGAAAGTATTGATCAGGGCGAGATCATGCTTTTCGGCGAAAGCTTCATCGGCTCCAACGACACCCCCAACAGCGCCAGGGTTCGTAGTGGCGTGCGGCATATCGGGATGGTTTTCCAGAACTTCAATCTGTTTCCCCATCGCTGCATTCTCGACAACATCACTCTGGCGCCGCGCTTCCACGGCGGCGCAAAACCCTTGAGTGAACAACGCGCCTATGCACTGCTGGACAAGGTCGGACTGCTGGCCCACGCGCACAAATACCCGCATCAGCTTTCCGGCGGTCAGCAACAACGGGTAGCGATTGCCCGGGCATTGGCCATGGAGCCGAAGATCATGCTGTTCGACGAACCTACTTCGGCCCTTGATCCGGAACTGGTGGGCGATGTTTTGAACGTGATCCGCGATTTGGCCAAAGAAGGCATGACCATGCTGATCGTGACCCACGAGATGGACTTCGCGATGTCGATTTCCGATCGGGTGATTTTCATGGAAAACGGGAATATTCAGCTGGATGCCAGCCCGTATGCCATACGCAACAAGCAGACCGGCGAACGTGTTCGACGCTTCATGGGCCTGACCGCCCAGACCGAAATGGCGCTGGCAGCGGAGTAGACCTCGGAGCAGGCCGGGTCTTGATGGCGAAAGGTCAAATCCTCTCGCCACCGCACTGCACCCGCTCACCCCAGTTCCAGCATCAACCCGCTCAAGCGCTTGACCTTGCGTCGTACGGCCTCTTCGAAAATCCCGGTACGTGGTTCGATCAGGCTGAACCAGTCCTTGGCGCGAGTGATTCCGGTGTAGATCAGCTCTTTGGTCAGCACCGGGTTCAGCGCATCGGGCAGGATCAACGCCGTGTGGGCGAATTCGGAGCCTTGGGATTTGTGCACGGTCATGGCGTAGACGGTTTCCACGTCATTGAGTCGGCTGGGCAGTACAAACCTCACGCCGCCCTGACCATCGTTACGCGCAAAAGCGACGCGCAGCACCTGGCGTCCGCCCTCCAGGCCATCGCGCTCAGGCAATTTCAGGGCGATACCGATGTCGCCATTCATCAGGCCCAGACCATAATCGTTGCGGGTCATCAGTACCGGACGCCCTTCGTACCATTGCTGATCACTGTCGATCAGCCGCGCCTTGAGCAACGCACCGGTAATCCGCTGATTCAGCCCCTCGACACCCCATGGCCCCTTGCGCACGGCGCACAGCAGCTGGAAAGCGTCGAAGGCTTGCAAGACATTGCGCGCCCACTCGACCCAGCATGGATCGTCGGGAGGTGAGTTGAAGGACGGACGCTGGTTGCGTAAGAGGCTCAGGTAATGTCGATACCCCTGCGGACCTTCGCCCTGGCCTTCGAGCAATAGCCGCTCCAGCGCCCTGTCCTGCTCGCCCTTGAGAGCCAGCGAAAAAAGATCGGCATGACTGCGGGCAGCCAGCAGCTTGCGGGCCTCATCGGCCTGCTGCTGATTGACCCAGCGTGCCAGTTGACCAATGCCGCTGCCTTCGCCAAAGCGCCGCGAGTGACGCAGCATCACGACCTGCTGGGCCAGCGGATGACGGGCGTCGGTGTCTTCCTGCAAACCGCTGGAACCAAGTTTTTCGCCACCGACGGCCTCGAGCCAATCGCGGGTCTGCGGACTGTACCAACCGGCCTCGGCATCGCGGCACAGATCACCGAGTACGGCACCTGCTTCCACCGACGCCAGCTGATCCTTGTCACCGAGCAGGATCAACCGGGCATGCGTCGGCAACGCATCAAGCAGATTGGCCATCATCTCCAGGTCGATCATCGAGGCTTCGTCGACCACCAGCACATCCAGCGGCAGGCGATTACCGGCGTGATGGCGGAAATGCCGGGTGCCCGGCCGGCTGCCGAGCAGACGGTGGACCGTGGTCACGTCAGAGGGGATTTTGTCCCTGACGCTCTCGGCGACTTGCAGTGTTTGAACTTGCTGACTGATGGATTCAGTCAGCCGCGCGGCGGCCTTGCCCGTGGGTGCGGCAAGTCGAATCCGCAGTGGCTTGCCCGCCTCCACGGCTGGCGCCTGGAGCAGCGCCAGCAAACGCACAACCGTGGTGGTTTTACCGGTTCCAGGCCCGCCCGTAACGATGCTGAATGCACCACGGGTGGCCAGGGCACAGGCGAGTTTCTGCCAATCGATCTGCGCGCTGGAACTGGCCTGGCCAAACAGGCCACTCAGGCGTTCGGACAGGTCATCGGGTGTTGGTTCATGGACGATAAGTCGTTGGCGCAGCGCACTGTCGATGCGCCGTTCGTACGTCCAGTAACGGCGTAAATACAGTCGCTTGCCGGACAACACCAACGGACGCCGCATTGCTTCGTCGCCCCCATYGGCAGCCAGTGCCACAAGACTGCTGGATGCCAGGACCTTGCACCAGTGAGCGCCCTCCAATGCTTCAAGCAATTGTGATGGCAACAACAGGGTTCCGGTCTGCAGATCGCCTTCCGGCGGCAGGGATAGCGCGAAGTCCGGCTCCTTGAGCGTCTCGAACAGATCGAGGCACACATGCCCGTGTCCCAGTTGATGGCTGGTCAAGGCTGCTGCCAGCAACACCAGCGGATCGCCATCGGGCGCCAGTTCGTGGAGGAAGGCGACAAAGGCTTTGTCCAAGGCTCGAAGCCAGCCACGCTCGACCCAGCGTTCAAGCAACAGCAGCAGGTCATCGGCACGGCTCAGCGGCGTCAGTTGCGCAAGGCTCTCGGCCGTCAACGGCGTGGGTAACAAATCGGCAAAGGAACGGCTCATAGCAATACACCCTGCTCCCAGGCCGGTTCAGGCTTGGGTTCTGGTTTTCCCTGGAACAACCGGTCCAGACGTTCGATCAATTCCCGTGGCGGACGGGTGAAATACACGCCTTGGCCAGGTGCCCGGGTGCCGCGCAGAAACAGGTACAAGGCGCCACCCATGTGCCGGTCATAGTCGTAATCGGCGAGTCGCGCCTTGAGCTGGCGATGCAGTGCCAGTAGATACAACACGTATTGCAGGTCATAGCGATGATCGAGCATCGACTGTTCCATGGCCTGCTCGGTATAGGCCGAATCGTCAGCACCGAGCCAGTTGGACTTGTAATCCGCAACGTAGTAACGCCCGGCGTGCTCGAACGTCAGGTCGATAAAGCCTTTGAACATGCCATTCAGCAGTACGGGCTCGGCAACGACACGAGAAGCGCCGGCATGGGTGTATTGGCGCACCAGTTCGTCGAGCTTCAACACATCGACTTTATGGCTGGCAAACCAGAATTCCATTTCGACCCGGTACTCGGTCAGTTGCTCGAACACCACCGGCGGTTGCTCGGCACCGATGCATAACGGCGCTTGCAACAAGTGCTGCAGCCAGTCGCGCAGGGTATTGATCCAGCCCTCCCAACCGCGGCGGTTGCAGCGGCGCGCAATGGCGTCTTCGATGGATTTCGGGTCTGCGGCGAAACCTTCGTCGCCCGCCCACTCCAATAATCCATGGAGAAAAGTCCCGGGATTCGGCCCGCGCGGGAAGCGATGGATATCACCACCGCTGGCGAGCACTTCGCGTGGCGCATCGGGATCAAGTCGCTCGTCATCGAAAAGCTTTTGCGCTTGCGGGCTTTCCGGCGCTTCGTCGCTGCCAGCGCTCAGGCTATCGCCAATGCGCAACGCACTGTAGGAAGCGATCCACCAGTTCTCGGCCGCCTTGCGCTTCGGTATCAGCGGTGCGAGCAACGTTGCCTCATTGCGTGGCGGGAGAAAACGTTCGGTTGTGGCTTCAGGCATCTCGCCATAGCTCAATGTGCTGCAGTTTTGCTGCAAGTCTTCCAGCCAACGCTTCAGCGCCGTCGATTCGGCCAGCTTTTCGCCGCCACCCAGCAGGTAGCCCAATGCCGACAGGTGCAGCACCGAGCTGTTGTTATTGCCGCGCTTGAGGTCGGTGACACCCAGCCAGCAAGCATGCTGGGCTCGGGTCAAGGCCACATAGAGCAGACGCAAATCTTCAGCCAGGCGCTCATCGTCTGCCAGGGCAATCAACTCAGGGGTTGGGCTCAACGTTATCTGGGCTTGCCCGTTCGCGTCGTGGTAGTGCATCGGCAAGCGACTGCCGTCCACCGGTTTTGCCGAACAAATGAACGGCAGAAAAACCAGCGGATACTCAAGGCCTTTGGACTTGTGGATGGTCACTACCTTGACCAGTTGCTCATCGCTTTCCAGACGCAGAATCTGCTCTTCGCCGGCCTGCCCGGACAGCGCGAGATGCTCGGACAAATGACGGATCAGGGCTTGCTCGCCATCGAGCTCGGCGGCGGCTTGTTGCAACAGCTCCGAGAGATGCAACAAGTTGGTCAGGACCCGCTCACCATCGCTTCGAGCAATCAAGGCCTGAGGCAATTCGAAATCGTGCAGCAACCGGCGCAACATTGGCAGAATGCCCTGACTGCGCCAGATCACCCGATACTCGCGAAACTGCATGACGCGCTTCTCCCAGGCCAGCTCATCCTGGTTCAAGCGCTCAAGTTCTGTCAGTGACAGGTTCAGGGTGATGCTGGCCAGCGCGGCACGCAGCGGTCGCTCGACATCCGGCTCGGCGCAGGCCTTCAGCCAACTCAACAGGTCGTGAGCCTCCTGGGCCGCGAACACCGAGTCCTTGTCCGATAGATAAACACTGCGCACACCTCGCACGGACAACTCGTTGCGTACCGCCTGGGCCTCTTTACCATCGCGTACCAGAATCGCGATATCTGCCGGGAGCAACCCCTGTAGATCCTCTGCATCCCGGACAAACCCCGCACGCCCCTGCTGACCACCATTGAGCAATGCCGTGATTTCACTGGCGCAAGCCGCAGCCAGTTGCTGTCGGTACACAACACCGGACAATGGTTGCTCGCTGGACAGCTGCCAGATGTTCAAGGCGGGTACGGCCTGACCGTTGATCTGCAAAGACTCTTTGCGGCCTTGAGATTCAACCGGCAGAAATGGAACCGGGTTTTCGCCGTTTTTCTCACGAAACAGAAACGCACCACGCCCCTGCTCGCGAGCTTCGGCACGCTGGAACACGTGGTTCACCGCATCGACCATCCCGTGACTGGAGCGGAAGTTGGTGCCCAGGGTATGCAAACGACCACTCGTTGCCTGGCGCGCGCGCAAGTAGGTATAGATATCGGCGCCACGGAAGGCATAGATCGCCTGTTTAGGGTCGCCGATCAGAAACAGCCCGCATTCGGGGTTGTTGTCTTCAATACGATAGATACTTTCGAAGATCCGGTACTGGACCGGGTCGGTGTCCTGGAATTCGTCGATCAATGCGACGGGAAACTGCTCGCGAATCAACGTCGCCAGACGCTCGCCACCTTCGGCTCGCAATGCAGTATCGAGCCTTAGCAACATGTCGTCGAAACCCATTTCAGCACGCCGACGCTTCTCTTCTTCAAAACGCGCCCCCACCCACTGCGCGGCATGTTTCAGGACTGCGGCGTCCGGGGTCGGCAATGCGTCGAGACTGGCTTTCAGGCCGGGCATGGCGTCCAGGCCGGGGTGACTCGGTGCCTGACCTTTCCAGGCCTCAGCCATGCCATCGGGTGTCAGACGATTGAAGCCGGTGCCGATATCCAGTTGCTCAACGCTGTCATCCTCGGCCCAGGCACTGATTTTCTCGAACCAGGGTTCGAAGTAACGCGCCTGCATCTTGCGCCCGTCGACAGACTTGCTGGCGACGCCTTGCAGACAGATCTCACGCAACTCCTGCGCCCATTGCCGCCAAGGTGCCTTGAGCTCCAGCAACGCTTCACGTCGAGCTTGCAGGCACTCCGTGATCAGCTCGGCAGGCTCTTTCCCTTCAGCGCTATCACGCTCACTGGCGAACAACCCGCGTACCCGTGGCAGCAAGGCAGCCGGGCCGCCCCAATGGCTGCGAACCCAATTCAACGCATCACCTTGCATCGGGTAGCAAAACAGCCGCCAGTAATCGCGCAGCACTTCACCGAGCAGATCGCTGTGATCAACTTCCAGGGTTTGGGTGAACAGACTGCCACTGTCGAACGCGTGCTCGCGCAGCATCCGTTGGCACCAACTGTGAATCGTCGAAACGGCCGCCTCATCCATCCACTGTGCGGCGATGTCCAAACGGTTCGCACAGCCGGACCACTGTTCGGGACTGAACTGCCCCCGTAACTCGGCAATCAGGCTATCGGGCGCTGGCGTTTCGTCGCGGAAAAACCGCGCGGCCTCGGCAAGGCGAGTGCGGATCCGTTCACGCAGTTCCTTGGTGGCGGCATCAGTAAAGGTCACCACGAGGATTTGCGGTGGCAGGAGCTCACGGCCAAATCCGGCAGACTCGTCACCGTGGCCAAGCACCAGGCGCAGATAGAGGGCGGAAATAGTGAACGTCTTGCCGGTGCCAGCACTGGCTTCGATCAGTTGACTACCGCGAAGCGGGAAGGCTAATGCCAGAGGGCCTTTCGCCGTCATGAGTGCGACTCCTCACTGGTCAATGAGCGCCATGGGGCTTCGATCAGCGGACGGTAGAGCGCGTCACACCAATCGACAAAGGTTTCGTCGGCAATCAAGGCGTTGTAGTCGGCAAACTGGCGAGCCAGTGCAGGGCTTTCGCGGCGCTCGCCATCGGTGGTCTGACCGTCGCCCTCATAGGCCTTGCGAGCGGCAGCCTCGGCTTTGAGCGGATCAGTTTGGCCCAGCCAGGCGAAAGCCGTTTTTACCGCTACGGGCAATGGCTGGCGCATACCTGATTGCCAGGCCTGTAACAGATTGCCCAGGGTTTTCAGCGCGGCATCTTGCTCGATAGGGGCAAGCAGCAAGGTATCGTCACTGGCCACCAACCCCGTAGTCATCGACAAGCCGCTCGCGCAAGCCACCAGGTGATTAACCCAAGGACGAGTCAAACGATGCCACTTGCGGGTCTTGATCGAACCAATGCTGTTGGGGATCGTAGTGACAGCCAGCAGCCCGCCATCGCTGCATTGATGAAGACCGCTGAGCCAGCCTTCCAGGCTCACTCCCTGCAATTGGAGCGTCACCGGCAAAGCACTGTTTTGCGGTGTTGGCCACAATGCCAGCAACTGTTGATAACGTTGCAGCAGATCCGGTAGCGGCTCGATCAACTCGCGTTGCAAGCACTCACCGAAACCGGCCATCGGCAGTAAGCCGCTGTCCTGCAACCTTTTGGCCTGTGCATGCAGAGCTTGTTCAGGTTGATCGGGGCTAGCCAGCGCAGCTTCAAGCAAGCTGTCGCTCAGGCTGTAGCGTTGCAGTGCATCGAGCACGAAGGGCTCTTCATCTGCCAAAGGCGCTTCAGCCGCTTCGAAAAACACCTTGAGACGCTGACTGAAAAAATGCCGGACGGGATTACGCAGGAAATCCTGTAGCTGACCAAGACTCAGCGGTTCTTCCTGAACATAGGCATCAAGCACCTCCAAGGTTTGAGTGCTGTCATGTTGCTCATGCAACAGCTGCCATTCCCGGGCATAGCTGAACAATTGATCGCCTTCGTGGAAATAACGGGCACTGAAGGGTTGTAACGGATGCTCCTGGGTCATCGCCTCGAGGAGTTCTTTAGTGCCGTCGGTGTTTTTCCAGCCGTTAGCCAGATGGTCGCGCAGCTGACCGATCAATACCGATGCGGGGCGCTCGCTGTTGTCGCGAATACTGCGCCCGACCCAACTGATGTAAAGCTGGTCCCGCGCCGAGAGCACGGCTTCGAGCAATAGATAGCGGTCATCCTCTCGCCGAGACCGATCACCGGGGCGGTAATCGCTGCCCATCAGATCGAAATCCAGTGGCGGCTGCGCACGCGGATAATCACCGTCGTTCATACCCAGCAGGCAAACGAGCTTGAACGGGATTGCCCGCATCGGCATCAACGTACAGAAGTTTACTGCGCCGGCCAGGAAGCGCTGGGACAAACGCCCCTGATCGAGACCGGCCAACCAGGCTTCACGGACCACTGTCAGTGGCAATTCGTCCTGCAAACCAACCGACTCGCAAGTCTCCAGCCAGGTTTCGCGGAGCAACTCGAGTTGGGCCAGCAGATAGTCGTCATGCTCATTACTGGCCAGAAAAAATAACTGCATCAACGCTTGCAGGCGCACGCCCCATTGCTCGGGCGATGCCGGTTGCGTGAGTTCCGCGTGAGCGATCTGCAAAGCATCGAGTAAAGCTACCAATGGGCCGATCAGTGCCGCATCCAGTCCGCCAATTTCATCGTAAGGTTCGATGCCATCGCAGGAATGACCACTGCCAACGGCATACCCCAGAAGCATGCGACGCAAACCAAAACGCCAGCTGTTTTGCTCAAGCTCATCAGGTAAACCAAGACCGGCACGCTGTTGCGCGTTCATACCCCAGCGAACGCCAGCCCCTTCGATCCAGCGATGCAAGGTCGGCAGGTCACGCTCCTCTACGCCAAATCGGGCGCGCAATGCAGGAACGTCCAGCAAATCGAGAATCTCGCTGACCGGGAAACGGCTGTCAGGCAGTTTGAGCAAATGCTCGACCGCGATCAGCAGCGGGTCACGACCACGCTGGCCCTGGTCGGTCAGCGTAAACGGGATAAAGCGCCGATCCTCCCGCTCAAGTTGACCAAACACGGCGCGGATGTGTGGAGCGTAACTGTCGATGTCCGGAACCATCACTATCACATCGCGTGGGCGTAACTGCGGATCAGCGCTGAAGCGCGCGAGCAACTGATCGTGGAGTATCTCCACTTCACGCTGTGCGCTATGGGCAATGTGAAAACGGATCGACTCGTCCTGCTTCAGATCGACCGCAGGCCAGAGCAGGCGGGTTTCATTCAGCGGGCGTAACTCAAGGATGTCGTCCTGCAATTGATTGAGCATGTTCGATGGCTGGCTTTCGCTGAAAAGGTCGATACGTCCATCGCGAAAAGCTGATCGATAGCTGTTGGGATCGTCATAACTGTCGAGCAGGTTGATGTAGTCGCGCCCTTGCTTACCCCAGGCTGCCAGCAGCGGGTGAGCATGTTGATGCAGGGTTTGAGGGTCAAGTACGACCGGCATGCCGGTCTTGCGCGCCTGCCGCTTGTACTGATGCCTTAAAAGGTCTTTATCGGCGACGATGTCGGCCCAGTGGTGACGACATGGGTTGTGCACGCAGAGCAGAACCTGGCTGAAGCGAGCCAATCCTGCGAGTGCTTCCAGGGCTTGAGCAGGTAGCGAAGAAATGCCAAAAACTATCACCCGTGAAGGTAATCCCTTAGGTACAGTGTCCAGGCCAGTGATTGTCTCGATAAAGCGTTGGTGAACGCCTGCACGGCTTTGCGCCATGCCTTCCTCACCGACATCCAGCAACAACGCACGCCACAACTCAGCCTGCCAGCAGTTGGCCGGTGTGAGCGGTTTGCTCTCACCTCTACCGTTACGCAGTTGATGGCGACCCGCTGCCCAATCTTCCAGCCAGTCCGCCCGGTACACTTGATACTGGTCAAACAGATCCGCAAGCCGCTCAGCGAGCTGATAGCGTTTACGCAGGTCGGTATCGTGAGTCAGGAAGCGTTGCAGTGGTTCGAAATGTGGTTGATCGATCAGCTCTGGTAACAGGCGCATCAATCGCCAGGTTAGAGGGGCTTTGTCCAGCAATGATTTCGCTGGAATTTCATCACGCCCGAGCACTGATCGATAAAGTTGCCACATAAAGCTGCCGGGTAACTGCACATCAATGGCCGCAGCGATGCCACAGCCGCCCATGTCGTCATCTTCAGGGTCTTCGGCCAATGCCAGCTTCAGCCATTGGGCAATACCATTGCTCTGCACCAGAGCGATTTCATTTTCCAGGGGGGCAAGCGGATAACGCCGCATCCAGCTGACCACCAGGCTACGCAGTTCGTCCAGGCGGTTGCCGTGAACCACCATAAAACCAGCACTGAGGAACGAGGCGTCCGCCATAAGGGCTTCCTTGGAGAAATGCAAAAGCTAGGGCCGAACCTTAGCATTGTCAGGTGACTGTGACAGCCGGGAGCTGTCCGATGTTGCCGTACGAACTTTCTCGCAGGCAAAACAAAACCCCAACTGCTTTCGCAATTGGGGTTTCGGAATTTAATCTTGACGATGACCTACTCTCACATGGGGAAACCCCACACTACCATCGGCGATGCATCGTTTCACTGCTGAGTTCGGGATGGGATCAG